>CAYIDJ010000001.1:0-80605 GCA_964362215.1 uncultured Candidatus Saccharibacteria bacterium
CCGCTCCGGCAATTTCTGCAACTCTTACTACTTTAACAAATACCGCCTTCCCCCCGCCCTCCGCGTCTCCCTCGCCTTCTACAACACCGCCTCCGAAATCAAAACCTTCCTCTCCGCTCTCAAATCTCTCCTTAAATAATCACCCCCCCTAACCAACAACAAAAGGGTCGCTATAAAACAGGTTCTCTATTCTCTATTATTTAACCCTTATGCTATAAGAGGCCAGCTATCTCTTTGTTGGACCGCGCGGAGCACGACGGTGCGAGTCAGAGGGATTTTTTAGCAAAAAAATACCCGTGTCCAACAAAGAGATAGCTGGTCCCATATAAACTTAACAATTCACAACTATCCCTCGCGACCCTCCAAAGTCGCCCTCACCCCATACTCCTTACCATCTCGCACAAACTTTACCTCCACCTGCTCCCCCACCTCATACTGCTGAACTAAAAAACCAAGTGACGCCTCCGCTGTTATTTCCTTTCCTCCCACTGACACGATTACATCTCCCGCTCTAAGACCAACCTTATCCGCTGGCGACCCCGGCATAACCGCCGGTGTGCCTCTTCCCGCCACCAAGAGCACTCCCTGGGTAATGTTCAGTCCTCTCTCTTTGGCTATCTCCTCATCCACCTCCAAATATCTCACGCCTAAATAAGGCGTTACTATATTGCCGCTTTTTTTGACCGACTCAACATCCCGCTTGGCCTGGTTTATAGAAATGGCAAAAGCGATATTCTCCGCGCCGCTCGCCATCGCCGTGTTTATCCCAATCACCTCGCCCTTAAGATTTAAGAGCGGCCCGCCCGAGTTGCCCGGATTTATTGCCGCGTCCGTTTGAAAAACTCCCTCAATTCGCTCCGTGCTGCCACCGCCCGAAGCCGTAATCGTTCGCGCCAATCCCGAAATCACTCCCACCGAAACTGTCCCTCCGAATTCCCCCAATGAGTTGCCGATTGCAATCGCCGTCTGTCCGAGTTTTACCGTATCGGAATTCCCCAGCTTCACCGCCGGCATTGCCCTGTTGGCGTCAATCTTTACCACCGCCAAATCCAGCGCCGGGTCCCGCGCCAGCACCCTCGCCTCATACTTGTCTCCATTGCTTGTTACTACTGTATAAGACGCGCTCTTGTCCGCCACCACATGCTTGTTGGTCAAAATCAGTCCGTCCGCGGAAACAATAAATCCGCTTCCTCCCCCCACCTCCTGTTTTCGCTTTTCCGTGCTGCACTGCCCGGAATAATCGTCCGGCAAATCAAAAAACTGTTTAAACTCCGACGGAATATTAGATAGCGGCCCGCCCGTGCACCGCTCAATCACCGCCAGTTCTTTAGTAACGATAATGGATACCACCGACCGCTCCGCTGTTTCCGCCGCCTTTATCACCGCCTCCTCATAATCCTCTGCCGGTTTATAAAGTTCGGTGTTTTTCTTTTCCTCCGTCGCCGGTGCCTCGCTTTCCACTGCCGTATCCACCGGCTCACTCGTCACCTCCGGTGTCGCCAAAACCTGGGACTTAAACGACTGCCACAAATCATAAAACAAATTCGCCTTCGCTTGCCGCGGATAAACCGCGTACAAACTAAAAGCCAAAAAAGCCGTAAAAGCCAATATTAAAAGTTTTTTCTTCATATTTTTCTATTATATACTACCGCCCACTTCTCTTCCTTTCCTCTTACCAATCTCCCACCCCCAGAGATGCAAGTTTAAGATACGGCTTTAAGAATAATAATTAACGCATATTGAGGCAAGGACGGCTTTTTCCATAAGACCGCGCGGAGCACGACGGTGCGAGTCAGAGTGATTTTTCAGCGGAAAAATACACGTGTCTTATGGGAAAAGCCGCCCGAAGCCGCTACTCCTCTATCTCGCCTACTCCATTCACTCGCATCTCTAAAACAAACTCTGCTTACTCACCATCTCCCCCTCGTCAAAATCAAGCTGTACCCTCTCATTCTCCCCCGAAAACCTGTCCGGCACCAGCACGTAACCCTGCTTCCTCACTAAGTCGTAAAGCTCTTTCGTCACCCGCACGTCCTGCAAACAATATTCCTCCAGCTCCTTAAATTGTCCGTTGCGGTAAAACTCTATTGCTTTGAGTCCATGCGCCGTCTTCTTCATTCCCAGATTTATCTGTACCAGCAAATCCAGTCCCACCCGCCTTCCGCTTGCCATCTCAATCTCGTCTAAAATATCAATCCTCGGTACGGCTAAAAGATCCAAATTCACGTACTTGCTTAGAATTGGTATATCAAACCGATTGCTGGCAAACCCTATTATCAGTCCCGCCTTGGAAAAAAATTCTGACAGTTTTGAAAAATCATCTTCAAAAAAAGACAAGTATTTGTCCTCGTTATACGAATACGCCCCCAAAAAAGACATATCCAGATTTTTTAAAAACTGCTGTCCGCCCACATCCGCGAACGCGTTTTTTGTCTCAATGTCTATTACTAATTTATCCATAATCAAAAAGAAACTAATTCTTTTATTATCATTCCTGCGAAAGCAGGAATCCAGTTCTAAATCTACAATTCTAAAATTTAAAACTTGTTTAGAGTTTAGGATTTAGAGTTTTGAGTTTGCGCCCCTAAGCGCTATACATGCCTGTCCGCCACCGTCGAAGCCGCGTAACTATTCGGTTTAACGCAAAAATCCAAATTGTGCGCTCGTATCATTCCTGTTACCTCTTGTATCATCTCCCTGGTTTCGCCCTCTTCACCGATATCGGCGTGCACCTCAAAATGAAACTTCATCTCCGTTCCCTTGAGCGCCTCCGCTATTGCTTCCAGCACTAACTGCGCCGCTCTAAGCGACGTCATTACCTCTTCAATTATCCGATTACGCAGTGTATGGAACGGCCCGCCCGAAAAACGCCGCCAAAAATAACGTCCGCCGTTTCCTACCCGCCGCACCACCACCGCCGTCACTAAATCCCCCGGCCGGTCGTTAACCGCCTCCGAGTCCGTTCCCACCACCACCTCATACTTGTACTGCGGTGCCGCCTTAGCAAACTTAATAATTTGAACCACCACCTCCCCTATCAACATCGTCGTCCCGTGGGCGTCTTTAAATTCTATTTTTTCCGTATCAGCAATATCCATAATTTTTGTGAGTAGTATTCTACCATAAGCCATTCTCTCTGTCACGCTGTTTTGTTTTGAACTTATAATTTATTATTTTTGAATTTGTTTAGAGTTTAGGATTTAGAGTTTAGGGTTTATAATATATCCATGTCCAAAAACTCTAAAAAACACCGCCGCGACTGGGATGAGGAAGAAACAGAAAAACATCCTCTCCACCCCGACACCAAAAAAAGCGCCGCCGCCGTTATCTTCTTTGCTCTCTCGCTTGTCCTTATCCTCTCCGCCTTTGCTAAAGCCGGTCCGGCTGGCGCCATTCTCTACCGTATCCTCTCCGGACTATTTGGTATCGGTTATTTTCTCCTTCCCGTCACTCTCCTTCTCCTCGCCTCTCTCCTTTTAGGTGGTAGTGACCAACGCCCCCTTGGCCGCACCCTAATCGGTGGTATTCTTCTCATCCTTTTTGCTCTCGGTTTAATTGATATCATTTCTCCCCAAAATGGCGGGATAGTTGGCAGTGCCGCCGGCGCCGTGGAAAATCTTTTTGGCTACCCGGCCACTATTATTATCACCTCCGCTCTTGTTGTCGCCTCTTTTCTCATCACCCTAAACCTGCCCCTCCGCTTCCGCCGCCGTTCTTCTGATGCTGCTGCCAGCTTAACCGACCGCGAACTTAAAAACATTACCGGCGGTTCCTCTGCCGTTCAAAATGAGCCGGGAAAAAACACTGCGGAACAAGATTCGTAAAAAAAGTAAGATAAAGAAGAAGTGCTCAACGTCCGCGAAGCGCCCGTCTCTCCCCCACCCCACCTCCCCCGCAAAATTGACTTCGGCAGCTACGTTGCTCCGCCGCTTGACCTTCTCCGCTCTTCCAGCGAAAAAGCCAACGCCGGCGACCTGCGTGCCAATGCCAACATCATCAAACGTACTTTTGAAAGCTTTAACATCCCGGTAGAAATGGGTGAAATTAACATCGGCCCCAAAGTCACCCGCTACACCTTAAAACCCGCCGAGGGTATCAAGCTTTCCCGCATTACCGTCCTCTCCCAAGACCTGGCGCTCTCGCTCGCCGCCCATCCTATCCGCATTGAGGCCCCCATCCCCGGCAAATCCTTAGTCGGCATTGAAGTTCCCAATAAGACCGCCGCCATCGTCCGCCTCGGCAATCTTATGGCCTCGCCCGTTTGGGAAAATACTGATTCCTTGGGCGTCATTTTAGGGCGAGATGTCACCGGTGAACCCATCGCTGAAGATATCGGCAAAATGCCCCACTTGCTCATCGCCGGCGCCACCGGCTCCGGCAAGTCCGTCTCTATTCACACTATCCTTATTTCTCTTCTCTATAAAAACTCCCCCGAAATCCTCCGTCTTATTCTAATTGACCCTAAACGCGTGGAACTTTCCCATTACCACGATATTCCTCATCTGGTCGCTCCCGTCGTCACTCAAAACAAAAAAGCGGTTGGCGTCTTCCGCTGGGCTATCGGCGAAATGGAAAAACGTTATGAACTCCTGGAAGCAGAAGGTGCTCGTGACCTGGAAAGTTACAATAACAAAGTCAGCCGCCGCCGCGACGGCGAGAAACTGCCCTACATTCTTATTGTCGTTGATGAACTGGCCGACCTTATGTCCTCTTACGGTAGAGAAACGGAAGGTTATATCGTCCGCATCTCCCAGATGGCACGCGCCGTCGGCCTTCACCTCATCCTTGCTACCCAGCGGCCATCGGTGGAAATTATCACCGGTCTTATTAAAGCCAACATCACCACCCGTCTGGCTCTGAAAGTAGCCAGCCAAATTGACTCCCGCACCATTCTTGACTCCTCCGGCGCCGAAAAACTCTTAGGCGGCGGCGATACGCTTCTTTTAAGCTCTAATCATTCTAAACCTCTGCGTATTCAAGGCGCCCTCATCACCGAAGAAGAACTGACTGCCGTTACCGACTTCATCCGCGACCACAACACCGCCATCACCGCCGAGATCTCCGCCTCCGCTCCGGAATTTGACGCCCGCCCCGAAGGCGCCTCTCCGCCCTCCCTCTCCCCCGCCCCGCCCTCCTCCGGCAGCATTTTTGACCAGTTTGATAACGCCGATGACGACGAAATGCTGGACGAAGCCATCACCGTCGTCCGCGAATCTAAAAAAGCCTCTGCCTCCCTTCTCCAACGCCGACTAAAGCTGGGTTACGCTCGCGCCGCTCGCCTCCTTGATATTATGGAGGAGCGCGGTATAGTAGGTCCGGGTGAAGGCGCCAAGCCGCGCGAAGTATATATAAGCGGCGACAGCAACATCGGCCCCGCCATCTCACCAGAATCCGAAGAAGAATAAATCCTGCCCACCCCGTGGAATTATTCCTATAATTCTTTTCGGAGCTCGCCCCCCACCTATTCCCATCCCTCCCCTTATTCCCTAAGTGATTCCGCGAATCGAATGATTATCGTTTTATTATTTGAATATTAAAATTTGTTTAGAGTTTAGGATTTAGAGTTTATTTACTATCGTGGATCAATCTTTCCGTGAAATAATCCTCAATGCCATTGAGGAAAAAGGTATCGCTATCGGCAAACTGGCCGAATTAAGCCGCGTCCCCGAGCGCTACCTAGAGCTCCTCCTTCGGGAAGAATATGACCGCCTCCCCTCCGCTCCCTATCTGCACGGCTATCTCCTCCGTCTCGCCCGCGTGCTTAATTTGGACAGCGAACTTCTCTGGGAAATTTTTAAAAAAGAATACCGCCTCAAAACTTCCGGCCTTGAAGACCGCCTTCCCGTCAACCGTTTTGCCATTGATACTTTAAGCAACACCAAAATCCTCGTTACCGGTGGTCTCATTATTTTAGCTCTGCTCTACCTTGCCTTCCGCTGGAACACTCTTTTTGGCAAACCGTCCCTTGTCATTCTTGACCCTGCCGCTAGCGTCATCTCGGCCGCCAGTAACGTCTATACCATCCGCGGCAGTACCGGCCGTAACGTCAAAATAACCATCAATAACGATTTAATAGAAACCGACAACCGCGGCAGCTTTTCTAAAGATGTGTTCCTTGAGTCAGGAGATAACACTTTCACCATCACCGCCAAAAAACTTCTTGGCCGCGCCACCACCGTCACCCGCCAAATCACCGCTCTCATCAGTGAAGAATCCGCCTTGTCTTCTTTTTCTTCTTCCACTTCCCCCACCGACGCCTCAACTCTAAACGCCGAAGCCACCACCACTCAATAAAACTTCAAACTATTATACCCGGCCAATTCATCGGCCGGGGTTTTTTGTCAAAATTGCTCTTGCCGCCGGAGACAAGTATAATATGTGAAAATATGACCGCTAAACCCCAACCTGAATCCAACCGCTCCTCCATCAGCATTGACGACCTTTTAGCCGACCTCAAGAGCAAGTTTGGTGAGGGCTCTATTATGAAGCTGGGTGACACTCGCAAAGTCAACGTGGATGCCATCTCTACCGGCTCCTTCTCCCTTGATATTGCTTTAGGTGTCGGCGGCCTGCCTAAAGGACGAATTGTGGAAATATACGGCCCTGAATCTTCCGGTAAAACCACCCTCGCTCTTCACGTTGTCGCTCAATCCCAAAAAAAAGGCGGCCGCGCCGCTTATATTGACGCCGAGCACGCCATGGACCCCGACTACGCCAAGCGACTGGGAGTAAAAACCGATGAACTTATTATTTCCCAGCCGGATAACGGCGAAGAGGCGCTAAACATTCTAGAATCCCTCGTCCGCTCTCGCGCCATTGACATCGTCGTCGTTGATTCCGTCGCCGCTCTGACTCCCCGCGCCGAAATTGAGGGTGAGATGGGCGCTTTTCACGTCGGCCTCCAGGCCCGTATGATGTCCCAAGCCCTCCGTAAATTGACCGCCATTACCAGTCAGTCCCAGACGCTCATCATCTTTATCAACCAGCTCCGTGAAAAAATCGGCATTATGTTTGGAAATCCAGAAACAACACCCGGCGGCCGCGCTTTGAAATTCTACGCCTCCGTCCGTCTGGATGTCCGCCGCATCGCTCAAGTCAAAAAAGGCGAAGAGATTATCGGCAGTCAAGTTAAAGTCAAAGTCGCCAAAAACAAAGTCGCCCCTCCCTTCAAAGTAGCCGAGTTTATGATTATGTGGGGCGAGGGCATCTCTTACGAAGCCGATGTTTTAACCGCCGCCATTAAATACGGCGTTGTCAAAAAAGCCGGCGCCTCTCTCTCTTTTGGCGACACTAAACTCGCCGTCGGTTTTGATAACGCCAAAAATTTTCTTAAAGAAAATCCGAAACTTCTGAAGGAAATAAAAGACCAGATCCTCTCCGCCCTAAAGTCCCAGGAATAAATTAATAAAAAAACCGCCTTATGTCTCTTGGCGGTTTTCACATCCCTAACTTTAGCAACTTAATATTATTTCTGCTCGTCCTCTCTTTCACTCTCACCGACCTCTCCGATGGACGCGGTAGGGCCATCCGACTTCCTTCTAAAAACTCCTTCTGCTCCGGAGTCACCTGGTCTTCACCCGCCTCCCGTCCGCATTGCTGGCAAATCCAGCAATTTTTATTCTTCTTTCCGCATTGCTGGCACTCCCATTTTGCCACCCCACACCTCAAAAATCCTCCCCAAACCAGCGCCAGCACCTCCTCTTCATCCGCGCCAATTTTATTCGCTATTTCTTGATAGGTTAAGTCTGGATTTTTTACCGCCAGCGGCCGCGCTTCGTTCAGCAACTCCTGCCGCTTCTTCCCGCACTTCGAACATGTCTTGAAGACATCCAGTTGCGCCAACTCTCCACACCGGCAGCAGTTTTCTAATTTCCCCATCTCTTCCACCTCCTTTCTTTTCTTTGTTGTATTTTCAAAGTCCGCCCCTATTGTACAGACATCAACACCGAAAATCAATCACTCTTCCCTGTCAGCTATCTGTAGTTTCTATTCAGACCCGCAGACACCCTGATTTTAATTTCTTCAAGAAACATCTTCTTTTAAAAGACAAATATTATTTATCTGCTAAAAAAAGAAGGGTATCGGCGCTGAAAATGCACAGTGCAGATACCCGAAAAGTTCTATATTTATAATAATTTTTCACTGACCCTTTCTGTGTTATCAAATCCTCGTTTATTTACTAAAATAAAAGTTACCGTGAGGTAACTACATTATGTATAATCTCTCCCTCCTAATTTTTTAAATAAACAACAACCAGCGACAAGAACCTATAGTAAAAATTTGTGTCAAATCAGGCGGCTTGCCGACATACTTGAGCGCGCATCCGAGGTCTCGCGGGCACGGTTCCCGACCTGTCTTAAGGTCGGGAGAGCGAGACCGAGGCGTAGTGAAAACTCTCGTCCCGATTTTTATTCATAAAAATCGAGGATTCACGATAGCGAAGCTATCGGAACTGGTAGTTTTCACGGTAGCGAGAGTATGTCGGCAAGCCGCCGTATACCTAATCTCTATTTAACTTATAAAAATTCTCAAACAGCTTCGCCACTAATATCGGCCCCGTTCCCCCCGGCGTCGGCGTCCAAAACGCCAGTTTTTCTAACCTTTCCTCATCACTCGCGTCTAAATCTCCTTTACCGCCCTCATACCCAAAATCTATAACCCCGCCGCCAGTTTTTAGATAATCGGGTTTAATAATCCCCGCCTTCCCCACTCCCGTCACCACTAAATCGTATTCGGACAACTCGCTCAAATCGCTCCCCTCGTCAAAAATCGTGAGCTTCTTCACCTTCCCGGACAACCACGCCGCCACCGGCCTCCCTACCAACATTCCCGCTCCCACCACCCCCACTACTATGTCATTCCCGCGACTTGTAGTGAGCGCGGTCGAACTAAAGCGGGAATCTATCCCTTCTATATTTAATATCTGATCCACCACCCCCACCGCCGGCGGCAGCACCTTACTTCTCCCTAAACTAAACGCTCCCCACGCCTTCTCGCTCAAAACATCAACGTCTTTTTCTGTCGGCACAGCGTTCAAAATTTTCTGCCGGTTAAATTTTTCCGGCAGCGGCAGTTGCACCACCACTCCTTCCACCGTCCCCTGCCCCGCAATTCTCACTACTTCCTCTCTCAACTTCTCATTACTCACCTCCTCGGAAAACTCATAAACTCTAAAACCTATCCCCAACTCCTCCGCCACCTTCTTTTTTTGTTTTATAAACGCCTCACTCGCCGGATTCTCTCCAACATAAATCACCGCTAAAACCAGCGGCTTGTCATTCCCGCGAAGGCGGGAATCCATCCCTTCCTTTATCCTCTCCATTATCTCCGCCGCTATTTTTTTCCCCTCTATCTTCATAACTTAAATCAATTAAAAATACCTTTATTATTCACCTACTTTCGGCTTTATGAACTTTATGGACTTTCTACCTCTCTAATACGGCAACGGCCACTTTCGACATAATTCCAAAACCTCGCGTTTTATTTTCTCCGCTCGCTCGCCGCGCCAGCTTCGCACTATAAGCTCGGCAATTTTTTTCATCTCTTTCTTTCCCATCCCTCGGCTGGTAACCGCCGGTGTTCCTAATCTCACTCCCGACGGCCGGAACGGCTTGTCGTCCCCCGGTACCGTGTTGCGATTGGCAACTATTCCCGCCTCCTCCATTCTTTTCTCCGCCTCACTGCCGTCAATTCCAAAACTCCTCACATCCACCAGCACTAGGTGATTATCCGTCCCGCCTGTTATTATTTTAGCCCCCTGCCGTTTCAGTTCCTCCGCCAGCACCTGCGCGTTCTCCACTATCTTTTTCTGATAACGTCTAAAATCAACCCCTGCCGCTTCCTTAAAAGCCACCGCCTTAGCCGCTATCACATTGATATGCGGTCCGCCCTGCACTCCCGGAAACACCATCTTATTTACTCTATCAAATATCGTTTCTTCTTCCCTGTTTTGAGTTTGAGATTTTGAATTTGGAATTTGTTTAGTCCGCCAACTGGCGGATAGGATTTCGGATTTAGAAATTGGCCGCCGAGTCGCGAATATTATCGCGCCGCGCGGCCCTCTTAACGTCTTATGCGTCGTCGTCATTACCACATCCGCATAAGGAAAAGGAGAGGGATGCAGCCCCGCCGCCACCAGCCCCGCGATATGTGAAATGTCCGCCACGTGATACGCCCCCACTCTCCTCGCTATCTCCCTAAACTTTTTGAAATCAATTTTGCGCGGATAAGCCGTCGTCCCCGAAATTATAATTTTTGGTTTATACTCTCGCGCCAATTTTTCCACCTGTTTATAATCTATAAATCCCTTCTCATCCACCCCGTATTGTACCGACTTGAAAATAATCCCTGTTGCCGACACCGGATGCCCGTGCGTCAGATGCCCTCCCGCCGTCAGCTTCATTCCCATTATCGTTTCTCCCGGCTTCGCTAACGCCAGATAAATCGCCAGATTTGCTGGCGACCCCGAATACAGCTGCACATTCACTCCCCACTCCTCTTCCGCCAAACCAAAAAGCGCTAACGCTCTTTTTTGTGCCAACTCCTCTATCTCGTCCGCGTAAATATTTCCCGGATAATATCTCTTCCCCGGGTACCCTTCCGCGTACTTGTTGGTAAATACCGTCCCCAGCGCTTCCAACACCGCCAACGACGCCACATTCTCCGACGCGATTAAATCTATTGTCTCCCTCTGCCTCCGCTCTTCTCTCCCCGCTAATTCTCCCACTTTCTTATCTTCTTTATTTAAATAAGTCAATTCCATTTTCTCTATCTTATTCTTAAAAATAATTTTAAGCAATAAAAAAGAGGCGTTCCGTGAAACGCCCCATAATTTCTGTTTTTCACCACCCTCTTACATCATACTCAACTGAAACTGCAAATTAACAATCTGCATCAGCAAATCAATCACGTTACCCATAAGGCGGCCTATTGTCTCCTCCGCCTCTTTGGAGTAACGAGGTAATTTATTTTCTTCCCGAATTCCCTTGTCATTCTCGTCATATAAATCCCTGTTGAGATTTATACAACGTCGGAACACCAACGACTTGGCGTCCCCCCTGACTGCAAATCCTCGCATATTGCATTCGGCAAAAACGACTATTGCCTCCCCCAGATTCGCCGGGTCAACCACTGGCCCAATGAATACGGTGCTCGTCATGTCAACCGAATCAAAAGAAACCAGTCCCGTTGACCCCGACAAATCAATATCGGCCCCTCTCATTGTCGTATTTCCTAAAGGATACTTGGAGTCAGCCTCCATCTCAGAAATGCCAAAAAATTTAGCGTTTCCTAAAAAAGACCTGACCCATCTTGTCTGGTCCAAGTTGCAGACCAGAAAGTGTCCCCCCTCAAAAAACCCTCCGGAAAAATCTGTCCCGCTTAAATCGCAGTACTGAAAATAAATATCGCGCAGGAAAAGGCCCTGAAAATTCATGTTCCTCATCATAAGGCCTCTTACTACAAGCGGTTGACGAACCAACTGTCGGTACCGATTGTTAAAGAAATCGGCCCCCGCTCCGTTGGACTGCCAATCATCTGCGGGCGGGAACTGCTGGTTAAGAAAGCTGGCAAACGAGAGAGCGTGATACACGCCCATATTTGCCACTTGTTGGTCCGTCAATTCCTGCGGATAGCAGTAATCGGAAAACCCGACTAATAACATCACAATCAACAATCTCTTCATCGTCTTTCTCCCCTCTATGTTTTATTTGCCTTTCAAAATCCTGCCCATATTATAATCTAATAAGTCCCATCTTGTCAAATCAAAATAAAGTAAAAGTCCCGCCTACGGCAGGACTACCTAAATTTTCCATTTTGTCCGCCAGCTGGCGGATTAATTTTTTAACTTACTCCGTCTCAACCCTCTCCACCGCCATCGCTCCTACTGTCTGTCCATTCCGACTCCCGTAAACAATTACGTAATCCCCCGTCTCAAACGTCCGATCCGTATAAATTGATGTCTGTGGCCCAAACACTGCCCTCACCTGTTCCCCCTCGCGCGTCTCCACCGTCAATCCGTCCCGTCCCACCGTAACCACTCGCCCCACCGTTACCCGCCCGCTTCCCGCTTTAGTGTAGGCGTCGTAAAACCCGGAAACCAGAGGTATCTCACCGTACTCCACCGTCGCGTATATGCTCCGCCGCAACCCCGTCGCCGCGAGCATCGCCGCGCTCCCTAAACTTATTATAATCAACAACGCCCCCACTCCGTATATGAGCGGCCGCCGATAAGTCACCGGATACTGCTTCATAAAAACTCCCGCCGTCAATATAAAAAGAAGTGTTATTGCTATCAGTGACAGCGGTAGCGACAATAAAAATTCTCTCATTCCCTTTAACCCAAAACCAGTTAGCGCCAGCGTGCCGTTAAGTTTAAGCACGTAGAACACAAACACTACCAGCGCCGCCGTTAATATCAAAAAGAAAATTGCCACTATCGCCCACAATAACGACTTAAGCAAAAAGTATCCGCGCGAATGCATCTTCACCTCCCCCCGCCTGATTCTTCCTAAAATTTCCTCTCTTAAATTTTCTTTTTTTATTTCGTTATTTTCCATATTCTTCTCCTAGTTGCTAGTTACTGTTCCCTAGTTACTAATCAATTAGTCATTCGTCATTTGGTAATTCCCCATTCCTCTTATCATATATTTCTCTTAATTTTGCCTTCCCTCGGTTCAACCTCACCCCCACCGTCACCACCGGAATCTTTAGCACCTCGGCGATATCTTTATAATCCATATCTTCAAAATATCTCAACTCCAGCACCTCCTTATATTTTTCGTCCAAATCCTCCATACACTCCTCTAAAATCTTTTTCAATTCTGCTCGCTCCGCGTCATTTTGCGGACTCTCCTCCGCTACCGGATGAGGAAACAGCATTTCCGGGTCAAAAAACTGCATCGGCTCCCGTACTTTCTTTTTGATGTTATTTATCGCCTCGTTGTGCGCTATCCGATAAATCCATGGTGAGAATCTCTGCTCCCAATCAAAACTCTGTATGTTCCGATACACCTTTATAAACACCTCCTGCGCTATATCTCTCACGTCTTCCCGATTTCTCGTAAACCGCGTCAGGTATCTCATCATCTTCGGCTCGTATCGTTCCATCAAAATACCAAAACATTCGGGTTCTCCTTCCTGAACCCGGCGCGCTACTTCCTCATCCGGCAAATTTTGGGCTTCTGATAAACTCATTTAATAATACCTGGCCTACAGCTCTAATGTTACTGAATATTCACATAAAAACCACCTCCAGTCAACCCAGTTAGAAAACACCTGACCACACTCCTATCTCCTAACGTTCTTTATTCTTTGTCTTCTAACAGGGTCAATACCCTTCTCTATTGCCATTCCCGTTCCTCTCCTGTCATTCCTGCGGAGGCAGGAATCCAGTCCTCTCCGTCATTCTGAATCCGCCTTTAGTGGATGAAGAATCTCGCCACCCCCTTGCCCCCATTCCCTATATAACTTAAACTTCAAATAGACCCTTTCAGGAGGTGTGCTATGAAGAAAATCCGCCTATCAGAATTTATCGGAGCCGAAATCAAAGTTGCCCTTGGGCCTGTCAACCGCTAGTACACCGGTGAAGAAGTAAATCACGACCCCACCCCCGACGAAGCTATGGAACACTTCGTAACGTCCGGCGGCGCCGAGAGATTTACCACCGAGCACCGGCAAGAATTCACCGAAGAAATTTCCGACGTCACTCAATGACGTCGGCATAAGAAGCGGCCCCCAACCGCTTCTTTTCTTGTATTTTAAAAAAGTCCGACCAAAGGAGAAATCTCAATACTGTATTCTTATTATTAGAATAAAAGTTATCGTAAGATAACTACCTCACTATCCAACCTCTCCCCTAAATGGAGTGAGGTCTAATCAAAGGAAACTTATTAACATACTCGAGCGCATAAAGGCGTGGTACAAATTAATATCTTAGTTATATGGCAAATAACACTGTTTAGAAGCCAAGCTTTCTGTTTGCTGGACCGCGCGGAGCTCGACTGGAGCGAGTCAGAGGAATTTTTTAGCCAAAAAATATCCGTGTCCAGCCAACAGGAAGGTTGGCTTCTTCTCGCCGCAAATAAACGTTGGTAGCGAGAGTATGTTGGCGAGGTGCCATTAAGGCCTCACTATACTTAATACTTCTCATTCATACCTCGGCCCCTCCTCCCCGACCCCCGCCCGCTTGTTCGCCGCTCGCGCCAGCGCGTAAAGAAGCGACGACAGCCGGTTCAAATATTTTCCCGTCTGCTCCCCAATTTTTATTTCCCCCGCCTCCGCCGCCGCTCTCACTCTCCTTTCCGCCCGCCTCGCCATTGTCCGCGCCACGTCCAGCATCGCCGAAAGCTCCGTTCCCCCCGCCACTAAAAATGTTTTAATCGGCGGCAATTCTTTTTCAATCCCGTCCGTAATCTCCTCCTCCCATCGCACCTTCTCCTCACTGATCGCCTTCTCCGCTCCCGCCACCTCCGCCTGCGCGATAAACAAATCCTCCTGCGCCTGTTGCAATATGTCGCGGAATCTCATCTGCCCGCCCGCCGCCGCAAACATCTTCTCTTCCGCTTTAACCTTCACCAACCCCAAAAACGAGTTTATCTCATCCAGCGCCCCTAGCGCCTCCGCCACCGCCGACGCCTTAGACACCCTTCCCTCGCACCCAAACATTTTTGTCGTCCCGTCGTCCCCTTTTCGCGTATAAAGCATAAATTAAATAATACCCCTACTCCAAAATGTCCCCACCCGATTATTCTTTATAAACCTCATGGTCTCCCACCGCCAATAAAACCGCCTCGCTTTTAGATACATAATCAAAAACAATCCTCGTCTTATAATTCACCGAAAAACTGTGTCGTCCCGCTAATCTCCCCTTAAGTTTGTGTACTTTAAGTTGTTTGTGGTTTCTCGCCTTTTTAAGCTGCTCAATCTTTTCCACCACCTCTTCCTGAAGCTCAGCTTCCAACAACTTAAACTGCCTTACAAAAGCCGGCTTAAAATAAACCTCCATATTAATTAAAGTTTTTTAGCCAGCTTTCTTAAATCCCCCTTCAGGGTCGGCTCCTGCTCTGCCCTCAAAACTGCCTGCACCGCTTCTTCCTCCGCTAACAAAACCAACGCCTTCCTCACCACGTCCGCCTTATTTGCTCCATATCCTTTTTTCACCAGCATCTCTACTAATTCTTCCAGCTTAGGAGACACCGGCACCGATAACGTGCTCATAATAATTATGTTAAATTATAATACGATATTATCATACCTCATCTGCTCTCCAGAATCAATAGTTTTACCCCCATTTTCCCCCCTTGACAAACACCCACCACCTGATATATATCTATTGTAGAACACTTGAAAGGAGGTGATTCTATTGAAGGTCGTAACCACCTATCCGAACGCGGCTTTTTACTTTCCCCAACAAAAATCCCCGCCAAACCAGCGCGGGGAAATTTAATCCTTCTCTTCACTTAAAACTAAACCTCTCCTTTCTCAAGTTTAAGTGCCTCACCCTTAAGTTTTTCACTTAACTCATCTTCTCCTTCCTGCCACGCTTGCTCGGCTGCATCTCTAAAAGCGTCTATTGCCGCCTCTCGTAATCCCGCATCACGATAAATTTCTGCCACCTCAACATTAAGCTCTAAAACGTCTTTGCTGTTCTTAACCTCTCCTTCCCGCCTATCTAAATATCTATGCAACAAAGATAAATCTTCTGGATTTTTTAGCAGGAATTCAACTACGTCTTTTTTGGATATTTCCCTCTCTTCTTTAGAAATTTCTTTTTCTTTAGAAGCCCCCTCCTCACCAGTATTTAAAGACGAATCCAGACTAGGTGGTTTTTCAAACATATTACATTTATTATATACCACTTCCTCTAAATAATCAATCCAACAAAAATCCCCGCCGAACTTCGCGGGGAAATAAAACTTGTTTATTTTAACAACTCTAAAAATTCCTCCACCGAAATACTCGCGTCTCTGATAATTTTTCTTATCAGCCCTCTGCTTATCGTTTTATAATTCGGTACCGTTACCGGCCTCCGACTCTCGTGATGTAAACGAAAATGGCTACCTCGTTGCCTCACCACTCGATAGCCAATTTTCTCCAACGACTTTACTAATTTTATTCCGGAAACAGCCGGCCAACTAGACATACTAAATGGAAACCGTATACAAGCCAACTTCTGAAGGATTGTATGACTTCAATATCTCCTTATTCTCTTTTTCTTCCAAACAAATACCTATTACCTCTTTAATGCCTGCTAACGCCTCGTCCAAACTCTTGCCTTGTGTATAACAACCCTTAAAAAGCGGGCACTCCACGACATAAGCGCCATCCTTATCTTTTTCCACTAAAATAGGAAATTTATTTTTCATCCCCATAAATATACCCGTTTCTCCCATAAAAATCAAGGGAATATATAAAATCCCCCAACAAAAATCCCCGCCAAACCAGGTACGGGGATTAAACCGTTTTTTCAATACCTCACCACTACCACATTAAACGACCACACTGCACCCGAGTTCGAAACAACGCCGCCTGCCGATTCAATCTTCGCTGCCTCTCCATAAACTCATCCAGCCACTCCAACCTCTCCCGCCTCCTATTTTGTATTTTTTATCTCCAGGCATTGCTGTGGGATACGCGCCGCTTATCAGACCTCAACCTGTCCGAAGCAATTTTTTCCCACCCCGCGTCTTCTTCAATCTCTATCGCCAAGCGCAACAACTCAGCCGCTTTTGTCGCCTCCGGCATGCTATCCCGCTTAGCTAAATTCTTTATTGCCTTTTCCATCGGCTCCGACACACTCACGTTTATCCTTTTTTTATCCGTAGACATAAATAAAGTGTATCACCTCTGTCAAATCAACCTAGTTTTGAAATTTGAAAATTGTTTAGAAATTAGAGTTTAGGATTTAGAATTTGAAGCGAAGCGCCGTGGGTGCCTAGAGGGAATCGAACCCTCGCGACCAGCTCCACAAGCTGGAGTTCTACCATTAAACTATAGGCACCATCTATCAAACCAATTATACTCTACCCCCTGCCTCACCTAGCCGTCAACTAAAATAAAATTGACAACAACCCATAAACAATAAATAATAAAATTAGAACATTTAAAATATACTTATAGAAATGAGGTGACTATTAATGAAACAACCAAAGGAAAAAAAGAAAATCAGTATCACTCAAAAACAGTTAAAGCGCCTTAATAGAGAGCTACCGAATGGTATTCATGTTGTTTTCGGCACACTGCCTGTTACCGATGAAGATGTAGAAATGGCTATCAAGTGCGGCAGCGAGAGCCTGGAATATGCAAAGAAAAAATATCCTGAAAAGTTCAAATAGGATAAAAAAACCAACCAGTAAAGTAAGGAGAAGTTAAAATGTCAAAACCAAAAAACACGGAAAACAACGAGGTTAGCACCCAATCAACTCCAACTCCAAAAAAAACATCCTCGTGATTACTCCCCCACACCACAGGAAAAAAAGCTTCTTCATAATTTATCCGAATAGGAAAAAAGGGGAGAAGAATCACTCGAAGAATGCATCGTCGGACTTCCCGTACGAAAACCATGGGAATAATACCGCTCAAAACTTATCACCCGGACGCCCCCAGCGTCCGTTTTTATTTTTACCAATACTCTTAACTTAAATATTTGACAACCAATTAATTTACTGCTTAACTAAGCACAGTATAAAACTACGGAAAAGGAGTAATAAAATGGTAATCAAAGGAAAGAGACCGAGAAAGGCTGACCTCTTACCAAAAAAAACCATCTTCGTCATCGTCCCAAAAAAACTGCCGGAAGATGACCAAAATAAAAAACTAGAAAGAAAAGTAATCCCCTTCCCCGGAAAAAATTAATTCCGGGGATTTGTTTTTATTTTTTCTTCCTCTATTGTCTTCTCTACCGTCTCCCACACCTTATTATCCAAACGCGGACGTTTGGCTTGGCTCATCTCAATACCATCAAGTACCTTTTTGAAATAATCTTTCACCTCTCCATACACCCTCTTCACTTTCGCGTTATGAGAAACGTCCTTAAAGTATTCCGACTGTGAAACTATCATTTCTAACATCTGCCTCTTCAAATCGCCTATTTCCAAAATCTCTTCCTGTTTATTATCCCTTAACTTCCTTACTAACTCCGTAGTTATTGACTTAAACGCCTCCACGTCCATCCCTAAAACTATCTTCGGTAAATCTCTTATTTCTCGCTTGTATTCCTCCGCGTACGATTCAAAATATTTAACCTTGCTTAATCTTTCCTCTAAAGCATCCTCCTTAGTGCTCAAAACTTTTTTCTTCGCCGACTCCTCGCTTACTGTCACATCCACCGCCATCCTCCTCCACTCATTTTCCCCAACTGGAAATTCTATCACCAAATCCGCCCCGCCCCTCACGTCATCAAAATCACTCGTCAAATAGGTATATGTTTCTTCTCCCAACCAATTTGACTTTTCAATCTGGTCAAACATCATCCATTCCACCACGCTGGCTATCTGGTGTTTTTCTTTATCTCCGTATCTGCTCTTACTAAGCCTTAATGACTCCTTATCTCCCTTTATTACCAGTTCTCCATAAACATCATCAAAGTCTTCCATCCGTAGCTTTCCGTCTCTCACTATTTTTTCAAAATAATCATAAAGCCACTGTTCATCGCCACTTAACTCCCGCTCTGATTGAGTATATTTATTAAAAAGGGCTTCTCTTGGATTTGGTATCACCATAGTATGTAAAAACTCGCCTTAGTTTGAAATTTATTTATAATTTGTTTCTTGCCTGCCCCGTGGTGGAGCTTTACGGGGCCTGCCCCGAGCGAAGTCGAGAGGCCTGCCCCGTGTCCGCCTTCGGCGGATCTACGGGAGTTATTGGAGTTTATCGCTCCGCGATTGGTGCCGCGGGAGGGAATTGAACCCCCGACGCCAGCCTCTTCAGGGCTGCGCTCTACCACTGAGCTACCGCGGCCTCATCTTATTTTAAAAACAAAAAAATACTCTCACCGGGCGCCCCTTCATATCACTGCTCGAACCCTGTCCGCCCACTGGCGGAACTGAGCTACCGCGGCTTTTAAATTATCAACTGGTCTTCAGTTTATATAAAACCCCTTACTCTTTCAATATAAACCTTGTCGGGCCGCCGGGAATCGAACCCGGTCTACATGCTCCCAAAGCATACGTACTACCGGTATACTACGGCCCGTACCTACTCCATCACCCTACCAGAAAAACAATTGCTTAACAAGTAAAAAAATGTCATAGTATATTAATTCTGTCCCCGTAGTTCAATGGATAGAACAAAGGACTTCTAATCCTTAGATCGAGGTTCGAATCCTCGCGGGGACACACTATTTCTAAATAAGATCCGCCTGCCTTTAGGCAGGCTACATTCACATCCAACTTCTTCCCTCAAGATGCGGATGTTGATTAATTAGTGTCTTAATAAATATGCCTTAAGCGCGCATCCGAGCCCGAGCGGGCATGGTTCCGCCGAAGAGGCGGAGAGCGAGGGCGAGGCGTAGTGAAAACTCTCGCTGGGAGTTTGAACGGTAGCGAAAGGCATATTTATTAAGACACGCCTACCTCGCATATTCCATTCATCCGCATCTCCCTACTGCGCCGTCATGCTCTTCAACTTCTCAATCGCGTCTTGATACTGTTTATTAAGGTCGTTTATCGCCGTCACCTCGTCGTTTATCTTTCCTATCACCGACCCTATTCTGTCCGGCGCCACCACCCCGCCGTCAAACTTGTTTTGTAAAATTGACAGCAGTTCGTTCAAAAACCTTCCGTAGTTAAGAAGGCGGATAATAAGCGTCGTCTCATGGTTAATTGCCTTCAACGCCGTGTCCGTCGCCGCCCGCGGTGTTACCTCCGACAACACCTCCGCCATTTTCCGCAACTCCAGTGACAAATCATATGCCTTCTGTTGCAGCTCTCCCGTTCGCCGTATTTCCTCCCGCACCAACTCTATCGCCTCTCTCTGTCTCCCTTCCCGATCAAAATCATTTATTCGTCCTAAATTTCGCCCCGACTCCGCTGATAAATCCACTATCTGGCTGGCAATAATCGCTCCCGAACGATTTGCCTCTAAAAACTGGTCCGGCACGTGCGAATCCGTGGCTAAAACCAAAAACCACAGCAAATATACTGCCACCATTACCACGGCAAAAACTGACCAAAAAACAGTTCTTTTTGAAATTCGGCTCAATGCGAATGCCATAATTCCTTCTCTTTGAGATTAGCGCGACGCCGACAAATAATCAATCTCCCCCCTACTTCCTACTTTACAGATTTTCAACTTTTAACTTTAAACTAAACTGGAGCGGGTAGGGGGAATCGAACCCCCGGCAACAGGTTGGAAACCTGTGGTATTGCCACTATACGATACCCGCGTATTTAAATTTCTACACTACTCTCGCAACGCTCGCTATCCAATAAACGTATCATACCGGTCAAAACCGCATTTTAGCAAGCCCCTATCCTAAAAACAAACTATCCCCAACCCTTATTGGCGTAACTATTGGCCGCCATCTGATAAACAAGGTATAATGAAAACGTAACCTTGGAAGTATTAAACGTAACCTCATAACTGCTAAATCTAATTTTCCGAAACCCCATCCATTGACCTAAAGAAAATAATGTTTTAATATAGTAATTATTTAATAAGCCGCGTCAAGTTGCCGCCAACAGCCAAAAGTCCCTTTTTTACAGCATAAATCGGTAACTAAATACATGTTTACTTCGTTGTCTATGTTAGCTGGCGATGAAAATATAATAGTCAAAAAAGCTAGAGCTGGTCACGCTGAAAGTTTCGGCCAGCTTTATGATGAACATCACGAACGCATCTACCGCTTTATCTACCTCAAAGTCCGCGGTAAGGAAGAAGCTGAAGACCTCACTCATCAAGTGTTCTTAAGCGCCTGGCAGAATATCAAACAGTATGCCCTTAAAAATCTTCCTTTCTCCAGCTGGCTTTACCGCATCGCCCGCAACAAAGTTATTGACTACTATCGATTGCGTAAACAAACCGTCAACATCGAAGCCGTCAAAAACGTAATTCCCGCTGAAACCGACATTCTCGCCAGCGCTGACACCGATATGGAAACCCGGGCAATTCATTCCGCTATCTCCGGCTTAACTCCGGAACAGCAAGATGTTGTCATTATGCGCTTTGTGGAAGATATGCCCATCAAAGAAGTCGCCCGCTCTATCGGTAAAACTGTCGGCGCCGTCAAACTCATTCAGTTCCGCGCCATCAGCAAACTAAAAAACATTACCAATAACCATGGAGAAAATAATAGAGAATCTTAAAAAACTTCGCTCCATTAAACCGGAATCCGGTTTTTCCCGCCGCTCCCGTCTTTTGTTACTCCAAGAAACTCCCCGCCCCGCCCTAAACGCCCTTATCAACCTGCGCGAAGTATTAAAATTCAGCATCGCCTTATCTTTCACCGCCGCCCTTCTTATTATCACTCTGGGTAGTTTAACCTACATCAAGAAATCTCCTCTCCCTCTCGTCGTCGCCGGATTAGACGTCGGCGCTCTTCAAGCGGAAGCGGAAAGTTTAAACATCAACATCTCTCTCTCTGAGCTTGAGTACGACTCCTCCGCGGCCACCGCCCTGCCGGCTGACGATCAAAACCAAAACAGCGACCCCGCCTACTTTGACCAAAACATCCTCAACGGCGAAACCGCCGTCATTAAACTGGAAAATCCTGTTAACAGCAAAATTGATGATGCTCTTCGCGCGCTCTCTAAATAAAAAGTTGGTTTTATGATATTTCCGTCTGCTAAACAAGCGCTCTTATTTTTTATCGGCGGCCTACTCGCCGCCTTTGTTTTTCTGCCTGCCTCTTCCACTCAAGCCGCCAACTCCTCCGATCCCTGTGATCTCAACGCCAAATTAGACGTCCTTTCCCAAGCCAAATCGGAACTTGAATTTACCGCCCGCCAAGATCTGCTCTCCGCCACCATCAACTGTTCCCTGGAGGAAAGCGATGATATTAAAAATAAAATATCCAAACTCAACTCTTTGTCCGATGCCGCCGACCGCCGCGCCGCCGCCGCCTACGACAATCTTCTGGAAAGCTTCATCGGCTACTACGCCGATCAAAAAACTGAATTTGTTTCCGCCTCCACCAGCCCGGACCAAATCAAAGATCTCGCCCAGCAAATTCTTTCCTGGCGCGAATCCCACTACAACCAGCCCATCCGCCAAATTGCCGATTTCACTTTAGCTTTAAAACAGCAGGATGGCGTCTCTGTTGCCGCCAGCCGCCTCAAAAAAATACGCTCTTCACTGACTTCCCTCCTGTCTATTCGCAATCAGGAAATTAACCGGCTTTTAAGTGACGCCGATAAAAACATCTCCCGTTCCCGGGAATTAAATGAACAAGCGCTCTCCGCTCTACGTTCCTCTTTCCTCGCCTCTCCCGCCGCCACCGCCTATACCGCCACTACCACTCCCTCTGGCGCCGACTCCTTTTCCATCTCTACTACCACCCCCCTCTACTTCATTTCTATTTTGCCAAATAACACTTCCGCTCAAACTTCCACCCCCCGCGACCTCATCCGCGACTCGTATGAAAATTTAAAAACCGCCTACGAGAACTTTTTCCAGATTAATAAAGCTGTCAGAAAAATCCTCGGCTTTTGATAAAAATCCGTTCCTTTCTGTATTTTTACCGCTCCGACTTAGGTCGGAGTTCTTATTTATATTTCTCAAACAAAAATGCCGCCCTTCACTTTGGGACAGCATTTTCGGACAGATGCCAGGCGCCTTACTTAACCGCGTCCTTAAGCGCCTTGCCAGCCTTAAACTTCGGCACCGTGCTCGCCGCAATCTGTATCTTTTCGCCCGTCTTCGGGTTTACCCCAGCGCGCGCCGCCCGCTTCTGGGCCCTAAAAGTGCCGAATCCGGCTATTGCCACCTCGCCGCCTGACGCCAACTCCTTAGTAATGGAATCAAACACGGCCTCTACCGCCGCCTTAGACGCCGATCGTGTCTCCAGGCTCGCCGCCTGCATCACCGCGTCAATAAGTTCTTCCTTTTTCATAATAATGCGTGCAAGTTTTTATTTCTTACATTTCGACCTTTCCCCATTATAAATGCTTGTGTTTAGTATAGCAAACTCGCCTCCCCCGCACAAACACTTGATTTTCCCCCACTTCAAACAAATCAAACTAACTTATTAGTAACCGCTTTTACCAACTCAGGAAATTCTTTATATTCACTACCAAAATGACCATGATCATTAAACTCGTAATACTCCGTACTTAACATCTTATTTATTAACCTCGGAGCATCTATTGAAAAGTATGGATCATCAGTAGAAGCAAACTGTATAATCCATTTCTGATTTTTCTTTATAGCTTCCCAATTCCAGGGTTCTTCAAAATAACCACTCTGTTTCTCACGTTCGTCTCCTAAATCGCTATCGTAAGCGGAAACAAGAACAGATCCTAATATATTATTATTCTCTGCCCACCTCATAGCCGCTACTGCCCCACTTGAATGCCCGATTAAAATAGTATTTTTATCTACTTTCAATTCCTTCAAAAAATAAAACCAATATTTCTCCCTTGCTAAAATTGAGTCGGGAAATTCTTGATTGATTGTTTTTATTCCCTTTTTTTCTAATTCCTGTTTCACATAAGGAAACCATTTATCTTCCGGTTTATCTCCTCCATTACCCGGTACAATAACTGCTTTTATATTCAATGAATTGTTAATCATACTCAATTATTTCTAATTTAGTCATTAATTCGTCATTCGAAATTCAAAATTCGTCATTCCAGATAAAAAGCCCCTTGGGCTTTTTATCTGGCATATTCCACCGCCCGCATCTCCCTAATCACATTCACCTTAATTTCCCCCGGATATCTCAACTCCGACTCTATCTTCTTGGCTACATCACGCGCCAAAGACAACGCTCCAAAATCATCCACCTTCTCCGGCACCACAAATACCCGCAACTCCCTCCCCGCCGACAGCGCGTACGCCTTGCTGACTCCCTCAAAAGAAGTGGCTATCGCCTCTAGTTCTCCTAAACGCTTGATATAGTTTTCAATTGACTCCCGCCGCGCTCCCGGCCTGCCTGCTGACAACGCGTCCGCCGCCGCCACCACAAACGCTTCCGGAATGGCGTACGGATACTCATCATGATGCGACTCCATCGCCCGTATTACCTTCTCGTCAATGTTGTACTTTTTCAGTATCTTCCGTCCGATCTCCACATGCGTACCCTCCACCTCGTGGTCTATCGCCTTGCCGATGTCATGCAAAAGCGCCCCCTTCTTCGCCGTCTCCACATCCAGCCCCAGCTCCGCCGCTATCATTTTAGCGATATGCGTCATCTCTACCGAGTGTGCCAGCACGTTCTGCCCGTAACTCGTCCGGAAGTGCAACCTCCCTAAAATCTGAATAATCTCCGGCGGCAGGTCATAAACCCCCACCTCCATTGCCGCCTCCTCTCCCAACTCCTTTATCCTCTTGTTTATCTCCTGCTTCGCTTCCTCCACTTTCTCTTCAATTTTAACCGGCTGAATCCGCCCGTCTTTGAGTAGTTTATCCAGCGCCAGCCGTGCTATCTCCCGCCGCATCGGGTCAAACGACGACAAAGTCACACTGTCCGGAGCGTCGTCCACAATCAGCTCCACTCCCGTCAACCGCTCTATCGCTCGGATATTGCGCCCCTCGCGCCCGATAATCTTTCCCTTCAAATCTTCGTCCGGCAACGTATAAACGCTGGTGGTAATCTCCGCCACTTTAGAACGGGCGTATCTCTGTACCGCCGCTGTTATAATTTCCAAACTCTTTGTCTCTTCCTCTTCCCGCCTGTTCCTCTCGGCTTTCTGCAACACCTGTGCCAGCACTTCTCTCTCTCGCTCCATAATCTCATTCATCAGTTTTTCCTTCGCTTCCTCTTGCGTCATTCCCGCTGTCTTCTCCAGTTCCTTCTGCGCCTCCGCGTGCATCGTTTCTATCTGCTGCTTAGCCAGCTTCAGCTTCTCTACGTCCTGGTTTATATGCGTCTCGCGCCGCGACAAATCAGCTGTTGCCGTCTCCATCTGGTCCTCCTTGCGGGCTAATCTTTCTTCCATTTTATCTATCTGGTGTTTACGCTCCCGCTCTTCTCTCTTCACCTCCTCCAATTCCTTAACCGCCCTCTCCTTAGCTGTTAGTATTATTTCCGCCGCCTGCTTCTGCGCTTCTTCCAGCTTATTCTTCGCCTTTGCTTCCGCGCCGCCCACCTGATAAGTATTCCAAACTCTGTCTGCTAAAAAAGCGGCTACCGCTCCCGCGGCCGCAATCGCTAAATAAAGATAAAAATCTCCTCCTATATTCATATTTTTCTTTCTCTTTTACTCATGTTTCGCGCCAAAACACGGCAGTTTCCTGTCAAACCTGAAAAGCTGTGAGACCGGCTAAAAACCGCCGGTTATTTCCGTTCCCCGTCAATAGTGTCTCCGCTGCCCACGTTTCTTATTCTCTTCATTTTGGTGGTGGAAAATTCGCCTTTCAAATTCATTTCAGAAAACCTGACTTGTTGATAAAATAAAAATTAATAAACTTTTTCTTACAATATACCTTTCTCTATATGGTACAATAACAATATATCAACTATTACTTTTAATTGTCAACTACATGTCGCGTACAGTCGTCTTGGTCGTGCTGGACGGCTGGGGTGTCGGCGATCACAATCGCGGCAATCCCATCTACTCCCAGCGCCCGCAAAGTATTGAATACTGCCGCCGTCACTTTCCTGCCGGCGCCCTTCAGGCCTCCGGCATCGCCGTCGGCCTTCCTTGGGAAGAAGCCGGTAGCAGTGAAATCAGCCACTTGGTTATCGGCGCCGGCCGCACTGTTTACCAGCCGTATCCCCGCATCTCTCTCGCCGTCCGCGACGGCAGTTTTTTCTCTAATCCTACTCTTTTGGCCGCCGCCGACCACGCCACCGCTTCCGGCGGCTCTCTCCATCTCGTCGGCCTCCTTTCTGAATCCAATTCGGACGCTTCCCGCGAACACTTGGATGCCTTAATCAAGTTTACCTCTGACCGCTCCCTCCCCTACTGGCTCCACCTTATAACCGATGGCGTGGACAGCTCGCGTTCCGCCACCGACCTTATCAGCACTCTGCCCGACCCCAGCCGCGTTATCAGCCTTTTCGGACGCTATTACGCCATGGACGAAGACGACCATTGGGACCGTATCGGTTCCTGTTATCGTGCTCTAACCGACCCCGCCGTCCCTTCCCTGGAAATCTCCACTCTCTTCACCGCCTCCCGCGCCTCCGGCGGCGACCAGTATATCGCCCCCTCTCCGGTTAACGCCCATCATCCGGTTAAAGACGGCGACGCTCTTATTTTTTTCAACTTTCGCGAGGACGGCTTACGCGAACTCGTCTCGCCCTTCGCCGACCCTCAATTCTCCGAATTCAAAACTGTCTCTTTCTCCAACCTCTTTGTCGCCACTTTCTCCCGTTACAGCCGCGATTTTAAAGCCACCGTTGCTTTTGAAACCGACCTCCCTCAAACTCCGCTCGGGCGCGTCCTCTCCGCCGCCGGCAAAACCCAGCTCAAAATCGGTGAAACTATAAAATATTCTTCCCTCACTTACTTCTTTAACGGCTTCCGTGAAGCTCCTTATAAAAACGAATATCGGGTGCTTATTCCCTCCACCAGCACCCCCCACCCCGAATCCTCTCCCGCCCTCCGCGCCGCCGACATTACTGCTCGCGCCCTTCAGTCCATCAACGAACGCGCCTTTGATTTTATCGTCGTCAACTACGCCAACCCTGACATTATCGGCCGCACCGGCAACCTGACTGCCGCCGAAGACGCCGTCCGCGTGCTCGACGGCGAACTTAACAAAATCATCCGCGCCTCTCTTGAATCCGGCGCCACTCTCATTATTATGGGTAGTCACGGCAATATGGAACGCATGGTAAATCCCCTGACCGGTGAATCGGAAACTGGAAACACCGCCAATCCCGTTCCCATCTACCTTCTCGGCCGCGAATTCCAAACTGTTAAAAATGACATTCGTCTGTCCGCGGAAGAACAAACTACCTCCGGTATCATCTCTGATGTCTCGCCTATGATTCTCAAACTTTTTGACATCTCTCTCCCCTCCGACATGACCGACTCCAATCTGCTAAAATTATTACAAAATCCATAATTTAAACTTTAATATTTATTATCTTTCTTATAATTTGTAATTTAGAAATTAGGATTTATTTAGAGTTTAGGATTTAGAGTTTAGAGTTTAATCAATATGCGCCTTATTTTTCGCTTCATCATCACTGCCGCTAGCAACGCCATCGCCCTTCTTTTACTCTCCGTCTATCTTACCGACGTCTCCATTTCCCCCGACCCCCTTGCCATTACTATCCTCTCCGTCATACTCGCCGCCGTCAATCTAATCATCCGCCCCTTCCTCCGCCTACTTCTCTCCCCTCTTATCATCCTAACCGCCGGCGCCGCCAGTTTTGCTCTAAGCGCCGCCCTTCTCTATACTCTTGACTTTGCTTCCAACGCCCTTACAATCAGCTCTATGCGCGCGCTGCTTATCTCAACCGTTATTATCTGGCTTATTAACTTTATTCTCGCCTCTAGCGCCCGTCTGGCCTATCCCCGTTCCTAAAACACATAATTCTCACTATTATGTTCCTCAATATCACCCAAGCCATAATTGCCATTGCCCTGATTGCTCTCATTCTTATTCAGGAGCGCTCCTCCGGCCTTTCCGGCGCCTTTGGCGGCGGTGAAGCCGGTTTTACCCGCCAGCGCCGCGGTTTGGAAAAAATAATCTTCAACTCCACTTCCGTCCTGCTGGCCGCTTTTATTATTCTCTCCGTCCTGAACTTCGTCCTCTAATCCTATTTTTAATTTTTTCCGCTTTGGATTTTAAATTGTCCCGACTTTGTCGAGGATGCTCGATAAAATCGGCATCATTTTACACTTTAATATTTAAACTTTAAACTTTTTTTGTTCTCTAATCTGATAAACCTCTTTCGTCATCTCTCACACCCTGAACGGCGTTCCGTCTACATTACCGCTTTCGTCGCTCTCTTAGCCGTCACCGGCCTGGTATTCATCGGTTTTAATAACATAACTCGCGCCGTTCCCGTCCCCGGCGGCACCTGGACAGAAGGCATTATCGGCCAGCCGGTTTTTATCAACCCGGTCATCTCCGGCAGCAACGATGCCGACCGCGACCTCATTGCCCTAACCTTCTGCTCTCTCTCTGATATCGCCGAAAAAATAGAACCCACCCGCGACCTCCAGGTCTGGCAGGTACGCCTCAAGGAAAACGCTCTCTGGCACGATGGTAAGCGTCTGACCAGCGACGATGTTATCTTCACTATCGCCCGCATCCAGGACCCGGAGTACAAATCGCCGCAGAGCGCTACCTGGCAGGGAGTTACCGCTTCTCGCATCAGCGAACGCGAACTGTCTCTTTCTCTGGTCGCTCCCCTCTCTTTCTTCCCTGATAATCTGGAAAAACTTTATCTCATTCCCAAACATATCTTCGCCGATATTCCCTTAGCAAACTGGCGCCTCTCCGACTACAATCTTCAGCCCGTCGGCTGCGGCCCCTACCAATTTGACTCGTTTAAAAAACGGCCTGACGGCTTTATTACCCAGTTGAGCCTCAAAGCTAATCCCGACTATGTTGGCAACGCGCCTTTCATCTCTAACTTTGACATCGCTTTTTATACCGACCCCGAACAAGCCATTGAGGACTTTATCTTCGCTAAAATAGACGGCCTCGGCGGGCTTTCCAAAAAACAGTTGGATCAAATCCGCCGCAGTCACAATCTCTTCGCCCTCCCCACCCCCCGCTACTACTCCGTCTTTATTAACCAAAACGCCCACCCTGCTCTCAAAGACAAAAATGTACGTCTTGCCTTGGACAGCGCCATTGACCGTAACCTTCTCATCCGCGCCACCCTTGGCGGCTATGCCGAACCGGTTACCGGTCCCGTCACGCCCAACTTTCTGGAAGAAGTGGATCTGCCCCAGCCAACTGTCTCCCTCGATCCCCTGACTGATGCCGCTGATATTCTGGAGCAATCCGGCTGGAAACTGAACGAGAGCGGCACTCGCTCCAAAAAAATTAGTAAAAACGACGTTACCCTTGAGTTTGATTTGATTGTCCCGGAAATTGAGCCTCTCCTAAGCGCCGCCGAGTTTATCAAAAAAACCTGGGGTGAGATCGGCGTCAAAATCAACACCGTTATTCTCTCTCCGGAAACAATTAACGGTAACGTTATCCGCGGCCGTAACTTCTCCCTCCTTCTTTTCGGTAATATCATTGGCCGTAGCCCGGACCTTTTCTCTTTCTGGCACTCCTCTCAAACCGACTACCCCGGCCTTAACCTCGCCCAGTACCAAAACCGCGCCGCCGACAAACTGATCGAATCTATCCGCCGCGGTGAAGACCCAGAGGAAGAAACCAGCGACCTCGTCTCTCTTTACACCTTAATCCAACGTGACTTGCCGGCTGTCTTCCTTTATTCTCCGCAATATCTCTATCTTACCTCCTCCGACCTCAAGGGCTTCTCCGAAGATCTCATTGTCACCCCCGCCGACCGCTTCCGTAGCGTCTCTTCTTGGTATCTCAAAACCGCCCGCCAACTGAAATAACTTCCCCTTTGTCACTTGCCCGAACAACTCCGTTGGGCGGATTCCCGCGGCCTTTAGTCCTCGCGTCAGCGGGGAGGGAATCCATCTCCTCTTCTTCCCTTCTGTCATCCCAGCGAAAGCTGGGATCCAGTCCCCCCCTCCGTCCTTCCAAGTCCACCCACATCAAACAATAAATCTCCGTCTTCCAGTTATTGTATTTAACTATCGTATCTTGTATCTTTTTATTGTCTTTATGGGGATGTGGCGAAATGGCAGACGCGCAGCGTTCAGGGCGCTGTGAGCGCAAGCTCGTGGGAGTTCAAATCTCCCCATCCCCACCAAGAGAGATTTGAACGCCGGAGTCCCGATTTTCAGCAGAAAATTGGGACGAGGCGGTGCCCAGTCCCGATGTGATATACATCGAGGATCCGCGATTCCGTAAACGGAATCGGGACCCGAGTCCCGCTGACGAGCGCGACGAGAGGCGAGGGCAAATCTCCCCATTCCCACCAGAACATAACTCAAATATTCTAAGTAGACAGCAGAACAGATAGGATTTTTGTACTACTACGTTTCCAAAATATCCTCTCATGATGTATATTAAACACATGGACAATGATAATACCCCACCAGACGTAAATCCAGAAAACCTGCAATCGCCAGAGCAAGAAGTTTCTCCCGTGCCGCTATCACAAAAAAATCCTACTAAGCAGTGGTTTCTATATTCCATTACGATAATTGGACTCATTACAGTTATCATTGTTGTAATTATATTCTTAAACGCAAGTAAAGACGGCGAAGTTAATGGGAATAGAACTCAAGATAATCAACTCGCACAGGAAGAAAAGTTACCTGTAGAAACAAGTCTAATGAATCGCCTTATCCAATTTACTGATTCTGCTCCTAATGGTGTCTATAAATTAGTAACGAACAGCGGAGAAACAAACTTACAAGTTGATCAATTATTGACGACTGGAGGTTTTTATTTCCAAAACCGTGGAACAGGTGAATTATATAATCTCATCTCCTACGATGATTATTCTAATCAATCAACTATTAACACCCCCCTTTTAAAACTAAAAAAGATAGAGGATGTTAACTATAATAATTTTTATGTGTACCAAAAAGATACGAGATATGCGACAGACCTGAAAAATGTATACTATATTGAATGGACCCCTACGGGTTTTACGTCTTCTCTTAATTATAGATATTCAGTTCAATCTGATTATAATTACACACTTCAAATTCTTAGAGGTGCTGACCTAAAAACTTTTGAACCAAATATTGTAACAACTTTTCCTATATCTCAAGGTAACGGTTTTCAAGGTTTATATTCACGAGATATAAAAACAGTTTTCTACGGCTCAGAAGCTCTCGAGGGAGTTGATGCTCCGACATTTAAGCTTTCAGAAGATGTGTCTATTACGTCCGACAAAAATCGTGTCTATTTGTGGAATAAAATAATTCCCCTAGCCGACCCGGAAACATATATAATTATATTTGATGGAAGCGCCGACGGTCGCGGTACGGTATATGGTAAAGACAAAAATAATGTTTTTGTAGATTACTGTTTATTGACGGGTATTGACCCAAATAGCTTCTCTATAAATTGGAATAGAGATCCAACCGAATATGCAGATAAACAAGGAGTGTTCAATATTGATTTGCAAAAAAATAAAGAGCGTATAGTAGAATCATGCATCGTTGTCAGATAAATTGATTAAAACAGTATATAAAACACTTAGTAAAAAACAAAATAGTTTAAATTATAACAATAAACGAAGGCAAATCTCCCCATCCCCACCAATTAGAGTTTAGTCCGCCTTAGGCGGAAGGATTTAGAGTTTATGCTAATTCTATTATACGGCCCCGACTCCTATCACCGCCACCAACGCCTTGACCATATTCTCTCCATCTACCGCCAAAAACACGCAGGCCTTTCCCTACGCTATTTTGATTTCTCCTCTCCCGACCCCACCCCCCTCCTCGCTGACCTCTCCGCCTTCTGCGGCACCCTCTCTCTTTTTGAACCGATAAAATTAGGCATCATCCAAAATCCCTTCCTCCTCGAACTCTTGCGTACCGTTGAAAACATAGCTTCCGATAAATCCACTACCCTCATTCTCGTCTCCGACGACACCCCGCCTGCCCCTTTTTCTTTTCTTCTTAAACCGCCGGTTCAGTCGGAATCTTTTCCGCCTCTTTCCAACCTCGCTCTGTGCGAATTTATAAAAAAAGAGGCCTCTTCCCGCGGCCTTTCTCTAAACCAAGAAATTATTTCTCTTCTTGCCGACGAATATGGCCCCAACCTCTGGGGTTTAGCCAACGACCTTGACCGCCGCTCACTCTCCAGTGACTCCTCTTCTCCCGCTCGCCGCTTTAACTTCTTCTCTCTTATCCGCGCCCTCACCGAAAGCCAAATTGAGCGCCGCCTCTCCGCTTACTGTCTTCTTCTCGCCTCCCGTGAAGAACCGGCTAAAATTTTTAATCTCCTTGCTTACCAATTAGGTATTGACCGCCGCCGCGCCGCCGCCCTTGACCTGGACATCAAATCCGGCCGCCTTGAATACCCCGAAGCTATCCTCTCTCTCATCCTCTAATAAACAACTACCCTCCCAGAGGCGAATACTATAGTCAACTAAACAAACTTAAAAGTAAAAAATCTTTTTGCTCAAAACCATAAGGCGCCTCGCCAACAAAATAAACATCGCAACCAACTAAACAGGATGGAAAAGAAAAAACTTCCTTTCGAGACCGCGCGGAGCACGACGGTGCGAGTCAGAGTGATTTTTTAGCAAAAAAATACACGTGTCTCGAAAGGAAGTTTTTTCTGAAAAATACAAAAAGGTGAATATTCTACGTCCACCTATTATTCATCAAATACCTAACTCAAAACTTTAAGCTGCCTCGCCAACCGCGACTTCATCCTCGCCGCCCGCCCCTTCTTCAAAACATCTCCCTTTACCGCCTTATCCACCGCTTTATAAATCAAAGCTAACTTTCCCGCTGCCGCCCCCGCGTCTTTGGCTAACGTTTTTTTATAATCTTTCACGGCCTCCTTCACTGCCTGCTTGCGTGCTTCATTTCCCTTCTGCCGCCTTTTACTCTGCCGCAGTGCTTTCGCCGCCGATTTAATGTTTGGCATACTGGTACAAGATACCGGAATCCCTTCCTAAAATCAATCCCCGTTCTTCCCTCTCCGGTTTTAATATTTATAATTTTGTCCAATAATCCCAACCTCGTCTTCGTTGAGGACTCGCGACTCCTGTCGGAGAATTTTGAGTTTTACTATTGTTTAGAGTTTAGTCCGCCTCCGCCAACTGGCGGATGGCGAATTGATTTTCTAAATTCCAATTGTCTCTCTATCACCCTAAAATCCCCCTCCAGCGCCTCCCTCATGCCGCGGTTATAAACCGCCACCGCCGGGTGGTAAAGCGGAACAAAAGTCACCGGACCGTACTCCATTTCCGTTTCAAATACTTTTCCGTGCGCCTGACTTATCGGCTCTATCAGCTCCCTCATCCCATACCGCTCCATAAGATAAATCATCGCGAACCTCCCCAGCGCCGCGATTATCTCCGGTTTTATTATGGCTATCTGCCTATCCAAAAAAGGCGCGTAAAGCTCTATCTCCTGCGGTAACGGGTCGCGATTGTTTGGCGGCCTGTCTTTTAAAATATTGGTGATGTATACCTCGTTCCGCGGCAGATTTATCAGTTCCAAAAGCTCGTCCAACACCTTCCCCGCCGCCCCGCAAAACGGCCTTCCCTGTTCCGCCTCATTCTTTCCCGGCGCCTCCCCCACCAACATCACGCTGGCAAAATGATCCCCCTCGCCCACCACTGGTTTAACTCTGGTAGCGTATAGAGGCGATTCTTTGAGGTCAATTACTCCATCCCTCACCTCCTTCAGCGCCTCATACCTCTGCCTCCGTTCCTCTTCAGTTATCTCTCCGTTTTTCCCCATACTTAATACCTTCTTTATACTTCCTAATGCCGCCATCATACTACACCTCTCAAAAAACAACCAACTCTTCCCTCTTAAACATCACCTGAAAGATAAAACGACTTCTCCGCAAGACCGCGCGCCCGCCCGACCAGAACAACTAGTCGTTCGGGCGGGGAGTCCGCCAACTGGCGGACGAGTCAGAGTGATTTTTCAGCGGAAAAATACACGTGTCTTGCGGAGAAGTCGTTTTTATCAATACAACATCAAACGTCATTTGGTAATTCGTTATTATCCGTCTTATAATGTTCCCATGAACCCGATGCTTAACTACCTCATTCTTACTCCTCTCTTCTATCTCTGGTCATTTCTCGTCCACTGGTACTTTAACGGCGGCAAAGTCGCTCTCCACCTCCTCGTCCGTTCCTTAGAATTTTTTGACTCATTTTTTGCTATTAGAGAAACTGCTTCCAATATATTTGTGCCGCTCTACCAGGACTACTCTATAGTCGGCTATATCATCAGCCTTCCCACTCGTCTTCTTCTCGTCACTATAAGTTCAATTATTTATCTCTCTCTGTCCGTTATCTGCCTTGTCCTATTTACTATTTGGGCTCTCCTCCCCATCACCGCCTTTCTCGGCAGCGTCAATCCTGAAATTATAATCTCATCTACCTCTTACTTATTCTCCCTATGACCAAAACCAAACCCATTTTTATCCGCTATCCCCGTCTGGAAATGCCCTTGCTCGGCCGATTTTTTATCCGTATCATCTCCGCCGTCGTCTACGGCCTTCTTATTGCCGGCGCCGTCTCTGGTCTTATCTCTGACGTTCCTCGTCTCCGCTGGCTCGGTCTCCTGCTTGCCATATTCGTTATTGACCTTTTCCTTCACCGCCATCTCGCTCCCCGCAACCTTTTAAACGAAGAATTATCCGGAAACCTCGTTGATTTTCTCACTCCCTCCGCCCGCCGTCTCCTGGAACGAGCTCTGGATAAAACCGCTATCTCCGGCGGCCCCATTATGATTCGGCTGGCGGAAGAACTGTCCGATCACCGCGACATCATTGAAATCTTCTCCCGTCTTGAAATTAACCGCTCTCAATTTGAAAGTCATATCAGCCACGCTGTTGACCGTTCTCCTTCCCGCCCCGCCCCCGCCGCCGCCCGCTCCGCTCTTTTTGCCGTCATTCCCGCCGCCGCCGTCTCCGCCCGCGCTTCCGACTCCGCCGGCATCAAACCTGGACATCTCTTCACTGGCCTTTTGGAAAGCGGTGATGAGGATATCTCTCGCCTCCGCCGTGAATTCTCCCTCTCCGCCGACTCCGCCTCCCGCGCCATCTACTGGCTTGAAGCCCGCGACCGCCTAAGCCGTCTCCGCTCTATTCCCGCCACCGTCGGCGGCTTCGCCGGCCACTCTTTCAATATACGCCCCCGCGTCATCAACCGCGCCTGGACCTCCCGCCCCACCCCCACCCTCGACCGCTACTCTTTGGATTTAACTGCTCTTGCCCGTCGGGAAACTGTCGGCCTTCTTGTTGGCCACCGCCGCGAATATGACGAACTTGCCAATATTCTCTCTAAACCCGGGTTTCATAACGCGCTTCTCGTTGGCCGCCCCGGCGCCGGCAAAACCACCATCCTCGCTCACCTCGCTTTCCGCATCGTTAAAGACAAAGTTCCGTCTCCTCTTTTTGATAAACGCCTCGTTTCCCTCAACTTATCTTCCCTTGTCGCCGGCGCTTCCGACAATGAAGTTCAGGAACGTCTTCGCCACATCGTCTCCGAAATCGTTAAATCCGGCAATATTATTCTCGTCATTGACAACATTCACAACTTGCTCAAAACGGAAAGCGCCAGCGCCCTAAACGCCGCCGACGCCCTCGTGCCAGTTATCAGCTCTGACTCTGTCTCCGTCATCGGCACCACCACTCCCTCCGACCGCCGCCTCCTCGCTTCCCGCGGCAGCGAATTCAACGACCTCTTCTCCGAAATTAAAGTTGAAGAAATTTCCCCCACCGAAGCGGAAACTATTCTCGTCTTCTTCAGCATCGTTCTGGAAAACCGGTACCGCCGCCGGTTCCGTATCACTCTCCCCGGCGTCAGTTCAGCCGTGAACATCGCCCGCCGCTATTTAACTGACCGTCCCCTTCCCGGCTCCGCGCTTGACCTTCTTGAAGAAGCCGCCACCGACGCCATTACCAAAGATATTGACACTATCGGCGCTGACGCCGTCATCTCCATTGCCGAACATAAAATTAACATTCCTCTCCGCTCCGTCGGCGTTCCGGAAGCCGCTTATTTGCTAAAACTGGAAGCCACTATCCATCAAACGCTCGTTGACCAGGAAGAAGCGGTTTCTGCCATCTCCTCCAGTTTACGCCGCTACCGCAGCGGCTTGACCACGGCGGCCAACCCGATTGCTTCCTTCCTTTTTGTCGGTCCCACCGGCGTCGGTAAAACCGAGCTTGCTAAAATTATTGCTGAAGTTGTCTTCGGTAGTCGCCAAAATATGATTCGTCTTGATATGTCTGAATTCCAAACTCGCGAGAGTTATTACCGTCTGGTCGGCTCTCCTGACGGCTCCGTCTCCGGTTCCTTAACCGACGCCGTCTCCGCTAAACCCTACGCCCTCATCCTTTTAGACGAATTTGAAAAAGCGCACGCTGACGTTCTTAATTTATTTCTTCAGGTCTTAGACGACGGCCGTCTGACTGACAGTTTGGGCCGCACCGTTAAATTTGAAGATACTATCATCATTGCGACCTCCAACGCCCATTCCGCCGCCGTCAAAGAACAGCTTGACCGCGGCGTCAGTATTGACACTATCGCCGTTGACCTTAAAAGCAAACTGACCGCTTATTTCCGCCCCGAACTCCTCAACCGCTTCTCCCGTATTATTGTCTTCCGCCCCTTAAGCCAACCAGACATAACCGTCATCGCTCAGCGCAAACTGGAGCGCCTCTCGGCTGACTTAGAGGCCTCTTCCGGTATCGCCGTCTCCTTCACCCCCGCCGCCGTTGCCGAAGTTGGCCGCCTTGGCTTTGATGAATCATTCGGCGCCCGTCCCTTGGAAACCGCCATTGACGAACACGTTCGCAATCCTCTCGCCGAAGCCATTTTGAAAAATAATTTCACCCGCGGCGATACCGTCTCTGTTGACTTGGATAACGGCCGCCTTAAAATATCTGTTGTTAAATTATGATTGTCGCCAACGCTAAAACTCAAATCTCGGCTGGCATTATTGTCTACCGGCGCACCCCCGAGGGGCCAAGTTTTCTTCTCCTCTACCACGGACACGGCTACTGGAATTTCCCCAAAGGAAGAATTGAGGGTAATGAGCGCACTATCCAAACTGCTCTTCGTGAAGTCAGAGAAGAAACCGGTCTTAAAAACCACGAACTTCAACTTCAAAAAAACTTCAAAACCAAAGAACATTTCTCTTTTCATACCCCCGGCGACAAAGATAAAATTTTCAAAACTGTCACTTTTTATCTGGCTGAAACTCGCCAAGAGCGGATTACTATTCCCCTTGCTCTCCACCACCAGGGTTTTGGCTGGTTTCTCTACCCCGAGGCCTGCCGCATCTTAACCCGCCACCAAAATACCCGCCGTATTATCACTCAGGCCTTCCGCCTTATTACCGGCGTTAAATCTCCCTCCCTAAAACACCCCTCCGCTAACCATCCTAATAAAGATAAAATTCATCACCCTCTCCATCCCCGCCGTCCCTCCCGCCACACCCATCCCACCACTCCCGCCTCTCTATAATAAAATTTAATACTTTATCAAGGACTCGCGACCCCTGTCAGAGAAAATTATTTCTTCGCTTCTTCTACTATCTTAGTAAACGCTCCCGGATGCTCCTCCGCCAATTCCGCCAGCATCTTCCGGTCAATCTGTATGTTTTGCTTCTTAAGCGCCGCTATCAGTTCGCTGTATTTCATCCCCCTCTCTCTCGCCGCCGCGTTTATTTTCACCTGCCATAATCGCCTCGCCGTCCGCTTCTTCTGCTTCCTCCCCTTAAAAGCGTTCGTCAAAGCATGCAGTAACGCCGTCTTCGCTAGACGTTCTTTATTCTTCCTTCCCCAACGATATCCTTTTGTCTGTTTTAGTATTGCTTTCCTCCGCTTTACTTTATTGGTCCCTCTTTTTACTCTTGGCATAAATTGTTTCTTAGTTCGTCATTTCACTTCTGTCATTCCAGCGGAAGCTGGAATCCAGTTCCAATGTTCACTTTTGACTTTATGGACTTTTGGCTTATTTCTAATTTCTTACTCTCTTATTTATCGCTTTCATTGAGTAACGTAAAATATGATTCTTCCTCCGGATATGCTTAAGCGCCGCTGATTTTTTGGAACGGAAATGGCTGGAACCCATTTTGCGGCGCATCACCTTGCCTCGCCGCGTTATTCTTACCCGGCTCGTAAATGTAGAACGCATATTCGTGATTATTATTTTTTACCCACTACCTGGACGGTAAAGCCCCTTCCCACAAACTTTATCGGCGTCATTACCGCGTACGGCACTGATATCTTCTCCACAAACGCCTGGAGCTTCCCTTTGGCAAAATCCCTATTTGCCTTCTCTCTTCCCTTTAAGAAAAGCTGAATCTCAACTTTATCACCGTCTTTTAAAAAGTCAACCACTTGCCTTAATTTTCTCTCTAAGTCATTACTGGCCGCCCGTGGCGTTATGCGCATATGCCTAAGTTCGCCTCCCTTCTGCGTCTGTTTTTGTTTGCGCGCCTGTTTGCCTTGCTGGTATCGGTACTTGTCAAAACTTATTATCTTCGCCACCGGCGGGTCTGCTTTTGCTCCTACCTCCACCAAGTCCAACCCCGCCGCCTCCGCCTGGCGCAACGCCTCCTCTTTAGTCACCACCCCCAGATTTTCTCCCGCTGGTCCAATAAGACGGACCTGGCTAGCCGTAATCTGATGGTTAATCCGCGCCGCCGGTATTACCGGCGCCTGCGGCCTTCTGTAATTATTTTTTTTTCTGCGAATCAAAATAAAGTAAAAAGTATGCTTCTCGTACGTCCCCATCCTAACCCGCTCTCCACTCCAAGTCAATTATCCCGCCTCTCTCCTAAAACTCCTGTGGTATAATTAACTTATTCTTACAGCTTTACCTTTCTCTTCTTTTATTAAACGTGGCCCCTAAATCAAAAAAAAGACTGTCGGTAAAACTACCGCCACCTGCGCCCGTCCCTCCAACAAACATCATTAACCTGCGTCCAGTTCCCCCGTCCTCTTCTAACCTTAATGCGCTGTCTTCTCCGCCTAAATGGCAAAGACGCCTGCTGGCCCAACAAGACGCCACCTCTTTCTTCTCTAAATCAAAAGAGGATAATCGTATCAATCACCTCCTTCCTTGGGCGGCCAAACTTCTCGTGCCCGACTTTATTATCGGCCACCCCAATCTGGGCGATAATCTTAAAGCCCTCTATCGGGCGCCGTTTTTTAAACCCCTCCGTCTGGCTATAATCGGCTGGCTCATCTTCGTTCTCGCCTTCGGTTACACCGCCGTCAATTCTTTAAGGTACGGCCTTGAGGCCTTCGCCTCCACCTTCGCCGACGACACCCAAGCCGAGTTTGACGCCGGCACTCACAGCGCCACCCAGTGGGACTCCGGCAACAGCTGGTTGGAGTTAACCACTGCCGGCCAAACCGCCGGCTCCGGCGATTTTACCTCTTCCATCAAGGATTCCGCCGTCACCGCCACCTGGAACTCCTTAGCTTGGGTTCCCAACCGCCCCACCGGCAAAGAACTGCCTAATAACGCCAACTCTGAAACCGACTACACCACCGGCAATGCCAACATGACCGGAAATTTTGGCTTATGGCACTTAAACGAATCTTCTGGCACTCTCGCTGACAGCTCCGGCGGCGGACATACCGGCTCTTATAGCGGCTCCGGCTACTCCCAAACTGGTGCCCTTAATACTGCTTTAGGCGGCTTTAGTGGTTTTCCTCTTAATGTCGGTGATATTAATGATACTGACAACTCCGCCTATATGACTATTGAAATGTGGATCTACCCCATCACTCTTGGCACTATCAGAATATTGTCTATTAAATCTGGTTCCAGCCAAAATCAATATACAATTAGGACACAAAACACCGCCGGCGTTCAAGATGAACTCTATTTCTTTATTGCCTCTTCCCTTACCGACAGCTCTACCTATTTCGGTACCTCTAACTTAAACTTAACCGCGGGCGCCTGGCAGCATTTAGCTTTTGTTTATGACGGTACTCTCGCCGCCGCTAACCGCGTTGCTATCTATAGAAATGGCGTTGCCGCCTCCGGTTCCGTTAGTGGCACTATTCCCACCACCTTAACTTCCTCTACTGTATCCGCTTATTTTGGCAGTGGTGCCACCGGTGGTAATGCATCTGACTCAAATCTGGACGAAATCGCTATATATAGCCGCGCTCTCTCCGCCACCGAAGTCGCCGACCACTACAAACGCGGCGCCCTCAACTTAAAATACCAAGTCCGCAGCTGTAATGATTCCGCCTGCTCCGGCGAAAGCTTCATCGGTCCCGACGGCACCGGCTCCGATTATTACTACTGGAAAACAACCAACGCCACCACCACCCCCTCCTTCTCTCTCACTAACGTCTCCACTAACCGCTACTTCCAGTACAAAACCTATTTCACCACCAGCGACACTTCCTACTCTCCGGAAGTAAAAAGTGTTACTGCTGACTACTCCAACCAAGCCCCCGCCACCCCTTCCAACTCTTCACCCTCTAACGGTGCCGCGCGCCAAGACCTTAATGCCACCTTAACCGGCTCCGCCTACTCCGATAGCGAGAGTGACACTCAAGCCAACGCCGACTGGCAGGTGGACGACGACGCGGACTTTGCCACTCCCGTCTGGACCCGCACCGCCGGCGCCGGCGAAATCACCACCACTATCAACTCCACTAACGGCACCTTCGCCAACGAACTCTCTGGTAAAACTGAACTTGACCACAACACTGTCTACTACTGGAAAGTCCGCTACGCCGACGGCGGCCAGTGGTCTAGCTACTCCACCGCCACCTCTTTCACCACCAACTCTATCGTCACTCCCATTAACTCATCTCCCACCAGCACCTCTACCGTCGCTACCCTCACTCCCCTCCTTATCGTCTCCGACTTCTCCGACCCTCAAAGCGGCCACACCGGCGCCTACGCCCAGTGGCAAATTGATAATAATATTGATTTTTCTTCTACTGCCTACGATTCGGGTACTGCCACTTACAGCGCTTCCCGCTCCATCCCTATCAACGCCCTCAATAATTCCACCCTTTATTACTGGCGTGTCCGCCACCAGGATTCATCCAGTCAGTGGTCCAGCTGGTCTACAACTACTTCTTTCTCTGTCCAAATTCCGGAATCATCCGTTACGGTTATACCAATTTTCGGCAACACCACCGTTGACCAGGGCGACACTGTTAAAATTGATATACAAGTGATTAACCTAACCACCGGCGACCCCATCAACGACGCCACCGCCACCATCTCCATCTTCAGTCCTGCCAGCGCCAAACTAGTAGACACAGCCGATATGTCGTACCTTTCCAGCTCCAACGGCATCTACCGCTACTCCTATACCGTCCCTTCCACCAGCGGCAGCTATATCTACGAAGCCGCCTCCGGCTCCGGCAGTAAAGTCGGCTACACCGCCGCTAACTTTGAAGTTCGCACCATTGCCGCCGACCTAACCTCTACCAAATCCACCGTCACCTCCGAAGCCACCGCTCAAGGTACCGAGCGCACCGCCCAATCCTCCGAACGCACTTCCCAAGCAACCGAACGAACATCCCAAGCCGCCGAAAGAACATCGCAGGCCACCTCTCGCACCGCCGTTACCGATATTCAAACTGACGTCAACGCTATCCAGTCTAATGTTGATATTTTGATTGGCGCCCTAATTGTCACCCAAAGCACCGTCAGCGATGCCTCTCCTTCCACTACCTCTTTTGACACCGCTCTCACTAACGCCACCAATGATTTTTATAACAACGCCGTCTTAACTTTCACTTCCGGCAATTTAGACGGTCAAAGCCGCCGCGTCTCCGACTACAACGGCACAACTAATGTCATAACCTTAGACCCCGCTTTAACCTCCGCCCCCGCTAATAGTGATGCTTTTACTATTGTCGCCCAAAATGTGCGCGTGGAAGAACAACTAGCCTCCCACGAAACCTCCCAGTCCAGTTTCCGCACTTCCGTCACCTCCAGCTTAACCAGTATTGAAGGAAAAATTGACACTTTAACCACCACCCTAAACACCGTGGACACCAACTTAAGCAGCGTCCAGTCTACCGTCAACTCACTCCGCACCTCCCAGCAAAAACTTTATCAGGTTAATCTTTCTGACGTTTCTGAAATCCAGGCCGGTAACACCTACCGCGCTAAAGTTATCGTCTTAGACTACCAATCTAACCCCGCTACTCCCTCCACCGCCCCCACCATCCTCATCCGCGACGCCAGCCGCGTTCTGGCCCTGGCTACTACCACTATGACCGAACTCTCCACCGGCGTTTATGAATACACTTCCGCCGTTTCCTCCTCCGCCACCACCGGCCTCTGGGAGACCATCATTAATGTTGGCATCGGCGGCTCCGCCGATATCGTTCGCAATGACTACTGGCAGGTCACCGGCGCCCCGGCGCAGGTCCTCGTCAACTCCATCAGCGACTCTTCTATTCCCTCTATTTCCGCTAACGTTACCATCACCAACGAGGGTGGTGGCGCTTACGAATATCAGTATGAATGGTGTGTCGTCTCCTCTCAAGACAACCAGTGCGGCGGCAATGATGACGTTTATTATGCCTCCGCCGCCAAACTAATTTCCGCCGGCGCCGACTTCAACCCCACCTTAACCGCCACCGTCTCTTCTGACGGCTCCTACTGGTTTAAGGTTGTCGTCTACTATGGCACCGCCGCCTCCGGCGCCTCCCGCTCCTTCACCACTTCCGCCGAAGAAAGTGCCTCTCTCCCCGCCAGTAGCGGCGCCGCCGGTATTGACGCCCCGCCCGCCGCCACCAACGCCAATATCTATCTCGCCATCAATAACGTCAAAAACGACCTGGCGGCCAACTCCAAAAAACTGGAGCGCGCCCTGGAAGTTCTGGGCGCCATCAGTCCCTCTCTCCAAACCGTTCTTTCCGTCAACGCCGACAAAATTGACAATCTCACCGACATCCAAAACAAAATCTCCGACTTGCGCGCCATCTCCTCCGCCACCCGCCGCCTAATTGAGCAATCTGTCGCCGAGCCGTTAGTGGAAACCTGGATGACCTTCAACTCCGTCCAGTTTAACTTCCTCATCAGCAACCCCCTTTCTGAAAACAAAACTCTGAAATTCAAATCCTATCTCCCCTCCGAAGTGAGGCCCGAACACATCATTGACCTAAGCGGACTTACTCTTGATTACGACCCCGCCGCCGGTAGCTACTTCGTCCATAGCGATATCACCCTCAGCGGCAACGAAACCATCACCAAAAAAGTGGAAATTAAAGACATCTGGACTTTCACCGACGAAGAAATTAAATCCCTCCGCGACCAGGCCGGTACTCTCTCCGCCCCTCTCTCCGGCACCCAGTACGATGCTCAAGGCGCCGTTCTCAAAAACGAAATTGAAGCTGTTTTAAATACGGTTCTTATCGGCCAGAAAGAAAACTACCGCTCCCCCCAGGATCATATCGTTGCCTACCGTTCCAATAAAGAAAAAATTGATCTGGTTAAAAAGGACTTGGAAAAACTCAAGGATTTGGCCGTTTCCTCCGGCGCCTCCCGCGGTATTGTCGGCAGTGTCGGCGGCATCCAGACCTTTGCCACTTGGGGAATAATTCTGACCATGATTTCCGGTTTCGGAATTTTAGCAGCCGTTATCTTTTCTATGTGGCGCCATCAAACTATGCTGGCCGCCCTCGCTTTAGGCATTTCCAAAAAAGACATAGCGGTTGAATTCGGCCGCCGCCGACAGCAACCGAAACCCACTTCTAAAATCATTCCCCGCGACCAATCCGACCCCTCCCCGCCCGACCCACCATCAGAACACCGCCTTATCGTCTCCGTTGTTGTTATTATCCTGGCCTTCCTCGCCTTCAAATTCCTGATTCCTCTACTCTCTTCCCGCTCCACTGAAATTAAAAGCGAAGATATCTCCGCTCTCCCCGCCGACTCTTCCTCTCTTGCCTCCTCTATCTCTCCCGACACGGCTACTAACCTTCCGCCCTCTACCTATCTTCAAATCACCACTACCCCCACCGGCTGGCTCAACGTTCGCAGTAACTCATCGCTTACCGGAGAAGTTCTAACCAAGGTCAACCCGGGAGAAAAATACGAATATATCTCCGTTCAAGACGATTGGTATGAAATTATCTTAACTGACGGCCGTCATGGCTGGATTTCCAGCCAGTATGCCGCCAAAGTTTCCGAATAAATGTCTCCTTCTTACGAAGAATTTTACCGCTCCTCCTCAATTTCCATCGGTATCTTTATCTTCCTTGCCGGACTTATCCTGCCCGCTCTCCTTATCCCCCTCGTCAATCTTACCGCCTGCCCCGTCGCCGACCCGCTCTGCTTCGGGAGTTATTCGGAAGTTATTGAAGAACTCGCTAAAGCGGCTGTGGTGCTCCTGCTGATTCTCAAACTGCCAACCGCTACCACCCGCCTCCTCGCTGGTTTGGCTTTCGGCTTCCTGTTCGGCGTCTCCGAAAGCTTTTTTTATTTAAATAATCTTTTTCAGCTTGGTAATCTCGGCTTATTCTGGCAACGGCTTCTCTGGACTGTCCCTATGCATATGATCACCGCCGCCGTCATCGTCCTCTCCGCTCTAATAAATAAAAAACTTATTATTCTCGGCTTTATCGCCGCCCTCACTCTTCATCTGCTCTTCAATAATCTCATCACTAAGTTCTTCTAAGTCAGCGCTTCATAACTAAAACCCCCGAGTACTCGGGGGTTTTAGTTATGTGGAGATGATGGGAATTGAACCCACGTCCGATCTGGAAATTCAGTAACTTCTACAGGCGTATACTGGCTATTTTTTGCGTCGGCAAGTTTAAGCCAGTCGTAATGCTTGCCGCCGCCATCCCTGTGCCTTTTCCTCTTTGCTTCCGGTCTGCCGAAGCGAGAGTAAGTCCGCTTTTATAACACCGCTCTCCGTCCCCGCGAACATAGAGACAGAACGATGGTCCCGAATATATATCGGAACGGTCAGTTCAGCTTAAGCGTAAGCTAAAGCCGGCTGCCTGTTGAATACATTGGCATGTATTATTTTTGACGCGTTTACGGCCGCCGTCCCACCGGCCTGCTATTACTGATTTTCTTCAACCGTCGATGCCTTGCATCCCCTACCTTATTCCCAACTTCTTACCCAAGAAGATGAAAATCTGTTTTGGAAATTATTTTCGAGGCTTATCAGAACTTAGACGCTCCAATATCTCTATCCTTATCAGCCATCCCCATAATGTCTTGAGGGGCGCGTCGGAGCTCGCCGCGCTTGGTCCAAACACTCAAGATAATTGAGTACTTGGGCGGCGGGCGAGACTGAGAGCGGACGGCCGCTGGAGCCGTCCGACTCGTCCCCGATGGATATTATGGGGATGGCTGTTTCAGTAAATTGCGGATCAACCGCCAAAATAACTTCCAAAACATTTATTTACATTTTCAATATTCTATCAATCTTCCTGACTGCCTCCTTCTTCTTTATCTTCTCCCTCTTATCATACTTCTTTTTCTTTCTTCCCACTCCTAAGAGCACCTTTACTCTTCTTCCCTTATTATACACTTTCAAAGCCACTATTGTCAAGCCGCGTTCCTCCGATTTTCCTCTCAATCTTTCTATCTCCTGCCGGTGCAGCAGCAGCCGCCGCGTCCGGCTGGAATCAAAACCATCTGGTTCATTCCCCGGCTGGTACGGCGCGATTTCCGTTCCCACCAAATACGCCTCTACCCCGCGCACAATCGCCTGCGCTCCCGTTATCTGCATCTTCCCCGCCCGCGCCGCCTTCACCTCAAATCCGGTCAGCTCTATCCCCGCCTCTATTTCCTCTATTATTTCATAATCAAACCTTACCCTTTTGTTCTCCGCTAATGCCATAAACTTTAGTATAGGCCGAAAAGCGCGACTTAACAAAGCCCCTTTTTTGCCGTAAAATGAAGCCATTATGGCTACCACCGACAACCGCCCTCTTCCTGAACGAGAAAAAGAAATCCTCGCCTTCTGGGAGGATAAAAAAATTTTTACCAAATCCCTCCAACAAACTGCCAAGGGTAAACCTTTTGTTTTTTATGAAGGCCCCCCTTCCGCCAACGGCCGCCCCGGCCTCCACCACGTTCTTGCTCGCGCTTTCAAAGACATCATCTGCCGCTATCAGACCATGTGCGGCCGCTATGTCGCCCGCCGCGCCGGCTGGGACACCCACGGCCTCCCCGTGGAAGTCCAGGTGGAAAAAGAGTTGGGACTGAAAAGTAAGCGCGATATTGAAAATATCGTCCCCGGCGACCGCCGCGCCAGCATCATCACCTTCAACCAGAAATGCCAAGAATCCGTCTGGCGCTACCGCGACCTCTGGGAAAAGTTAACTTCTCGTATGGGCTATTGGTTAGATATGGAAAATCCTTATGTTACTTATGAACCGGAATATATCGAATCTCTCTGGTGGATTATATCCCAAGTTAACCGCCAAGGCCTTCTTTACCAAGGCCATAAAATTCTTCATTGGTGTCCCCGTTGCGGCACCGGCCTCTCCTCTCACGAAATCGCTCAGGGTTACCAAACCGTCACCGACACCTCTGTTTTCGTAAAATTCAAACTCGCCCCTCATCAAAAAATCGGTAAAATAACCGTCCCCGCCAATACCTATATTCTATCCTGGACCACCACCCCTTGGACCCTCCCCGGCAACGTCGCTTTAGCGGTCAATAAAAATATAAAATACGTTCTCGTTAAAATTGGCTCCGAAAACTTTATCGCTTCGGCGGACTTTCTCTTCCAACTCAAAGAAAAAACAATTTCTGTATCCAATAAACAAATCAAAGGCCAGAATCTGATCGGCCTTAAATACGAGCCGCTCTTTAACATTCCCAAACTTAAATCCCCCGCCTCCCATCAAATTTATCACGCCGATTTTGTTACTACCTCCGAAGGCGCCGGCATCGTCCACACCGCCGTTATGTATGGCGAAGACGACTACGAACTGGGCCAAAAATATAATCTTCCCGCCATCCACACCGTGGATGACGCCGGCCGCTTTCTTAAATTCGTCTCCGCCGGCCTCGCCGGCCTTGCCGTCAAAGATTCCGCCACCACCAAGAAAATCATCTCTTATCTGGAAAATAAAAACTTCCTCCTTAAAACCGCTCCCTACGAACACGAATACCCTTTCTGCTGGCGCTGCGACACGCCCGTCATCTACTACGCCCGCTCTTCCTGGTTTATCAAGATGTCCGCCCTCAAAGACAAACTCATTAAAAATAACTCGTCCATCAGCTGGGTTCCCTCTCATCTTAAAAATGGTCGCTTCGGTGAATGGTTAAGTAACGTCAAGGACTGGGCTGTTTCCCGCGAACGCTACTGGGCCACTCCTTTACCCATCTGGCTCTGCTCCTCTTGTAATCACCTAGAAGTTATCGGCAGTTTGTCCGAATTAGATAAACTCACTGTCTCCTCCAATAACCGCTTTTTCATTATGCGCCACGGTCAAGCTCTCTCTAACGTCAAAAACTTCTTGAGCTCTTACCCGGAAAAACGCCTCAACCCCCTCACTCCCGCCGGCGCTAAAGAAATGCTGTCCGCCGCCGCCCGCCTTAAATCAAAAAAGATTGATCTTATTGTTTCCTCCGACCTCCCTCGCGCCCACGCTACTGCCAAACTCATCGCCTCTGCTCTCGGCATTAAAAAAGTCGCTATTGACAAGCGCCTGCGCGAGCGCGACTTCGGCCAAGATAACGGCCTGCCGATTAAAAACGCTGACTCCTCGCAACACGAACCGCTATCCAGTATCCGCGCCCGCGTAATAAAAGCGCTTTTTGACACCGACCGCCAGTATCAAAATAAAAACATTCTTTTTATCAGTCACGGTTCTCCTCTGCTTACTCTTCGCCTCGCCGCCGAAAACACTGACAATACTCTCCCCGTCAATGAACCTCTTTTGCCTACCGGCGGCTGGCAGGAGCTTAAACTGAAACGTCTTCCCCGAAACGACGATGGCGCCGTAGACCTTCACCGCCCTTATATTGATGAAGTTAAGCTCTCCTGCCCCTCCTGCCGCCATTCCCTGACTCGCGTACCCGATCTCCTTGATGTTTGGTTTGACTCCGGCGCCATGCCTTTTGCCGCCCCCCGCTTCCCTTTCGCCGTCAAAAAACTTGCCGCCACCGACTATCCCGCCGACTATATCTCCGAAGCCGTTGACCAGACCCGCGGCTGGTTCTATACCCTTCTTGCCGTCTCTACTCTCTTAGGTTTCAAAGCTCCTTACCGCCACGTCATCTCCTTGGGACACCTCAACGATAAACACGGCCAGAAAATGTCCAAATCTCGCGGCAATATAGTTGACGCGGAAGAAATGATGGAACGCTACGGCGCCGATATTGTCCGCTGGCACTTTTACACCATTAACCAACCCGGCGACACCAAAAACTTTGACGAATCCGACCTCAAGAAAGTTACTAATCGGGTTTTTAATATTCTTCAAAACTCTCTTGTCTTCTACCAAACATACCGCGCCTCGCCGAAACTTCATGCACAACCTAAGTATAGTCAAAGGACAAAAAACATTCTGGATCTCTGGCTCGCCGCCCGCCTCACTGCCACCAAACTGGAGATAACTTCTCGATTAGACAAATACGACGTTTATCACGCCGCCTTAAGTATTGAAAAATTAATTGACGATCTTTCTCGCTGGTATATCCGCCGCTCCCGTTCCCGCTTTCAACAACCCACTTCTACCTCCGACCACGTTGCCGCCTCTGTCACTCTCCGCTCCGCCCTTATGGAAATATCCGCCCTTCTCGCTCCCTTCACGCCCTTCTTCGCTGAGTGGCTCTATAAAGAACTGGGTGGCTCTAAAGAATCAATTCATCTAGAGTCGTGGCCAAAAACCTCCCCCAAAATAGACCCCGCTCTTCTTTCCCAAATGGAAACAGCTCGCCAACTCTCAAGTTTAGGACTATCCGAACGCTCATCCTTAAATATCAAAGTCCGTCAGCCCCTCGCCGAAATGAAAGTGTCGCTAGACACCCTAAGCGCAGTCAAAGGGTCTCATCTGCCAAAAGAAATAGTCGCCCTCGTCGCCGATGAGGTTAATGTTAAAAAAATATCTCTCGGTAATCGCCTCGCCAAAGACAAAGAAGTTGAACTTGACGCCGTCATCACTCCCGCTCTTCGCGAGGAAGGCAACTTGCGCGAACTAATCCGCGCCGTTCAGTCCCTCCGCGCCGCCGCCGGCTTAAAACCCGGAGAACCAGTTTCTCTTTTCTTCCAATCCTCCCCTGTCGCTTCCGCCTTTATCATTAAACACACCGCCGCCCTCACTAAGGCCTGCTCTCTTAAAACCGTTTCCGCCAACTCCGTCTCTTCTCCTAAATCAAGCCGTGCGCTCTCCTTAGACGACCTCGGCCCTATCTCTCTCGCGATAAAATAAAACCCGCCTTTCTATCAACTCCTAATTCCTAGTTACTAACTTATATTTCAATAACTACCGGCAACAACATCGGCCGCCTCTGCGTCTTATGAAAAATAAACTGCCCGATCTGATCGCGTATAAGTCCCTTAAAATAATCCGCGTCTATCGGTTGGTTTGTCGGTATCCTAGAAATCAAACTGCGTATCCGCCGCCTTATCTCGTCCAAAATCTCACGGTTATCTTTAAGATAAATAAATCCGCGCGAAATAATATCCGGATTTTTTATAATCCTCCCACTCCGTTTATCTAAAGTCGTAATTATGACTATCATTCCCTCCTGCGCCAGCATCAATCGGTCTCGCAGTACCACCTCTCCCACGTCTCCTACTCCCAACCCGTCTACCATCACATAATATGCCGGTACTGTCTCTTTGGTTAATTTAATCGTCTCCTTGGTTATCTCCGCCACCTGCCCATTGTCCATTACTAAACAATTCTCCGCTTTCACTCCCACCGCCTGCGCGTTCTTGGTATTCGTCTGTCGCATAAAATACATTCCGTGAATCGGCACGAAAAACTTTGGTGAGAATGCTTTAATCGCCAATTTCAAATCTTCCTGCGGCCCGTGTCCACCCGCGTGAATGTCCATCATGCTGGAATCAAATATAATCGCTCCCTGCCGCGCTAAATTATCTTTCATTGTCTGAATTCCTCTCTCATTACCTGGAATTATTGACGAAGAAAACACCACCGTATCCCCCGGTTTTATCCGTATCTGCTTATGGTCTCCGGAAACTATTCTTGCCAGTCCCGAATTCGGCTCGCCCTGATTTCCGGTTGAAAGTATTAATATTTTATTGTCATCATACCGACTCACCTCCTCCAGCGATATTAACGCCCCTTTCGGTATCTTTATATACCCAAGATTCTGGGTAATCTGGATATTATCCTTCATTGACCGCCCCGAAAGCGCCACCTTCCGCCCCAGCCGGTGCGCTATGTTTATCACCTGCCCCAGCCGGTCCAGTAGCGACGCGAAAGTCGTCACAATAATCCTGCCCTTCGCCTGATTCAAAATCTTCTCCAGATTCTCCTCCGCCACCTTCTCCGGCATCGACTCCCCCGGCACGGTTGCTCTAGTGCTCTCCATAAAGAGTACCTGTATTCCCATTCTTCCTACCCGTTCCAGATCCGGCAGATTGCGCGGTTCTCCTTTCGGTCCCCGATCAATTCTAAAGTCGCCCGGATTACAAAAGTTTCCCGCTGGCGTTCTCAACACTATGGAAATCGCGTCTGGAATTGTATGCGACCCACCGAAGAAATATGCCGAAAAGTTTTGTGATATTTTAACCTCATCTCCTATCTTCACCGGCATAAAAGTAATCTTCGGCGCGTTCGGAAACTCGTCGTACCGCTTCTTTATGAGCGCGTTGGAAAGCGCCGTAGAGTAAATCGGCGGGTTGCCGATTTTCTCCATTATGTAAGGAATAGCCCCGATATGGTCCAAATGTCCATGTGTTATCAGTAATGCCTTTATTTTTCGCTTGTTTTCCTGTAAATACTCAATATTAGGAATAATAAAGTCAATTCCCGGCGTGTCCTCTTCCGGAAACTGCAGTCCAGCGTCAATAATCACAATTTCATCGCCATACTCAAAAAACATCATATTTCGCCCTATCTCCTCCAGCCCTCCTAACGGCACAAACCTCACCGCCTCCGGATTCCGTTCCAGTGCCTTTACTTCCACCCGCCGCGGCTCACCGCTGATATACCTCATTGACGGCCTTCCTTCTATCGGCCTTCTTCCAACTCTTCTCGCTGTCGTTTTGGTTCTAATTCCCTCCCCAACTATTCTTCTGTTCATAACTAAAAATACGTCTTAGGCAAACTCTGTAATTCAGCCGCCTAAAACCGCCTTAAAAATAAAAAGTGTTAATAAAAAAACCCTTAAAATGAAACTTATCTCTTTTTGTATAAAAAATCGGTTCTAAGAAACGTGCCGGGTGAAGATGACCTCTAAACCCGCTCCCGGCAAAAAACCATTACCGTAAGAAAACTAATTACCCCCATTATAACCCACCCTCAAAAATAATACAACCCACCTCCCATATTCACTTTCAAATCTCTTACTCTATTCCCCAAACACCTCCTTAACCGGCACCAGCTTCGGATCAGTCGGTAAAGTAAAGTAAAAAGTGCTGCCGCGGTTCAAGGTAGATTCCGCCCACACCTGTCCTCCGTGCTGTCGAATGACGTTTTTGGCGATATAAAGCCCCAGTCCCGTCCCCTCCGTCTGGAATTTCAAAACATTACTCCCTCGGAAAAACTTAGTGAAAAGGTTGCGCACCTCCTCCGCCGGCACTCCCACGCCCGTGTCCGTAATTGACACTTGTATGAACGGTTCTCCCTTTTTCCTCTCCATCTTTACAATCACCTCGCCGTTCTTCACGTTGTACTTAATGGCATTATCCAAAAAATTATCCACGGCGATTGCCAGCCGCTTTGCGTCAATTTTTAGGTTTATACTCTCCTCCCCCTGCGGCCGGTCGTAATAGATGTTTATTCCGTACTGCTTGGCCACCGTCATCTTCTGCGCCAATATATTCTCCAGGAAACTTATAAACTCCACTTCCTGCATCTGGTAGCCGAACTGTCCCTCCTCTATTCTAGTCACATCCAATAAATCGTTTACTGTCTTTAACGCTTTCGCCGTCGCCTCCCGCCCGTTAACGATAAACTGCCGCATCGACTCCGGCATCACCTTCTCGTCCGCTAACGTCTCAAACGTCCACGCAATGGCGTTCAGCGGCGTCCGTAACTGATGCGCCGCCACCGTTACAAATTCGCTCTTTGTCCGCGCCGACTCTATCTCTCTCGTCCGGTCCCGCACAATCTTCATAAAACCCAAGAGTTTCCCCATGCCGTCCAGTATCTTGACCGTCGTCACCCGCACCTCCAATACCGGATCTTCAAAAGAAATATCCGTTGTTTGCGGGAAAACTCCCGCCTCCGACCGTATCACCGCCACCGGCGCCAGTGACGGGAACATCACCTGCGCCAGCCGCCGCCATTCCCTCTGTTGAGCGTAGGCGGGCGTAAACTCCTTGCCCTTTATCTCCTGCCCGCTTACGGAAAAAATCCTCTCCGCCGCCTGATTAAAAACCTGAATCTGAAAATTGGGGTCATAAAAAATAACGCCGTCCTGCAAACTCACGATAATGCTCTGAAAATGCTGTTTTTCCGTCTGCACGGCGAAATTCGCTTTCGCCAGCCGGAAACTGCTTATAAAAATTATCGTCGCCATTACCAAAAAAACGAACGCGTTTAACGTCACCAGTGACCGCGGAAAAATAAACATCTGGATTACGGTAAGCCCCACCGCGATCACGGCAAAAATCCAGAACATCTGCATGTCTTTCTGTTTGGAGTAAAAATTTATCTCCTCCCAGCTTCTCTTTATCCGTCCCATTACTTTTATTATACCACCCCTCCGCATCTATTCCCTCCCATCAACCACCTCACCTAGAAAAATGTAGGGAAATCAAATATAGGCAACTCATAAATACACTTTCGCGCAGTTCTGAATCATAATTTTTTTAGCAACCATCCCCATAATGTCTTGAGGGGCGCGTCGGAGCTCGCCGCGCTTGGTCCAAACACTCAAGATAATTGAGTACTTGGGCGGCGGGCGAGACTGAGAGCGGACGGCCGCTGGAGCCGTCCGACTCGTCCCCGATGGACATTACGGAGATGGTTGCGTGTTTAGTAACAACACTAATATACTTATAAACTCTTCATCTCTCCCCAACTTTCCCCTCTCTTCACTTCCACCCTAAGCGGCACTGCTAATTTGAACGCCTCCTCCATCTTTTTTCTTATCATCTTTACCGCCTCCGCCTCCATCTCTTTTTTAACCTCAAATAGCAAATCATCGTGTATCGTCAACAGCATCTTCACCTTCTCCCCCCACCCCCGCCCCTCCACCTCTTTATCAACCGCGATCATCGCCAGTTTTATAATATCCGCCTCCAGTCCCTGTATCGGCATATTCATCGCCACTCTCTCTCCCTGCGCCGCGAACCGCGGCGAGTTTGACTGTATTTCCGGAATAATTCTTCTTCTTCCCGTCATTGTTTGTGCGTACCCCAATGTTCGCGCCTCCCGCTTGATATACTCCTGCCATCGCCTCACTGCGTCAAACTCGGTAAAATATTTTTCAATCTTTTCCTTTGCCTCCGCCACCGTAACTCCCGCCGTCTCCGCGAACGCTCTCGCTCCCATTCCGTAAATCACCCCAAAATTAAGCACCTTAGCTACCCGCCGCATCTCCGGCGTAACCGCCTTCGGCTCCACGTTAAATATCCCCGCCGCCGTCTCCGCGTGTATGTCTCTCCCTTCCCGAAAGGCCTCTATCATCTTCCCATCGTGCGCCACCGCCGCCAGTATTCGCAACTCCACTTGCGAGTAATCAAAAGACAGAAAAACATTTCCTTTATCCGGCCTAAACGCCCCTCTTAACTCCACCGCCGCCTCTCCTCCGTACGGAATGTTCTGCAAATTCGGCTGTTCCGAAGATAATCTTCCCGTCCCCGTTCCCGTCTGCAAATACGTTGTCCTCAACCGCCCTAAACTCCGACCTCCGCTATCGGCGTCACCCTCCACCATCTCCAATATCGGCTCAATGTAAGTGGAAAGTATCTTAAACGCCTCGCGGTATTCCAATATCAGCGACACAACCGTGTGCTCTCCTTTAATCCGCGTCAAGTTTTCATAACTCGTGGATATCGCCCCGCCCATCGTCTTCCTCACCTTTTTGGTATCAATTTTCAACTCCTCAAACAGCACCTTACCCATCTGTTTCGGTGAATTAATATTAAACGCGCGCCCCGCCGCCCCGTATATCTTCTTTTCCAGTTTGCTTATCTCACTTTTTACTTTCACCCTTAAGCTTTCTAACTTGCTCGCGTCCACCTTTATTCCCCTCTCCTCCATTCTCGCCAGTACCGGCAACAACGGCATCTCTATATTCTGAAACACATTTTTTAATCCCTGCTCTTCCAACTCCTCCATCAGCCACCCGTATGCTTCCGCTATCTCATCTTTTGTCCCTCCGTATTCTCGCTTCAAAAATCTCTTGCTAACGTACTCTGGGCTGTAATCTCGCGCGTCCGGATCCAGTAGCCAAAATCCCACTCCCAAATCACCATACGGTCCCGCCAGTCCTTTTTTAATCTCCTCCTTCAGCTCAAACCCCACCTTAACCTTTCTGCTTCTCTTATCCTCTTCGGATAAATTTTCTCCTCTCCTAACCACCATCATCTCTCCCTTTAACTTTTTTTTCGGATTTATAATTTCAAGGTTTGCGCCGGCAAACTCCCCCAATTTTTCATTCCTCATCCGCTTTACCAAACTCCCAAACCCAAGCTTCTCAAAAAATTTACCCAACCTCTCCTTATCCGCCGCCACCTCAAGTTCGTTAAGTTTCCCGAACTCAATCGGCGCCTGCCGGTTTATTATTGCCAGTTTTTTACTCTCCATCGCCTGCCTCTCCTGTCCCACTAACTTCTTAAATCGCCGGTCTTCAACATCAAGATTCTTATAAATCTCCTCAATCGTCCCGAATTCCTGCAAAAAACCGACTGCTGTTTTCGGCCCCACTCCTCTCACTCCCTTTATATTGTCGGACGCGTCCCCCACCAACCCCTTATAATCCGGTATCGCCTCCGGCCCCACTCCAAATCTCTCCCTCACCGCCGCCTCGTCGTAAACTTTCATCTGACTCACCCCTTTTCCGAATGTTTCCACCGTCACCTCTTCCGCGTCCGAAACCAATTGCGTCTCATCTAAATCTCCCGTCAGCACCACCACCTTTCCCGCCCTCCCCTTAAATTTTTCCACCGCTGTCCCGATTAGGTCGTCCGCCTCGTATCCCGGCAGTTCAAATGTCTTAATGTTGAAAGCCCGGAACAGTTCCCGCGCTTTTATAATCTGCGGCACTAAGTCCTCGTCTGTCTCCACTCGCGTTGCTTTATACGTCTCGTCCATCTGGTGCCGAAACGTTTCCTCCGGCCGGTCAAAACACGCCAATATATAATCCGGCTTTCTCTCCTCTAATATCTTTAGCAGTACGTTTGCTAGTCCGTAAAGCGCCCCCGCCGGCTCCCCTGCCGCGTCCGTCAGCGGCGGCAAAGCATGATACATTCGATGTATCAGCGCGTTGGCATCCACTAAAATCAGCAACCCCTTATTTTTATTTTCTCCTTTCATTAAATGAAACTAAACTTTATCTCCCTCCTCGCCCCTCCTAAATGCCTAAACCCTACCCTCTTTATTCCTCTCGGTAAAATCTCTTTTATCTTCTCCGGCCACTCTATTAAAATAACATTTTCCGGATTTTTCTTTATTTCCCCAAACCCCAGCGCCGCCAGTTCTTTACCGCTCTTCAATCTGTAGGCGTCTATATGATACGCCCGCTTCCACGGCCCGCGACACAGCTCATATTTTTTAATGATTACAAAAGTCGGGCTGGTTACTCTCCCTCGCCCGCCTAATTTTTTAATAAACCCTCTGGTAAAATTTGTCTTTCCCGCTCCCAACTCCCCCTTCAAAGCGACTATTGTCGCTTGCCTCGCTTCCGATTTCCGGCTTATCTCCTCCGTGTACTTCCTCGCTGCTTTCTCCATCTCCTCCTCCGACTGCGTTATTATAATTTTCCTTTTATTTTTCATTATTCACAATTTGCCCATCTATATGTCATTCTCGCTCTCCATGTCATTCCCGCGAAGGCGGGAATCCAGTCCCAAGGTTTGTAATTTTGTCCGATAATCCCGACCTTATCTTCATCGAGGAAAAAATTATGGTTCGTGATTAGTTATTAGTTTATACCCATACCCCGCCATCGCCCCAAACACTAAACCCACCGCCACCGCCGTCAATATCATCGGCATCGCCGTCCCTGCCGCTATCGCCTCGTCTCCGACTACTACCCCCGTTCCCGCTTCCACTACTTTATTCGCCGCTCCCGGCGTCGGCTCCGTAAAGCTGAAAAATTCTCCGCCTCGAGAAAAACTCTGTCCGCTCACCGCCGGACCGGAAAACACTGTCTTATCTACCACCTGCCCTTCTCTTAAAAGCGTTACCTCCTCATCTTTATTATTAAGAGTAATCTTTGTCTCTTTATAAGGCAAAACTAAAAACTCTCCTGCCTCTATTGTCTTCCCCGTCAAATTAAACTGTTTCCCGCTCTTGTCTTTAATGCTCCATCCCGCCAACGGCTCTACCGCCTGCCCGTTGTTAAAAAGTTCTATAAACTCACCCTCCGCGTCCGCCCCTTCCGGGTCCGGCAACCACTCATTTATAATTACCGTCATTTCCTAAAATAATTTAATTTTGGTTGGTTAACCTAATCTTCCTCGCTAAAAAATTTAACATCTACACTGTAAGAAAAAGCTTCCTTCCGAGACCGCACGGAGCACGACGGTGCGAGTCAGAGTGATTTTTCAGCAGAAAAATACACGTGTCTCGGAAGGAAGCTTTTTCTGAAAGACAAAAGACACAAGAAGACAAACTGTACATCTAATATCAAAACTTACTAAACTTATTTAACAACCTCTCCTCACGATTGGGTAAACCTAAGTGTTTGTACGCCGCTTCCGTCACCACCCTTCCTGCTGGTGTCCGCTTCAAAAATCCGATTCGCATCAGATACGGCTCGTACACGTCTTCAATCACTCCCCGCTCCTCGGACATTGCCGCCGCTAATGTCTCAATCCCCACCGGCCCGCCGTCAAACTTCTCCGCGATTATCGTCAACAACCCCCTATCGGCCGGCTCCAGTCCCAATCCATCTACCTCTAAAAGTTCTAATGTTTTATCCGCCGTCCCTGTCGTCACCACGCCGTTACCTTTAACTTGAGCGTAATCCCGCGCCCGTTTAAGAAGTCGGTTCGCCACTCTCGGTGTCGCTCGTGCCGCCGCCGAAATTTTCTCTACCGCTTCCGGCTCCACCTGTACTCCCAAAAGCCGCGCCGACCGCCCGATGATTTTTTTTATGTCCCCTTGGTCGTAATAATCCAGTTTGAAACTCGCCCCGAACCGGCTCCGTAGCGGTGATGACAGCAAATCCGCCCGCGTCGTCGCCGCCATCAGCGTAAACGGCGGTAAGTCCAGTGATAGCGTCCTTGCTCCCGGCCCCTTTCCCACTATCAGATGCAATTTTCGGCTCTCCATCGCCGGATACAAAAACTCCTCCACCTGCCTGTTTAGCCGATGCGCCTCGTCCACAAACAGCACCTCCCCCGGTTCCAGATTAGATAAAATTGCCGCCAAATCCCCCACCTTCTTCAAAGTCGGCCCGGAAGTCGTCCGAAGCGGCACCTTCATCTCTCTGGCCGCCAGCGCCGCCAACGTCGTCTTCCCCAGTCCCGCCTGCCCGTGAAACAAAATGTGGTCGGCCGGCTCTCCCCTTCCCGCCGCCGCCGTTATCATTATCCGCAAACTGTCCTTCACCTTCTCCTGTCCCACATACTCATCCCAATTGGTCGGCCTCAACGCCTGATCAAAACCATTATCCTCCCCTACTCCCACCACCTTCTCTTTTTCCTTTATCTCCTTTTCCATTATCCCCATCATACCAAAATCCTCTTACCCCCACACCATTGACAAACACGAATAAATAATATAAAGAAAAAGCTTTCTTTCGAGACCGCGCGGAGCTCGACTGGAGCGAGTCAGAGGGATTTTTTAGCAAAAAAATACCCGTGTCTCGGAAGGAAGCTTTTTCTGAATATAAGCGCTATCCATTGACTCATTATCAATACTATGCTATAATAAGGCAGTTTTGGACAAATTACCCTATCTCGCCTCTCTTTGATTAAAAAACTTGGATCTGTGGGCAGGAGCTAAACTACGCTTTAGGAAGGGTTGGTTCACGCTAATCCTCACCTCTGTTTAGTTCTAATTCTTCTTTTTAAGAAGTTACACACCACCCCGGCTTCGCCGGGCCGCCCACAGATCCAAGTTTTTTAGTTCCTTCTCCCCAACAACCCCCCACTAGTCGAGAGATACCGACACTAAAATATAAAAATAAACTAAGAAAGACGAGTTTTTTATTTACTAAACCGCATACCTGCTAGTTTCTAACGAGAAACCCTTTTAACTTAAACTTGCATGAGTAGTGTTTAGCTAATATATTTAAGCGCGCATAGATGTGTTGTCAGTCAATATATTAATTACACACTAAACAGCATCGTGGAAGCCAAGCTTTCTGTTTGCTGGACCGCGCGGAGCTCGACTGGAGCGAGTCAGAGGGATTTTTTAGCAAAAAAATACCCGTGTCCGGCAAATAGAAAGATTGGCTTCCTACTACCGCAAACAGAAAATATGTTGGTAAACCGCCAATCTACCATTTTAAATTTTCAAAATTCTATCTCTCCTGTCACTCTCTCCACTTCCTCCAAACTCGTCACGCCCGCCAGCACCTTTAACATCCCGTCCTCTTGCATCGTCACCATTCCCTGTTTCCTCGCCATCTCCCTTATATCTAATACCGCGTGCTTCTCGGCGATTATTCTTTCCACCTCATCCGTTATCCGGAACAACTCAAAAACCCCCACTCTTCCCTTATATCCCGTCCCGCCACACCGCTCGCACTCTTTCCTTTGTCTCGGCGTCTCGTAAATCACGCTCGGTACCTTCACACCGTCTTCCTTCCTTACCCTCTCCGGCAGTTTTTCTATAAACCTCTCCCATCTTTCCTTAAGCGACGGAGTTACCGTCTGTTTCTCTCGGCACTTCTCGCATAACTTCCGCACCAGCCGCTGGGCAATCACCAAATCCAGCGCCGCGGAAATCAGCGACGCCTCCGCTTTTAAATCCACTAGCCGCGGAATCGCTCCCGCCGCGTCATTGGTGTGCAGCGTGGAAAATACCAAATGTCCCGTCAGCGACGCGTTCACCGCTATCCCCGCTGTCTCCTGGTCTCTTATCTCCCCCACCAGTATCACGTCCGGGTCTTGCCGCATTATTGACTTCAAGCCGCTGGCGAACGTGTATCCCGCCTCCGCGTCCACCTGTGTCTGTTCAATCCCCTCCAGGTGGTATTCCACCGGGTCTTCAATCGTGATAATCTTCACCTCCGCCGTGGCCACCTTTTTCAAAAACGCATAGAGAGTCGTCGTCTTTCCGCTTCCCGTCGGCCCGGTCACCAGCATCATCCCATTGGGTTTTTTAAGCTCCGCCTCCATCGTTTTTTGGTCGGAGAGCCGGAATCCCAACTGCGTCACGTTAAGCGATATCGTCTCTGGGTCAAGTAACCTCATCACAATTACCTCCCCGTACTCCGCCGGCGCCATCGCCACCCTCACCTCCACATTGTCCTGCCCTATCGCAATGGTAAACCGGCCGTCCTGCGTCTCGTCGGTGATGTTTAACTTGAGTCCCGCCAACAGCTTTATCCGCGACGCCACCTGCCTGTAAAAATCCTTCGGCAAAGGCTTGCTCTCCCCTCCCAATACTTGGTGCAACACTCCGTCCAGACGCATCCTGACCTCAACTCTCGTCTTCGCCGGCTCAAAGTGTATATCGGACGCTCCCAGCGCCAGCGCTCCTCCGAAAACCGCCTCCAAAAACTCCGTTACCGGCACCTTATTGAAATTAAACTCTTCCAACCGCCCCTTAAGTTTCCCCATAGTCGTCATCTCTTTCTTTAAAGTCTGCAGTTTCTCCACGTTAAGCTCCACTCGCCCGATTATCTCCCCCGCCGCCCCCGTCACATATTTATAATAACTCCAGGCATGCCTCAATCCGGCTATTGATGTCACAAAAATATCCGGCTTGTATCCCAGTTTCTCCAACCGAGCCAGCTCTTCCGCCACTCCCGCCGCCCCCAAATCAAAAACCGCCACAATCAGGTCTTTGTTGACTAAATTTACGGCGGCCAATTTTAACTCTTTTGCCCTCTCTTCGGGCACTAATCGCAACGCCTCTATTTCCACCGGCGTTGTCACAATATTCAAATACGGTCTCCTTTGTTTCGCCGCTCGCCGCTCCGCGTCGCGCTCCTCCGCCCGTTGATTAAAACGAATCAGTTTTTCCTGAAGCGCTGTGGAGTTATTTTGTAACATGTTAAAAAAGAACCAATTTATTTTAACCTATTCCTTTTTTTTCCCCAAGTCAAACTTTAACTGGCTATTTTTTATTTGAAGGATTTTTCCCTCAACAACCATAACCCGAAGCCATAGCCGCGGATTCCAATGGTCGTATTAATATCTTATAAAAAAATCCCCCATATTTAAAGAAATATAAGAGATTAAGAAAACAAGTATACAAGGGTTAAGCCAGTTTCAAAATAACCACCCGATGGCGGAGATCAGCATCCCAGCCGCTGCCGTCATCAAATCGGCGGACGCCCACGAAGAGCGAACCGCCCGAACCCACGCTCACATTAGCCACAAAGAAATCGTTATTGGACTTGAACAGGAAAAAAATGGCGTAGCCGTATGTCCGAAGCCACCGGCGATGTTTTATCACAAAGCCCTTGATCTGGGCTTGTGTTAAGCGCAGTTTGCCGGCGTCGGAAGAGATAGAGCCAAATATCTGTTTGAAGGTGCCGTTTTTTGTCAGCTCATAGACGGCTGCCTTGGCTTTGGAGGTTGACTTTCCTCTTTCATCTGCTTTCCACTTACGGAAGTCCACGTCAATTCCGATGGAAGAAGTAATCTCCGCCAGAAACGCGTCCGTAAAAAGGCCGCGCAGGCGTTTAATTTCCTTTTTCCAACCCGACGTATAATCGTCGGCGACAAACTCAATGGCTCCTTGGTCCGTAACCTTGACTCCCAATCCCTTTGGAAATTTATCTGTCCTCAAAGCTCCGTCAAGTTTCCCGTTGTAGGCTTTACCGAAGAAATCGGTGATGTTTTTACATCTTCCAATTCCTTCCATTTCGCCCAATCTGTTTAAGGCGTTTTCCACACACTCCCTGATTATGGGAATGGTATCAAGCTTCCTTATCCAATCGGCCATCGGCGAATTTTTCATCGCCACCCTTTGTAGAAGGTCATCAATGACTTGCGGCGCTCCTAACTGCGCCTTAAGTATGACTATCTTACTCATGAGCTCTCCTCCTTTGTTTTTTCCTTCTGTTTTTTCCTTCGTTTTTTGCCGTAAAAGCACCATTTTTAGGTATCAAACAGCTGGTGCCAATTATAGTATATTTTAATCTATACGTCAACTTTTTTATTTTTAGTTTTTTACTAACCCCCACCCCCTCCCCCTTTTGCTTATACCTAAGACGATCGTCAATATATAAGCCAACCATTTACCGTCGCTATTTAGTACTTTCATCACCCCTTTCTTCTACTCCCTAAAACACCCCCCCATACCCCCTTTATTACTATTGACAACCAACATAAACTATGCTATAATATAACCAGAATTAACCAAAATTGACATCTTAAAAAGAAAGGAGGTAAGAGACCATGAAATCTCTTACCACAATTCTCACAATTTCGCTTCTTTTTGTATTCATGGGTGGCTGTGTCACCGACGGCCAGTTTTCACAATACGGCCGTTCCGGTGGCATCTCCGGAGGTTTTTATGACCAAACCGGAGGCGTCGGCTACGCTCTCCAACAAGCGGTCACCCCCGGTATGGTTCGGGGCGGAGCCATCGGCGCGCTGGCTGGCGTAGCCATGCGCAAAGATGTTGGTCGCACCGCCGCCACCGGCGCCCTGATCGGCGTCGGGCTTGAGATGTTGTCTCAAGCCGGACAACCTCCTCGCCAAGGCGGTTATTACCAGCCCGCCGGCAACAACCCTGGCGTCGAAGGTTCGTACCATCAAGGATACGGCCAGGGCCGCCAGGAGCTCCAGAGAGATCTGGAGCAAAATGCCTACAACGCCGGCCGTGCCGCCGGCTACGGCTACCGATAGGTAGCCCCCGCACCGTCTCGCAACCCGCGCTCCTCAACGGCCCGCGGGTTTTCTTTTTCCTAATTTATTCCACACTTAATAACCATATGTTCATTAAGTGCGCAAAACTAAATAACTATCCCTTAATTCTTAATTCGCTATTCGTAATTTAATATTCTAATTTATTAATTGTTTGGTTATTGTTTATTTAAAAAATTATTTGGTTATTGTTTCTTGGAATTTGGAGCTTCCGCTATTTTATTCTAAAATAGCGGTATGTCCGGCCACTCCCACGCTAAAAATGTCGCCCGCCAAAAAGAAGCCGGTGACAAAAAGAAATCCACCGTCTTCAGTAAACTCTTAAAAGCCATTTCCGCCGCCGCCCGCGCCAGCGACCTTAACCCTGACTTCAACCCTACCCTCCGCACTGCCGTGGAAAAAGCCAGAGCCGCCAACGTCCCCAAAGACAACATTGAGCGGGCTATAAAAAAAGCCGACTCCTCCGCTCCTATGGAAGAACTCGTTATTGAAGCTCACGGTCCCGAGGGTATCGCTATTATCATTACCGCCCTAACCGACAACTCTAACCGTACTCTTCGCGAAGTCCGGCACCTATTGGAAGCCAACGGCGCCAAATGGGCTGAACCCGGCAGTGTCCGCTGGGCCTTCACTCCGGAACCCGGAAACATTTGGAAAGCCAAATTCCCTCAAACTATCAGCGACGACTCTAAGTTAAAACTCGCCACTCTCGTCTCTCTTCTGGAAGAACATGAAGACGTCGTCTCCATCTTCCCCGCTTCCTCTTAACTACTTTGTAATTTTGAATTTTGATATTGTTTAGGATTTAGAGTTTATATTTATGATTGTAATCGGAATAGACCCCGGCACTACCCGCTGCGGCTACGGCGTAATTAAAAAAGACGGCTCACGCCTCTCCCTGCTTGCCGCCGGTATTCTCTCTTCCACCGGCCCCGACGCCCCCTCTCGCCTCTCCTCTCTCGCCTCCCATCTCAAGGAAATTATCTCTCTCTACCACCCTGAACGAGCCGCTATTGAAACTCTCTACTTTTCTCGCAATCAAAAAACTGCTCTCTCTATCGCCGAGGCGCGCGGCGCTATTCTTTCCGTCCTCTCCGCCGCCTTCCTCCCCATCCAGGAATTTTCTCCCACTGAAGTTAAGTCCCTCCTTACCGGCTCCGGCCGCGCCAGCAAACACGACATCATAACCACCGTTGAACTTATTCTTAAAACCAAAATTAAAGGTGTTGACGATATCTGCGACGCTCTCGCTATCGCCATTCTCGCCGCCGGTATGTAGGACTCCTGCTCTTTTATGCTTTGTTGTTATAAACAAAAGCCTGCCAAAATTTTTGTGCGAGTAAAAACTTAGACGGGCTACCTTAAGTCTAACCTCTACCTCCCAATAGAGGTTGTAGTCATCATTAAAAAAGAAAATCAAATATGTAAACCGAGGCGAGGGCGGCTTTTTCCATAAGACCGCGCGGAGTCCGACGGGACGAGTCAGAGGGATTTTTTAGCCAGAAAATACCCGTGTCTTATGGAAAAAGCCGCCCGAAGCCGCGACCTTCTTTTATCTAACACAAATTACCTATACAAAATAACCTCTGCTTCTCCCTGCCCATCCTCACTCCAAGCCGTAACCGTCACCTTGTTTTGCAAACCTAGATCGCGAGCAGTGATGATCTTTTTATATTCATAACTGGTTCCAAAATCCCCTGCCTGCGTATCTCTGACCACATCATTTATCTTAAGTTCCAGTTTTTTAATCTGGCTCGGCGCTGTCACTTTGACCGCTAACGTCGTCTGTCCGGCCACAAACGTTCCCGCCGCCGGCGCCGTTATTGCCACCACCACCGCTCCCGTTCCGGCGCTTTTATAATCGTAAAGCGCCGTTTTATTGTACGAATTAAAATCCGGCAGATTTACCCGCGCCCACTCCAAAACCGCCGCCTCCCATCTCTCAAACTGCGGGTCCCGCTCCGGACGCTGCGGCACCGGCCCCGCCGGACTGTCTTTATCCACATAAAAAAGAATATTGTGTATCTGCTTGCCGAAAAGATAGTCCCCCTTCAAAATCGGCTTTTCCGCCGTCGTCGGCTCCGGCCGCGGAAACACCGTCGGCTCGTACTTAGTTACCTCCTGACGGAAGAAATCGCTCCATATCGGCAACGCCGCCAGTATTGAACTCCCTTGTTGCTCCATCGGCTCCCGCCGGTTATTCCCCGCCCACACCCCCACCACCAACTCCGGCGTATACCCCACCGTCCACGCGTCCACATAATCGTTGGTGGTGCCGGTCTTTACCGCCACCTGATAATTTGGAAAAACCGTCAGTGGCAAGCTATTCACAAAAAGCCCGGAGCGCGCTTCCGTATCCGACAGAATATCGTTGATTAGTCGCGCGTACTGCGGCTCTATCGCCCGCGCCGTCTCATCGCGGTACGACTGTAAAATTTTACCCGTACTGTCGGTAACTTTAATAATCGCCTGTTGCTTGTGTTTCTCTCCGTCGCGGGCAAAAACCGCGTACGCGTTAACCAGTTCTGTTAACCTCACCTCCCCCCCGCCCAAAACCAGCGACAACCCGAACCGGCTCCGGTCGCCTAAAGTCGTGATGCCAAAGTCCGCCGCCGTCTTCAGCGTCTCATCAATACCCGCCAGATACAGCGTCTTCACCGCCGTCACGTTTACCGATTGCGCCAGCGACGTCCGCATGCTAATCGGTCCGCGATAACGCTTGTCAAAGTTATGCGGGCTGTAGGTATCCTCCGGACCGCCTCTTGTGTCAAACTCCGTCGGCACATCAAACAGTATTGTTTCCGGCGTATATCCTTTTTCAAAAGCCGTCGCGTACACGAACGGCTTAAACGCCGAACCCGGCTGGCGCAACCCCTGATAAGCCACATTAAAGTTGCCCTCGTTCTCTATATCAAAGTAATCATACGACCCTACTAACGCCAGAATCTGGCCCGTAGTCGCCTCCTGCGCCACTAAAGCCACATTCCTGCCTTTATACATCTCCCAGTTCCTCTCCGCCCCCTTTTTCACCGCCTCCTCCGCCGTCTGCTGCATCTCCCAGTCCAGAGTTGTAACAACTCTAAGTCCGCCGTTTTGTAGCATATCTTCCCCGTAAATATTATTTAACTCGTCAATCGCCATCATCACAAAATGCGGCGCCTTGATTGTTGTTGACTGTGGCGCCAAAATCATCTCTTCTGCCTGCGCTACCTCCTTTTCCTCCGCTGTGATATACCCCATCTCCTCCATCTGTTCCAAAACGTACCCCTGTCTCTCCTTGAGCCTATCTTGATGCGCCCCATAAGGAGAGTAGTAGCTTGGCGCCTGCGGTAATGCTACCAACATCACCGCCTCCCCCAACGTCAATTCCGCCGCCGCTTTATTAAAATATGTCTGCGCCGCCGCTTCTATCCCGTAAGAATTACCCCCGTATGGAATTTGGTTTAAATAAAGGCCCAATATCTCGTCTTTTGAAAATCGTTGCTCCAGTTTCAGCGCGATTATCAACTCCTTAATTTTCCTGGTAATCGTCCGGTCTGACGACAAAAAAACGTTTTTGGCCAGCTGTTGGGTTATGGTTGATCCGCCAACTCTTTTATTACGGGTTATATCAATCCAAACCGAACGCGCCAGCGCCTTCCAATCAAACGCCGGGTGCTCATAAAAATTTTTATCTTCGGCCGCTATCGTCGCTTGCTTCACTATATCCGGTATTTTATCAAACGGCACCACCGTTCTTTTCTCCTCCCCGTGAATTTCAAACAATAATACCTCTCCCGTCCGATCATAAATCTTTGTTGACTGATTAATGCGCCGATTGGCTATCTGGTCCAAATCCGGCAGATCAACCGAAATATAAGCCACAAAAACCAGCGCTATTGAAAGCCCTATCACCGCCGCCGAAGCCATTATCACTAATGTGTTTTTCATATCCTCATTTCTCCTTTATCGCTAATCTATCACCTAATTCAACTAATGTCTAAAAATAAAACATCTCCCATTTTTGGTTAAAAGTGAGAGATATTTTATTTTTTTGTTAATCCCTCCGGTACAAAATTATATTCTCCCGAAGGGTCTCACGTTCTTTAAGTTGTTTTATTTACTCTTCATCTCCCACCCCTTCACTTCCTCCCAACTTATCGTCGCCCTCCTCCTCCTCTTCTTCCTCGTCTTCGCCCTCTTCTATATCCGTGTCATCGCCGTCTATCTCCTCATCCTCATCCACCAATACCGGCTCAATCTCCGTCTTAAATAAACTTGCCATAAAAATAAATAAACGCTTATAACGCGACCTTTTATTTATTTGGTGATTATATAAAACCCTCTTTATCTGTCAACCCCGTGAACAAATTAAAATTTATTTACGCTCGACCCAGAGATTGACTCTAGCTAAGGCCAGAGTCACTTTATTTCTCTCTTTTATTTTTACCGATCACGACTTCACCGGCATTAGAATATAAATATAAGAATCATCACTTGAATCCTTTATTGCCGTCGGTTTGTCTTTAAAATTAACTTTCAATTTTATCTCTCCCCCTTTTACCGACCTAATACCGGATAAAAGATAGTGCCAGTTAAAAACAACTTTTCCCCCTCCTCCCGCCACCTTTGCCGGCACTAAATATTTATTTTCCCCAACCCCCTGACTCATTGATGTAATCTCTATAAAATTCTTATTCACGGCCAGAGTCACATCCGATATTTTACTGGATAAAACACTGACTACTTTAAGCGCCGTCACCATCTCCTCTTTTAAAGCTACCACCTCTGTATCGTAAGCGCTTGGAATTATTTGTTTATAATCAGGAAAACTACCGTCAATTAAATGAGATACTATCATCACCCCCTCTCCCGAAAACATAATTTGATTTGAATCAATATAAATCTTAACCTCTTCTCCTTCCGGTAAAACCCTAATTAATTCGTTTACTGTTTTAAGCGGCGCAATTAAAGACCAACCCTCATCGCCCTTCAGAGAAAATTCGTCTTTATAAATAATTCTTTCCGCTAAACGAAAACTGTCTGTTCCCGCTATTCTTAATTCATTATTTTCTGCCGATATAAAAATTCCGTTTATCTCTGGCCTTAATTCGGAAAACGTCGTCGCTGACATCACTTGCGCTATTATTTCTTTTAATCTCGCCGCTGGTAAAATTAAAACTGGATCTTTATTGGTAATATTTGGAATAATCGGAAAATCATCAACGGCTAAAGTTTGAATTTGTGCCTCATAATTATCCGTTTGAATGTTAAATTTATCTTTTTCTGTGCTTAAATTAACCACCTCACTCGTTAGATTTGAAATTATTGAGCTAAAAACACCAGCTGGTACTGTTACCGCTCCCGACTCAATAATCTTTCCCGGACATATCTGTGTCACTCCTATCTCTAAATTTGTCGCCGATAGTTTTATCTCTCCATTATCAACTTTAATTAATAAATTCTTAAGTATTGGTAAATTAGAAGATTCATTGCAAATTTTTGCCACAATTTCCACCACTCTTTTTAAATTATTTTTTACAAATACTAATTTCATTCTTAAAATCTAACTCTCTTTATATTATATATATTTATTATTATAGTAATACTTTATCTTTTCCTGTTAAAAACAATAAATTATCCACTATTTAACGTATTTTAATATATAATAAGATGTTAATAATATGTTTAACTCTTGTATATTAATTCCTTTATTAAATTAACTTTTTGGTTTAAATTACTATTTTTTAATATTTCCTTGTTTATTTTTTCACAGGCATGGATAGCGGTTGTGTGGTCTCTCTTCCCCACCTTATCCCCAATAAAAGGATAAGACATACTTAAAACATTACGGAGTAAATACATTATTATCTGCCTTGGTTCCACTATCTCTTTTTTTCTTGATTTTCCTACTAAATCACTTATTGGGACCTCATAAAAATCAGCTACTGCCTTAATAATCTTATTTGGATTAACATTCTTATTACTTTGATTGTTTTTACTTATTATATCTTCTACCACTTCCTCCGTAATTTGTATATTTTTACTTTCTTTTACGAATATTATTTTATTTAATATCCCCTCTATTTCTCTTATGTTTTTGGTTAATTTATTAGCTATTAAACTCACCACCGGCTCGTCCAGGGAATGGTGGCATTCCTGCAATTTTGTCTTTATTATCGCCATTCTCATCTCATAGTCGGGATAACTGATATCAACCGTCATTCCCCCCTCAAACCGGCTTCTTAAGCGCTCCTGTAACGTTGGTAATTCACTGGGTGGACGATCGGAAGAAATTATAATCTGCTTGTTAATTGAGTGTAAAGCGTTAAAAGTGTGAAAAAATTCTTCCTCCGTCTTTTCTTTACCTCCAATAAACTGTATATCGTCTATAATTAAAGTATCCACGTTCCGGTAGCGGCTCTTTATATCCTCCATCCGCTTATTTTTTATAGCCCAAACCACGTCGCTAACGAACCTTTCTGAAGTCACATACTTGACGGAAACCACATCTTTATACATAGCCATAATCTCATTGCCGATTGACTGTATTAAATGGGTTTTTCCCAACCCCACCCCTCCGTAAATAAACAGCGGATTGTACTTTACTCCCACATTTTTTACTACCGCCTGCGCGGCGGCAAAAGCCAGCTCATTAGCCGATCCCACCACAAAGTTTTTGAATGTATATTTAGGATTAAGATTGGTGTTCGGGTTTATTTTAAACTCCGGAAACATCATTTGCGCGGAAGGCATATAAGCCGTTTTAGCTTTATGCGACAATGTTAACGCCTTAAATATCCCCCCCGACACCACAAACTCCACTTTTCTGGCGGAAGAATCCAAATTGCGCAGTACGCTTAAAATATTTTTATTATATTTATTTTCCACCCACTCCTTTGAAAAATTATTTGGCAGTGCTATCACAAAAGTGCCGGCATCGTCCTTATCTACTAATTTACTGTTCTTAAGCCAGGTATGAAAATTAGCGTGAGTCAGCTGAACTTCCATTTCCCCTAATACCGATTCCCAAATTTTTTCCAACTCCATATTAATTTAGAAACATTATACTCTCTTTTTTTAAAAAACACTTACCCCGTCAAATTTAGTCAGTTTATTTTACCCTGTCCCACTCCTCTTTCCAACCTAAAAATCTGTAGGAACGCCGTTGACGCGCCGTGTCAATGACATTTCTACCTTCCTCCCACTTTTGATTTTTTTATTTAATTCTGCTACATTTATAGCGCTTATGTCCCAAACTTATCAACCTAAAAAGAAAAAACGCCGCCGCACCCACGGTTTTCTGAAACGCCGCCGCACCCCTACCGGCCGCAATGTTCTCTCCCGCCGCCGCCGCAAAGGCCGTCGCCGCCTCGCCGTTTAATTTAATCATTACTTTTTAGTACAAATTTGCCCGCCAGCCAATATTATTTATCTTATGCTGGCCAAGAAATATAAACTGTCCTCTTCTTCCTTTCCCCGTCCCTCTCACCTCGGCCGCTCCGGACGTTATCTGTCCGTAAACCTCTCCCCTACCTCCCTCCCTTTCAGCCGTTTTGGAATTATTGTCAGCTTAAAGTATGATAAGCGTGCTGTCGCTCGCCACCGCCTCAAAAGAGAAATCTTTGAACTTATCAGAAAAACCGGCGCTTTCCGTGTTCCCGGCCATGACATTGTTGTTGTTGTCAAAAAAGGAGTAACCTCCGTCGACCTGATTCCAATTACTAAAGAGGCCTCCTCTCTACTCTCCAATCTCTAACTTATGACTTTTTTATTTAACGAAATTCTCTATCGTCCCATCCTCAACGCTTTAGTGTTGGTTTATAACCATCTTTCCTTTGGTAGTTGGGGACTGGCGGTTATTATCATTACCGTCATCATCCGGATTATTCTCTTTCCTTTCTTCCATAAAGCCAGCCGCAGCCAGGCGATTATGCAGAAAATTCAACCCCAAATAAAAGACATTACTGATCGCCATCAAAACAACAAAGAAAAGCAAATGAGAGAGATAATGGCTCTCTATCAAAAACATCGCGTCAACCCTTTTTCCAGCTTTGGCCTTCTCTTTATTCAACTGCCCGTGCTGATTGCTCTTTATCTTGTTTTTTTACGCGGTCTAACTCCCGACAACCTTTCTCTTCTCTACTCCTTCGTCTCCGCGCCTCTTCATGTTGACTTCACCTTTCTATGGTTGATAAATCTAAAAGAAAGTAGTATTATAATTGTCGTTGTCGCCGCCGCTCTCCAGTACCTTCAGGCCCGCCTTAGTCTGCCGCGCCGGCAACCCGCGGCCGCCGTTTCTTCCGCCGAACGCCTAGGGCGTCAAATGTCTTTTATCGGCCCGGTTGTTACTCTCCTCGTTTTAATCAATCTCCCCTCGGTTATCGGTATTTACTGGATAACAACTTCCGCTTTCTCTATCTTCCAGCAGCTTATTATCAATCGCTCTCTATCCGACTCTAACTACCAAGAACATGGACCAGACGGAAACAAAAACAATCAAACCAATCCTTGAACAAATTATCGCCTTAATGAACATTGGCGACTTTAGAGTTGAATGGAACGAAGAATTGCGTCGCCTCAGCGTCTTCATTGATAATGAATATTTCATTAAAGACCAACTGCCGCCGCTGGTTGAAAACCTCAATCATTTAGGCCAGTTGATTGCCAAAAAAATCGGCGTGAGTTTAGGTTGTGTGGACGTCAACAACTATCGTTTGGAACGCGAACGCATCATTACCGACTTAGCCCGCGCCGCCGCTCGCAAAGCCATCATGACTAAAAACGAAGTATCTCTCCCTATTATGAACTCCTACGAACGCCGCCTCATTCATATGGAGCTCGCCATGCATCCTGACATTCGCACCGAAAGCGATGGCGAAGGGCGCTCCCGCCACGTCAAAATCAAACCCATCCTTGAATAAAAATAAAAATCCGCCCCCTAGGCGGATTACTTTTTCATCCAACTTCCATTTCATCCAACTTCCATCTTCTAATTATAATCAGATCATATAAATAGCTCGCTAATATACTCAAGCGCGCATCCGAGCCCGAGCGGGCACGGTTCCCCTCTCTTTCCTGCTCTGTAAGAGAGGGGGGAGCGAGGGCGAGGCGTAGTCCATTCCCTCGCTGGGGGAATGGACGGTAGCGAGAGTATATTGGCAAGCTATTTCCTCTTTATTTTTTCCCGTTTGACTTCACAATCTCGTCAATAATCCCGTACTTCTTCGCCTCTTCCGCTGACAGGTAAAAATCGCGGTCGGTGTCTTTTTCTATTTTTGAGGGTGACTGCTTGGTGTGGCGGACTAAAATGTCGTTTATCTGCTTTTTAATCTTCAAAATTTGCTTGGCGCTTATCTCAATATCGCTCGCCTGTCCCTCAAATCCGCCCATTGGCTGGTGCAGCATTATTTGTGAATTAGGCAGGGCTATCCGCTTTCCCTTCTCCCCTGCCGCCAGTAGCACCGCCGCCATTGACGCCGCTATACCCACGCATACCGTTGACACGTTCGGCTTTACAAACTGCATCGTATCGTAAATGGCCATTCCCGCCGTCACCGACCCGCCCGGGCTGTTGATATAGAGCTTAATGTCCTTTTTCTGGTCCTCATGCTCTAAAAACAGCAATTGAGCGATAATGGTGTTGGCTACCGGGTCTACGATCGGCCCGCCCAAAAACACTATCCTTTCCTTCAAAAGACGTGAATATATATCAAACGCCCTCTCCCCAAACTGACTTTTCTCTATTACCGTCGGAATTAAATTCATATTCTTTATAATAAACGATTATTCCACTACCGTCAAATACATAAACCACAATTCATCTATAAATAAAAGTTACCTTGAGGTAACTACCTTAAGTCCAACTCCATCCCCCTATGGTTGGCAACTTAAAAAGCATCTCACTGATATACGATTACAATATTAATTAGATAACTCACTAATATATTCGAGCGCGCATCCGAGGTCGAGCGGGCACGGTCTGAGCGCTTAAATTTCTCAATTTGAGCGCTCGGGAGCGAGACCGAGGCGTAGTCCATTCTCTCGTCCCGATTTTTGTTCACAAAAATCGAGGATTCTCGATAGCGAAGCTATCGGAACTAGGAGAATGGACGGTAGCGAAAATACATTAGTGAGTCATCCGCACTTACAACCTACTATACTATCAAATCATCCACTTATATTTTCTCCAACCATCTAAACACCTTTTCATTCTTCACTTTCCCATAACCAAAATCATATAACTGCTGCAAATTCACTTCCCTTTTTTTACTCTCCGACACTGCTGCTAAATGACGATTCATCTCCTCTTGCGTCTCCTCCTGCGTCGGTATCACCTTTTCTTCTTTGGCTATCGCGTCCAGAACCAAATGCGCTCTTATCTCCTTTTCTGCCTGCTGTTTCAAAGCTTCACTTAATTTTTCCCCGCTCTCATAATACTTTTTAACGTACTCGTCAAAAGTTATATTCCCCTCGTTCAAACTTTGTTTCAATTCCTCCTTCATATTTTCCGCCGCTCTCTCCGTCATCATCGCCGGCACCGTCAACCGCGCTCCTCTTATCGCCTCCTCCAATATTCTGGCGCGGTTTTTATCCGCTTCCCTTACCTTTTTTTCCGCCACCAGCCCTTCGCGAATACTGTCTTTAAGTTCTGCCACACTCTTAAAATTGCCGAAACTTTTTGCTTCCTCATCCGTCAATTCCGTTTTCTTTTCTTTATCCCCTTCCCGCTTCTTCTCTCGTGACGCCCTAAGCCACCCTATCGCTTGCTCCACCTCCTCCTCGGTGACTTTTATGTTTTTTAGCTTTTCTCCTAATTCCTGATTCGCTTGTTTAGCCGCCGCTTTATACTCGCCTAACTTTACTTCCGGAAAAGGCACTACTCTGGCCTCATATGTCAGTCCTTCGTTGTCTTCTTTTATTGTCACCTGCGGCGGCGCAACCAGCGTCCATTCTTTTTCGCTTACTATATTCTTCAGTGTTTTTTTAATTGCCATCTCCGCCGCGGCGTTAAAAATTTTTTCTTTATTGAGGTAAGGATTCACCATCTCGGCTGGCGCCTGTCCTCGTCTGAACCCCCTTATTTCTACCTGGCTTGCTTCTGCCGCTTCCGCCGCCTCCCAATATTCCTTAAATTCTTCCCTTTGTAGTTTTATCTCTATCGCCAAACTGCCGTCTCCTTTATCTTCTATTTTTTCTTCCGCCATAACTTTTTTTACAGCCAACTGGCTATTAACAACGCCACAATATTCATCACCTTTATCAGCGGGTTGATTGCCGGCCCAGCCGTGTCCTTATAAGGGTCGCCGACCGTGTCTCCCGTTATCGCCGCCTTATGTGTCTCCGAACCCTTGCCGCCCCCATACCCCTTTTCTATATATTTTTTAGCATTGTCCCAAGCCGCTCCGCCGGAAGTCATTGATAGCGCCACAAAAAGTCCCGCCACTATCGCTCCGATTAAAAGGCCTCCCAGCGCCACTGGCCCTAAAATAAATCCTACCAAAAGCACCGCGGCAATCGGTATTCCGGCTGGCACTATCATCTCCCTAATCGCCGCTTTAGTAACTATATCCACCGCCTTTCCGTATTCCGGCTTGGCGGTTCGTTCCATAATTCCCGGTATCTCTCTAAACTGCCGGCGCACTTCTTCTACTACCGCTCCTGCCGCCTTCCCTACCGATTTCATTGCCATCGAGGCGAACAAATACGGTACCGCCGCGCCCAAAAACAATCCCGCTAAGAGATATGGGTCTCGCAGGTCAAACGCCACCGCTTTTTCCGCCAGCTCTTCCGCGTATCCTCCAAACAGTACCAGCGCCGCCAACCCCGCCGAAGCAATGGCATATCCCTTGGTTATCGCTTTAGTTGTGTTTCCTACCGCGTCCAACGCGTCCGTCACCTTTCTGATTTCCTCCGGCGCCTCCGTCATCTCGGCGATGCCGCCGGCGTTGTCTGTTATCGGACCGAATGAATCAATGGACACAATCATACCCGCCACCGACAGCATCCCCACTGCCGCTACCGCCACTCCGTAAATGCCGGCAAGATAAAAACTCAAAATCATTCCTCCGGCGATTACCGCGATCGGCAACGCTGTTGCCTCCATTCCCACCGCCAACCCCATAATGATATTTGTTCCGTGGCCCGATTGCGACGCCTTCGCTATGCTTTTAACCGGCCGATACTTAACCGATGTGTAGTAATCGGTTATTCCGACCATTAAAATCGTAACCGCCAATCCTGTTACCGCCGCGTAAAACAGGCTCGTGAATTGTTCCGCTGGCAACATCGCTTTTGAAGCGAAATAAAACAACACCGCCGACAGCCCCAAAGACACCCACAACCCCTTATATAGCGCTCCCATAATTCTGTTGGCGTGCCATTCCTCCTCCCCGCCGCTTTTTCGGCTTATCTTCACAAAAAAAGTTCCAACAATAGAAGCTAATATCGCCAACCCTCCTAAAACCAGCGGGTAAATTGTGTATACTCCCCCTCCCATTATTGCCACTCCCAAAAGTATCGCCGCCGTAATCGTTACGGTATATGTCTCAAATAAGTCCGCCGCCATTCCGGCGCAATCGCCGACGTTATCGCCCACGTTATCCGCGATCACCGCCGGGTTTCGCGGGTCATCCTCCGGAATGCCCGCCTCCATCTTTCCCACTAAATCCGCTCCCACGTCAGCGGCTTTTGTGTATATTCCTCCTCCCAACCTGGCGAAGACCGAAATCAAACTGGCGCCGAACCCCATGCCGATTAAAACGCCCACATTATTCGTATACAAATAAAATCCTGCCGTGACGAGAAGTGCCATCGCCACGACAATCAGTCCTGTTACCGTTCCCGCGCGGAAAGCCAATTCCATTGCCCTCTTGAGTCCGTTCTTGGCCGCCTCCGTTGTTCTGGCGTTTGACCTTACGGCCACGTTCATTCCCACATAACCAGCTAAAGTTGACGCCGCCGCTCCCGCTAAAAACCCCATTCCCTCCGCCACCCCTATAAAATAAGCCACCGCCGCCAAGAGCGCCGCCGCGACTATTGCCACCGCCTTATACTGCCTGTTTAAATACGCTCTTGACCCTTCTAAAATTGCTCTGGAAATCTCTCTCATCTTCTCATTACCCTGTGGTTGCTTGCCTATCCACCACGCGATATACGCGCTGTAAGCGATCGCTAAAATCACCGGCCCGAATATTAAATAATAAATTATTTCACTCATTTTTTTATTCCCTAATTTTAATTTTTAATCTGTCATTCTGAAGCCTTGCCGAAGAATCTTCTCCCTAGTTGCTAGTCTGACGCTTAGTCGGACTCCGACCCCTTTAGGCGTCAAGATCCCGTATCCACAGAAATCAAAATCTTTTATTTATTCTTCTTGTCATTCCCCTCCTCTCCCATAATTCTATATTCGTCGTTTGATAATTCGTTATTCGTCATTTTTTTCCTCCGGCTTTACGGACTTTTCGTCTTCATCTTTTTGCTCTATTTCCTTTTCCTCCCCTTCCGCTACTGTTTCTGGTTCTTCTGTAGTCGGCTCCGCTGCTGTATCAGAATTTTCTTGAGCTGGAGTTTTATTTGCATTCTCTCCCTCTTCCGTTACTACCCCTCCCTCCACCTGTTCCTCCGGTTTGAGTATTGATCTTACGTCAATCTTAAATCCCGTCAATTTCGCCGCTAACCTCACGTTCTGTCCGCCGCGTCCGATGGCCAGCGACAACTGGTCTTCCGGCACGAATACTTTTACTTCCCGCCTTTCTCCCATTTCTGTTCCTGTTACCTTTGCCGGCGACAAGGAGTTGGCCACATACGCCTCCGGGTCTTCCGACCACTCAATTATGTCAATTTTCTCTTGTCCCACCTCATTATTTACCGCCATCACCCTCGTGCCTCTCTGCCCCACAAAACTTCCCACCGCGTCCACTCCCGGGTCGTTGGAAGCCACCGCTATCTTAGTTCTACTTCCCGCCTCTCTGGCGATTCCTTTTATTTCCACTGTTCCATCCGTTATCTCCGGCACCTCGCTTTCAAATAATTTGCTGATGAATTTAGGATGGTTGCGCGAAAGCACGATACTCGGTCCCTTAATCTCGTCTTGTACGGCCGTTACTAAAAACTTCAACCTCTCCCCTACTCGGTAGTGTTCGCCCGGAATTGATTCGTGCCTAAACATCACTCCCTCTGTTCGTCCCAGATCCGCGTATACATTCCCTCTTTCAAATCGTCTCACTACTCCCGAAACCACTCTTCCCTCGCGGTCTTTAAACTCTTCCATTACCGACACCCTTTCCACCTCCCTCAATCTCTGTAGTATGTTTTGCTTGGCGGTCTGGGCGGCAATCCGTCCAAACTCCGCCTCCGGCGCCGGCAATTCAAAACTCATCTCCTCTCCCACCGCCGCCTCCGGCTTTATTTTTTTTGCTTCCTCAATCAAAATATGCCGGTCTGGATTATAGCGCGGCCTCTCGTCCCCTTCCTCTTTATCTTCTTCTTTCGGTGCCCCTTCTTTTTCTGCTCCTACTCCCGCTTCCGCTTCCGCCCGCATCTCCTCCTCACTCATTATTTTCACCGTTGTCTCATCCTCCACTGTCTTTGTTTGATAAAACTCCGTTTCGCCGGTATTCAAATCAAGACGTGCCTTTATCGCCATTCCTTTATGTCCGTACTCTCGGCGGTAAGCGGCCGCTATGGACGTCTCCACAATATCCAGCACTTTCTCGCTGTCTATTTTTTTCTCCTCCGCTATCTGGTCAATTACCTTCGCTAATTCTTTTAAATTCATACGTTTGTTTTTTTGTGTCATTCCAGCGAAAGCTGGAATCCAGCTCAATATCCCATCACTAATTTTCGACTTTAAACTTTCTACTTATTAAAACGGCCCGCTCTCCGCGGACCGCCAGTAACCATTCCCCGCCATTATATACCAAGCATTTCCTCCCTGTCAACCCCGCTACATTATAAACAGGATACTCACTAAATAAAGCAAGCACCTTTCTTGCGAGACCGCGCGCCAGCCCGACCGAATAAATTCGGCCGTTCGGGCGGGGAGCACGGCGGTGCGAGTCAGAGTGATTTTCTAGCCAGAAAATACACGTGTCTCGCAAGAAAGGTGCTTGCGTTTTTATTACTACCAAAGATACATAATCATTAAATTAAAATTAAAAACTAACTAACATTCTCATAATGCCTTATTTGACAACTATTATTATTTATTTCATAAGGGCCATCTCCCCTCAAATCTATCGCCACCAAATCAATCTGCCATCCCCTATCCTTATAAATAAGCTCTGGGTGAGAATTAGCGTACAAATAACTCGTCCTCTTAACCTTCTCTAATTTCCTATACGTCATATTATTTTCCGGAGTTATCCCCAGAACTGCCGAATTATCCACATCGGAAAATTCACTAGTTTTAAGAGTTTTAACCTCAATAAAAGTAAGAATTTTTCTAGGATTTATCATAATAATATCAATTTCACCCCATTTCTCTCTAAAATTCCTCTCCACCAACTTATACCCAATATTCTTAAGATATCCACAGGCGATCTCCTCCCCAATTTTACCTATTTTTATATGTTCAGCCATAAATATCTATGTACAGCGTTTGTCGGTAAACACCGTACATTTATAAGTATACCAAAAAACAACCCAATAACCGCTTAAATACTATGCCTCTATATAAAGTGTTTGCCGGCAAACATTGTACACAAAAAACAAACGTTTATCTATAAACATCAAACATACAAAAAACATAAAAATTAAAGCCAACTAACGCTTAAATACTACACCTCCTTAAATAATGTTTACCGGTAAACATTGTACATATAAAAACAGTGTTTACCGATAAACATTAAACATACAAAATAACTCATGTACAGTGTTTGCTGGCAAACACTGTACACATAAAAAGTACAGAAAAACAAAATTTTTAAGAACAATGTTTACCGACAAACATTTTTCAATTTAGTTCGGCAATTTGCCGAACTATAAAAATGAAAAAAATAAAACCCCTCACACATTTCATGTAAAGGGTTTTTAACTTGTGGTAGGGGGATTAGTGCAAAACAACATCTTCTTCAACGTCTGATTCAAGTTGTTTATTTTCACAGTGATTTACAGACTTTTTTTCCAGTTGATCCAACGCTTCTTTTACAGTGATTGCGTTGGATAAAAAATGATTAAAAATTTTTTTTGCGTCGTCTGTTTTAATCCATTGACCATCCATAAACAATCACCTCTTTCTTTTTCCCTGCCGCAAGAAAGTTATCAATTTTCTGATTATTATACTACTTTATAATCTAAATTATGTCAAAATCAAATTCTGATTTGTTTTTACTCTGCTCGTAGCGAAACATTACTTCCCGAGCTTGTCGAGGGATTACCTTAATATTTTATTTTTTTATAAATAAAAACCCCACCCATTTTCAGGATAGGGGATTAAAAAACTCGCGCGTTTGCGCCGCTCAATTCATTCCCTTCTTTTCTCTTTCCATTTGACACATAATGCAATACTCCGCATCCACTCGTGCCTTTCGGCGGGTTAGCGGTATTTTTACACCGCAACCACGGCAGTTAGTCCGCTGATGTTTTTTGCAGAACTTTGTTTGCGGAAATTTCTTTTTTATTTTTTCCTCAACTTTTTTTCCGCATTCTGCGCAAACACCAACATTGTCTATCTCCGGATGTTTTTCTCTCCACTTTCTAACTACCTGGAGATTAAAATCATTCTCCGGCCACTGCGATCGTTCTAATACGTCATTCTCCGCCATGCTATTTTCCCTCTCTTTTTTTGTTTTCAACTTCCCCTAGTTGCCCCCAACCTCATTAAAATTCTCTTCCTCCTTTCTCTATACTCGGCAACCAAAGGTGTTGCTGGATAAAATCATAAACCAAAAATTCTCACCGTGTCAACGTATGGTAGAGAATTGTCTTGTCTTCTATCACTCGCTTACCGCTTAAACACTACATTTCTCAAAAAATGTTTGCCGGTAAACCCCGTTAGAATTATTGTTTCTAACGGTGTAAACCTCATTATATCTAAAAACTAAACGCCCCTTGTTAGGAGCGTTAATATCAAACATCAGACACCATCAGCGCGGGCCAAATCATGAAGTTTGGCCATCCCGCCTAATAGAGTCAGTAATTGCAGCTTACAATCAATATTATGTGGGCTCATCTTATATCCATACCCATCATCTTTTTTAAACATGGTTACCGAAGACTCCGGGTCAATGCCGCAAGCATCTCCTGGACAGGAAAGATGAATCAAACCCCCTTCTCTAATCATTACCCGAAAATCATGTCGCGCGAAATCAGAAACCGGCTCCTGCCACATTGCTTCATAACACCCAATCATCACCCTTCTAATTTCTTGCCGTAAAGCAATATTTTCAATGTTTTTACTCAGCCACTCACACACCTTTTTTGAAACAACTAGCCACAAACCACACGAGGACATACCACCTCCTCCTTGAAGTCCTTCAATCAACATCAGTTGTGATAATCCATCCTTGTTTTCTCTTAATAATCTCATTTCCTCGCCAATAAAAATCACCGATAGAAACAAAACATCAAGCGTGGAAATTATCCTCTCCGCTTCCTCGTTGTTTGTCTCCAGCGGAAAATATTCTGGAATCTCTCCCGCCTCCTCATTCCGTTTATAAAACGCGTTCTTTCTTTCGGCCTCTTCTCTTTCTAAAATAACCGGTAGAGGACAAAGCCAGGAAACCCAGCCCGGATGGGCGCTTTCCGTTTTTCTCAATACCTCGCCAAATCCCCAACATTCTCGGTTCGGAGGAATAAATAAATCCCCAAAAAGCGGAAATTTTTCCTTAAACCATTTTTCATATCTCTCAACCAGCGGCAGTTTCGGCTTCAGTAGATCGACGATAAAGTCAAAGGCCTCCGGAGTAAGGTGAATCAACAACGCCTTACCGTCTCCGCTCAATCCGATTTCGTAAAAAACCTCCAAATCACTTCTGATAATATCCGAAAAAACTACCCTAGTCATTTCACTTTCCCCTTTCTGTATTTAAAATTTTCAATTTCTCTAGCCTATTTCTACCCCACCTCACCCCAAAAGACAAGTTTAATACTGGTGCGCGCTGAGGGATTCGAACCCCCGACCCCCTCGGTGTAAACGAGATGCTCTACCCCTGAGCTAAGCGCGCCTAACTTCGTTTTTATTGTATGTATTTGCCAGTAAAAGTCCAATTGTCAGCCACCACATTATCTCTCCATTGGTAATTGTGAAAAAGAAATGGTCAAACATTCCTACCGTCGTGTATGCTAAAAATATTCCCCCCACCGCCGCCCCGCCAACAGGGGAGTATTCTCTTGTTTTTCTCCCCACCCCCCGCCAAAACCTCGCGGCCGCAAATATCAAAAACAAAATTAAAGCTCCTCCCCCCACCACCCCCGTCTCCGCTGTCATAAGCAGATATATGTTATGCGTCGGCTGCCACTGCGCCGGTCGCTCC
>CAYIDJ010000002.1:0-78174 GCA_964362215.1 uncultured Candidatus Saccharibacteria bacterium
GGGTGAAGTCCGAGTTGGCGTCAAACCCATTCCAGTAGCCATTCGTGGCTCCCTGGAAGTTAACATCTGGAGGCCAGACCGTAATTGGGGTGGCGGTGGGGGTGGGGGTGGGAAGAGGGATGCGGGTGGGCGTGGCGGTTGCTCCGATGTTTGTTGGAGTCGGTGTTTGGGTTGTGGTGGGGGTACGGGTTGCGGTTGGTGTCGGTGTGGCGGTGGGTGCGGCAGTCGGAAGCGGTGTATTGGTTGGATACACCGGTTGAAGGTCCGGCACGGTTTGATAGACAATCGATGGGCCGTTAAACAGCTGCGCCCGGCGGTTGTTGTCTTTCCAGATAACAAAGACCGAAAACCGATAAGTTTCACCGGCTTGCGGGCCAGCTCGGAAGGTGACCGCTGTGTTTCGGTCTTGCGTTTGGTACCAATGAAACATATTTTCTGTACTACCAACGGATTGCCCGAGGTAGTTAGAGGGAGAGGTCCCGTTAACGTACCAGTGGTACCTCTCTATGCCGTTTGAATTTATTCCCGCTTGGACGTTGTCAAAAGCGAGAATAATTTCCTCGGTGGCGGAAAAAACGCCGACGTTCTGGCCAGTTACTCTTGGAAGAAATACTACTTGCGGCCCGCGGAAGGGGCCGTCAAAGCGTGGATTTCCCGAAAGAGTTAGCGCTACTAGCCAGGGTCGGTATTCTCCGAAGACAACATTCAAGAACTGGGGGCCGGTTGTTCCGGGAGACATATTGTTGTGCCACTCCCAGTAACGAAAATCCCCGTTTTGGTCGCTCCGGCCCAAAAAGTTCCCGAAGGGATTGCCGTCCGCTCGCTCGTTGTATAAATGATAATCTTTATATAACGTTTGAGCATTCAATCCCCAGCGAAGCGTGAAATGCGGATCGGAGGGGTTGCTGAAGATAGCCGACATTCCTACAGAAAGAGGAACGTTACTTTCTTCAGCGGTGAAGAAGGCCAGACCCGAGGGGATGGGGGTGGGTGGGACGCGAGTTGGAGTCGCGGTGCGGGTGGAGGTGGGCGGGACGCGAGTCGCGGTTGGACGTGGCGTCGCGGTGTTGGCGGGAGTGGCGGTGTTAGTGCCGGTCGGCGTAGCGGTGGCAGTCGGTGTCGGGGTATTGGTCGTGCCAATACTTAAAGCCGACGTTGATGTCGGGGTGGCGGTGGGTTGGGGATCGACCACCGAAAACATTAATATTTGAATTCGGGGTCGATTCTCGCTGTTAAAGGCGAGAATGGAGATTTCAAATTCTCCCGTCGCTGATGTTATCAGCGTGGCGAGGATGGCGCCAGCACTTTCATTAATGATGGAGATTTCGTCTCCAAACACTAAGAGATCCGCTGGGCGGCCGGATGGTTCGGCGGCGGTGATGAGAATAGACACACCCTGTGTTCCTTGAAGAATGTTTTCCAAGGAACGTGAGCCGAACAGAAATGTAGAGATGATAATGTTCGGTGTGGAGGGGGTGGTGGTGGGGGATGGAGCGGGGGTTGCGGTTGGCACCGAGGTCACGATCGGTTCCGGTTCGGCGACTGTAGGAGTCGCGGTGGCCGGGACTGGTGTGAAAGTCGGTGTTTGAGTCGCGGTGGCTATCGGTATAGGCGTTGATGTCACCGTTGGGGTGGGGGTGGGAGTCGAAGGAGACTCAAATGGGAGCACATCGATTATCACGTCTCCGCTTTGAGTCATTGAATTGCTGTTGTTACGCTCGGTTACATACCAGTGGATGATATCTACTCCGCTAAAACCTCTGTTTGGGACATAGGTAAAACTTCCGGTGCGGTTCATCACAGTGATGTCACTTTCTTCCCAATGCCCAAACTCTGGTGGGGGGATTATGAAGAAAGATAACGGATCACCTTCTGGATCGGTGGCGGGCAATAGAATGGGTAAAGGCGTGTTTATATAAGTCCTTACCCTCATCTGTCTGCTGATAACAGGAAGTCTGTTTTGTCCGCCGGAGCCGCTGCTGCCGCCCGAAGGGGCGGGAGTCGCGGTGGGCGGTACTGGCGTTGCGGTGGGCGAGCTTCCGCCACTTCCGCCGGATGGGGTGGAAGTAGGTGGTACCGGAGTGGCAGTAGGTGAACCACTACCTCCACCGGATGGGGTGGAAGTGGGCGGTACGGGAGTCGCGGTGGCGGTTGGAGAGTAAGTAAACTCTCCAGCGCTGCGGCTGACGCCGTCCACTGTCAGGTTTCCGATGTACAAACTACCACCTCCTGATTTAAGAAAGGTGATTTCTTGGACATAGAATAGTGGACTTGCATAGTTTAGGAAGGGCGTAGAAAGACCACCGGCGGTGCCGATAGTAGCCCAATCGAAACTACTGCTTGTCTGAATACTGTTTAGTGAGGCGCCAGTTCCCGCGTACGGAATGCTACCGTTACTGTAAAACGTATGAAAGAAGTTAAGCGGTGGGCTGGCCCAAGAACTACCAGCGGAATTGTAGCTCACGATGTTGTGGAATAAACCTGGCTGGTCAGCTTTTCTGATAACAATATGGGTTATCAGGGCGGCATCCCCCCTAATTTCTAGAGAAACGCCGAAACTGTTAAGGGTGGCGCCGGAGCTGATGGTTAACGCTGATGTTGGTGTTGCCGAAAAGAATACTAACAATACTGCCAATACTAATGCGGTGATCGGTGTTGCTTTCATTTTCCTTCTCCTTTTTTTTGGAATTTTTTCCAATATTTAGTTATCTAAGAACCGGTCAGATTATAGGATATTTTTATTGTAATGTCAACAATGCGGGCTATCGGCTGATAATTTGCAGTTGGTAGAAAAATAGAGGAAACTGGATTCCCGCTTTCACGGGAATGACAGAGGAGGGGACTGGATTCCAGCTTCCGCTGGAATAACAAGGCGGAAGGGATGGATTCCAGCTTTCGCTGGGACCCGCCCAACGGAGTTGTTCGGGCAAGTGACAGAAAAGGAGAGGGAGTTGACAAGGGTTTTTATATGGTATATAATACGGCGGAATTAATATTCAGTCGGTTAGGGCGTTTATTTATTAGGTTTTAAGCAATAATTTATGATTAATAAGTTTGTAGGTTTGTTAGTGGTCGGTTTGGTTATTACCAGCTTGTTTTCGGGTGCGCCGGTGGTCGTGGCGGCAAGCGTAACTCCAGCAAACGGCGGGCAGAATCTGCCAACTGGGTCGGGATTTGTGAATTTAACTAATGTGTTTATCAGTGAGGTAGTGGGAGGGGAGATAAGCGTGGGAACGCACATAATTAACCTTCCGGCCGGATGGGAATTTGATACCAGCGGCACGGTTGAGATTGTCACTACAAGTTCGCTTATGGTGATTTCTCCTACTTCACTTAATCCGGGAGCGAGTTCTTTTTCGTTTCAGATACAGTCGCCGTCAGTGCCGGCTTCTGATTTAGCGATTAAATCAATGCGGGTGCGGCCGACGGGAACGGCGGGTGGCAATATCACTCACAGCGGCGCGGCGATTACCGGAATTGTAAATGGCGCGACGAGTTTGGGAGCGTTGTCAGTGGCGGGTGGTGGCGGAGGCGGTTCATCTTCCGTGGGGCCGCTTTTGGCGGCTGGTGGCGGGGGAGCGGGAGCGCCGATTGTTCCGCCCAGTGGTATTTCCGTTCGTATTAACAACGGAGCGGAGACGACTAACAGCCGAACGGTAACGCTTTATATCGTAGCCACTTATGCCGGTGATATGATAATCGCTAACGACGAGCCGATTTTTGAAAATTCCGTGCTGGAGTCGTTCGCGGAGCGTAAGACGTGGACATTGTCGGCGGGGGCGGGCGAGAAGCGAGTGCACATAAAGTTCCGCAGTCCGACCGGCGTTTATTCGGAAGCGGTTTCCGATTCTATCCGGTATGAGCCGGCCGCGGTGGCAGCGCCGATGCCGGAACCGGGTTCGCCCGACGTCAATATTGATGGAACGATTGATATTGGGGACGCGGCGACGGTTATCACCGGCTGGAACAATGCGGGAGCGACTGACATCAACCGTGATGGAGTTACGGACATAAAAGATTTCAACGCGGTGATGGCGGGGTGGGATGGGGCGGTTCCTTCCACTCGCAGCGGCGCGGCGGACACGATTTTCAGATTGTCTCCGATTATTACCGAGGCACGCACTGGCGGGCAGGTGGCGGTGACAATTGAAGTTCTGCCGGGTTCAAACCCAATTTATACTACCCGTTTAGTGCTTAACTATTCGGCGAATATGCTGGAGGTGGCACAAGTGAGTTATGAAAACGGATGGATGCCTTTATCTATCGGAATTAACGCGTCGGACGCGGCCGGCACATTGGTGCGGACGGCTGGGTTCCCTCGCGGATTGGATTCAAACCGGAATTTTATGAGAGTGGTGTTTAATGCCAAGCGGCCGGGGACGGCAACGGTGTCCGTTAACAGCGGCTCGGTGGCAATGGATGGACGCGGCTTAAATGAGTTTGGCGGCGGATTGGCGCAGACGGCGATAACGATTACCGGTACGCCAGTGGCGGCCGCGACGATAGTGACGCCGGCGGCGAGAGTAACTTCGGTAGCGCCGACGGCGGGAACTGAAGCAGAAGCGCCGGTAACAGAGACAACGGAACAGCCGGTACAGCCGTTAGGAGCTTTGGTGGTGGATTTGTTTAGCAATTTGTCACCGGCGGCGTACGCGGCGGCGATAGCGATTTTGGCGGCGGCCGGATATGGGGCCAGACGGTGGTTTATGCCGTTCTAACTAGATAATAGATGGAAGATATAAGATAGAGAGAGGAGAGATTCTTCACTGCGTTCAGAATGACAGAAAGGGAGCGGAAATATTATAGATAAGATAAAAATCCGTCTCGACCTCAAGTCGGGGCGGATTTTTGTTGACGGGGAGGGGAAGGAGGATTTATGATGAAGGCAGAAATTTTAAAATCATATTTTGAAGGTAAAGGAGGAAATAGCGCCATGATTTCATTTAATAAGGCAAAACGACAAAGTACGTGGCTGGATATAATTTTAAAGGAGCCGGAGTATTTTGGTGAACCATATGTTTTAGAATTTGAGAAAGAAGTGGTGCTGGATGTGACGAATTTTGAAGTTCTAAACGATGTTTTAGGCGACCGGATGAATGAAGGAGTAAGAAAGTTGGTGGTTGATATGGGAAACGTCAGCCGTATGACCGCTAATGCTTTAGCGGTACTAACCGCCAAGAACGAAGAGTTTAAAGCGAAGGGCGGGGAGATAGTGCTGGCTAACCTAACTTTGTTAATGGAGAATTTTTTAAGAGAATTGCACTTTGATACGATTTTCCGTATTTTTGGAAGTGTGGAGGAGGCGATGGACTTATTTTAATGAAGAGGACTGGATTCCTGCTTTCGCAGGAATGACACGGAAGTAAAAGATAAATCCCGGAGATGATATCAAAGGGATTTTTTATTTTGGAAGCGAAGCCTGCCTACGCTCTGTCGAGCTTCGGCGGGGCGAAGTGGTATAATGAAAAGCAAATGAGGAAGATATTTTTTATCGCAGTGATGGTGGTGGCGGTGGGGGGAGTTTGGTGGTGGGGACAACAAAACGGTATTTCCTGGCGAGAACTGCCGGCAGAGTTTATGGCGCTGGTTGAGGATTCTTTTAAGCGGGAAGTGGAGTGGAAGACGACGACGATAGGAGAGAATCGGAAGTTTACGGCGGATGTGCCGGAGAATTGGGAGGCGACGATTAGCGGGAACGGGCTTACCCTTTCCAGTCCGGAGTTAGGAGAGACAATAAAGATTGAAACAGCTTCAACAACGGTGACGTTGCCGGTGGAGGAAGTCAGCCGGAGCGAGACGGTTCAGGTTGGGGGGCAGGAAGCGGTGGTGGTGCGGGGAGAAGGAGAAGAACCGGATACGGCTTATGTGCCTTTGCCGGACGGGACGCAAGTAGTGGTGACGGGCAAGGGGGAAGTATTTGAAGAAACATATAAGCGGATTGACCCGACACCGAACGAGCCGGACTGGAAACTGTTGGGAGTGGAGGCGCCGGAGACGGAGAGAATCGCGGCGGTACTGGACGAGTATTTGCCGAAGTTCGCGCCGGAACCGGCGGCGGCCGGAAAAAAATGGCAGAGCGAGGCGGTAGTCAGAATTATCGGACAACCGTTCGCTTATGTGGGATATGGGGATGGGGAAAGTAAACAGACGCTGATTATTAATTTGATGACGCCAGCAGGAGAGGTACCGGCGACTATCGGCTATTACAAAACGGAAATAAAACAACAAGGAGGAAAGTGGGTGGTGATGGGTTCGCCGGACAAGGCAATTGCGATTTTGCCGGAGGCGGCGGCGGGATACGCGAAGGGGAGTGGCGGCACGTGGGAGAAGAAGTAGGTTTTAGTAAAAGATAATTGTTTGTGAGACACGTGTATTTTCTGGCTGGAAAATCACTCTGATTCGCACCGCCGTGCTCCGCGCGGTCTCACAAACAATTATCTTTTACTGTACACTTGGCTCTGGCGAATGTTTTTGTCGATTGGATTGTGCCGAGGGGAAAGAAATTATATTTAAGATAGCCTGCCTAAATTTTTACATGAGTAAAAAATTAGGCAGGCTTTAATTTTTATACACAACCGAAGGCAGATTTTAGTTTCGGTTTGTGGTAAAATTACGAAGGCGGTTAGAAATAATTTTTTATAAAATGAATTTGTTTGATTTTAAGGAGCAGGGAATATTTGCGATGGCAGCGCTGGACCATCGGCGGAGTTTGATGAAGATGCTGGGGAGTGGCGGCAAGCGGAAAATGACGGAGTGGAAAGAAGAAGCGTTGGGTGGCCTTGCGGGGGTGGCGTCGGGAGTGTTGCTGGATATGGAATACGGATTGCCGGCTTACCGGAAGTTAAAATTAAACAAGCCGTTTTTGTTGGCGATGGAGGCGAGCGGGTGGACGGGAACGGAAAATAATCGCCGGACGCGGCTGGCGCACTCGGCGAGAGAGATAAGAGAGGCGGGGGCGGGGGGAGCAAAGTTACTGGTTTATTATAATCCGGCGGCGAAGGGGGCGGGGGAAGTGAAAAAGACAGTGGCGCGGGCGGCGGAGCAGTGCCGAAGAGAGGAAATTCCGTTTTTGCTGGAAGTGATGACGTATAAAGTTGACGGGAGAGAAAAAAAAGCCGACTTGATTATTAAATCAATAAAAGAATTAGAGACGGGGAAAGTGGATGTATGGAAGCTGGAGTTTCCGGGAGACGCTAAAACGGCGGCAGGAAGGAAAAAAGCGGCAGAGGCGTGCCGGAAAATAACGGAGGTGCTTGGAGACAGACAATGGATACTGCTTTCGGCAGGAGATGATTTTAACGTGTTTAAGAGGCAGGTTGATGTGGCGACGGCGAATGGGGCGGCGGGGTTTTTGGCGGGTAGGGCTTTGTGGAAAGATTTTGGAAAATATAAGAATAGGAAAAAGTTTTTTACGGGAGTAACAAGGAGGCGTTTAGAGCAAATCAAAAAAATAGTGGTGGAAAATAAAGGGGGACACACTGACGTTTTTAGTCGTAGTTTCGGTCGGAGTTTGTGGTGGAAGGAGTTGTGGAGGTAGGTGTGTTTGAGTGGAGTTAAGGTAGCTGTCTTTTTACAAAAAAAGACAGCTTTTGATTTTTAGGAGCGGTGTTGTTGTTGACTGATTTTGATGGATGTGGTATACTAATTGAAGTTAAATAACTTTGATAATAAAAAAATAAATAAATAAGGGAGAAAAAAGATGATAAGGAAAGCGGATGGAAAGAAGTTGCCGGTGATTGACGGGAAGTTGGTAGCGCATCTTGACCGGTGCGGGCGATTGATACGGCGAGCGCACATTGCTGTGGTAGCCACGGTTTTCTTTTTACTGGCGAGTTTGTGCGCCGTTTACGTGACTCTTTCGGGAGTGTTTGTGGGAGTGGCGGCATACTATTTATTGTATGTTGATGGGTTTTTTGCCGCGGCAACTGTAATAAGTGCCGGACTTGTTTTCTGGTGGTTTAGAAAAGCTAGAAAGAACCGAGTGGGGGTGGAGATGATAAAGATTCGCTATCAGCCGGGAGGAAAGAGCGAGGAGTTTATTATTATTTTTCCGGCTGACGGGAAGCCGCCTATTGAAGTGCCTTTCGTTGAGTTTAAAAAATTAGGCGGAAGGCACAAAATACCGCCGGTGTGTTATTATCGGGCGCCGGGCAAGACGACTGTGATTGCCTCTTGGAAGTTCTCGGTTATAGAAATGGAGTGTTTTGTTTTTATATGCGAGGATGCTTCGCCGGCGGCTTTGTTTAGATTCTGTCCAAAACCTCTAAAAGGAGCTGGTTTTGTTGAGCAAATGGAACTAGTTTTGGGAGAATGGCTATCAAACAAATGCAGTGCCTGTAATGACGAGAAGCGAGTTTGGAAGCGGTTGGAAGCAGTAGGAGAATGCTTAAAACATAATAAGTATATTCCTTTCCGTTGCGGATTTTCAATTGAGGTGAAGGTTCGTAAAATACTGATGGACGGAAGGATGGTTTGGTCGGATGATATTATAATAAGAATATCAAAAAAAGCTCTTCGTGATATTCTGCGTCCCGGTAATCTGTGGCAACAAAGAGCTAAGAAAAGATTGCCGATGGGCAGAATTGAGCTAGTGGAAGATGACGATGTGAAAAAAAGAGTACATTCAGCCCTGCGTTAGCGGGGCTTTTTATTTTTAATTATTTTAGTAAAAACACAAAATAAAATATATGTTTTATTTTATTGCAGGAACGTTTTTTATTCTGTGTTGTAAAGCCGCGTGTTTTATGGTTAATTTAAAAATAGAAGTTTGAGAATAAAAAACAGCGGAAGGGAGAAGGGTGATGAAAAGCAAACGGTTGTTGATAGTAATGCTGGTTATGGTAGCGGTGATAACACAATCAGCAGAGGAAGGGATTACGAGATTTGACCAGTGGCGTGCCAATATACAGTTGGGGGATATATTGTATGACCCTTACGGTTTTGGGATCGGAGATGATACAAAAACTGGCCATATAGGGATTTACGTTGGCAGTTTGGAATATGGGGGACGGAGATGGGACAATCAGGTGATTGAGTCGACATTAACGGGTGATGGTGTTTATTTTATTGGAATTGAGACGTGGGATCCGTGGCATGGCCAGCAGGAAGCCTGGATTTTGCGGCCGCTGGAAGTTGATCAGTCGCGGAAGGCGGCGGCAGTTAATTTTGTCAAGCGGCAAATAGGAAAACCGTACAACTTGAATTTTTTTAGGGCGCCGCGCACTTCAGTGAATAATGAAAGTTGGTATTGCAGTGAATTAGTGTGGGCGGCTTATTGGAATGAGGGCAGAGGCGTTAATCTGGTGACGGTAGACGTACCGGAACTTTTCAGATTAAATTCTCGTGTTTCGCCGCTCGATATTTACAACAGTAATCGGATTGAAGCGATTAGTTATTACGGTCCGCAGTATCCTTTGTTGCCAGGAGCGTTACGGGTGCATAATGTTTCCCTACAGCGCAATTACGGTTCTATAGCCGAAGCGCTGATTGAGGCGGCAACCGGCAATATCATTTTTCTTGACGCTGGCAGTTATCTAGAAAGAGTGGTGGTGGAGACGCCGGGGATAAAATTTTATGCGCGGCCAACTGGTTTCAAAACCTATGCCGATATTTATAAGAGGAACAGTGTTTGGGACACGATTCAGCAGATTTTTAGGATAGATAAAGACACTTTGACGGTTAAAGCGCCGGGGGCGAGTTTTTATGGAATAGTATTGCGCGGTTCGGCACACGGCGAGGATGACGGTGGCTTATTTGTGGACACGGGCGCCAATCGGACGACGGCGCGCAATTGTATATCTTTTGGAAACTCGGTGGGGTTGAAAATACGGTCTTCGTCAAATAATTATTTTTCCAGATTTGTCATGGATAACAATGAGCGTGGTTTCGGATGGGTTGCTTCTTTCGGTAATACATTAATGATGTCGTCGGTTGCGGGGAGTAGTGATATCTCTGTTTTTACCGAGGATACCAGCTCCTGCCCGTCGGTGGTTTTAGCGGAACAGACCAGTAGCGGAACGTGGTTATCTAAAGCCAGAGTTTTCCGCGATAATTTGGCAAGCGAGAAGGCAATTCGACTCTACTACGAATTAGGACCGGGGCTGACGGAGTTTGTGCCACACGCCGAATGGGCATTGCCTACGGCGCGACGTTTAGCAGAACTGACGTTGAATTTAGACAGCCGCGACGGTTTGAAAAAAGTTTTAGTGGAGCGGCGGGATGTGGAATTGGCAAAGTTGATAGTAGCCGATTTGAAACGAGCGCCAGTTGAACAGGAAATATTATCTGAACTTAAGGAAATAATAGATAAACTGGAAGATGGAGTAGGCCATTCAATATATTCTTGGCTTGAGGAGAATGGTTTATTGAGAGATGGGAACGGCGAGACGGAAAAGCTAAACGAGCGTCCGGTTTCTTATATTTATCTCAATGACTTCGGCGGAAATGACTATATTGGTCAGTCGGATTATTCGGATGGATTGATTGTGTGGAATTCGCCGCGGGAGTTGAATTACATTTTTTCTGGACGCCGGCAGCGCGGTTATCTGGGAAATTATTGGGGGGGAGATGTTTCTTACTGGACAGACAGGAATGGAAACGGCGTGGCGGATACGGTGTTCAGCGACGACCGTTATCCTTTAGTAGCACCAGTTGCCAATTATTTTCCTCAATCTTCAAATAAGGATGTGGAGAATACGGAAACTGCTGTGATGGGATGGGATATATATTAATTTTTTTTAAATTTAGAATATTTTTTTGAACTGGGTATAAGTGCCCAGTTTTATTTTGGCGTGTTTGGTATAATTAAATTACTAATTTTTAATTAAAGTAGCCCTTCGATAAACTCAGGGACTATTACGACTTTTTTTAACAGTTTGTGACGGATGTTTTTTTACAACTGGGGGTGGTAATGGGCATCGCGGTAGCGGTGTCGTGTCTGGCGCGATGGTTGCGCCAGCCGATGCTGGTGGGTTATATCGCGACGGGACTTATTATCAGTATCGGCCTGGCAAACTGGGTTGATTTTGCGTCCATTGAGTCGTTCGCGCGTTTGGGAGTGGCGTTACTTTTGTTTATGGTGGGGATGGGGATAGCACCACACTTGGTTTACGAGATGGGGCCGGTGGCGGCAGCGGTAGGTCTGGGGCAAATTGTTTTTACGGCGGTGATAGGTTATGGAATCGCGATGTTGTTGGGGTTTGCCAGTGTTACGGCCCTGTATCTGGCAGTGGCATTTACTTTTTCCAGCACGATTATAATCGTACAGCTTCTGCATGAGCGGGGAGACACGGAAAAACTTTACGGAAGGATAGTGATAGGAATGTTATTGGTGCAGGACTTGGTGGCAATGGTGATACTGCTTGGCATTTCTTTATTCCAACAGGCGGGCGGGGTGGCGGCGGGGTGGGACAGTTTCACAAGTTTGCTGGTTTTTAATTTTGCCGCTGGCGCGCTTTTGGTTTATTTATTGGGGGTGTTCGTATTGCCGCGGGTGGATAAGTTTTTTGTCAAGAGCAGCGAGTCATTGCTTGTTTTTTCGCTGACAGTTTGTTTCGGGGTGATAGTGGCATTTAAATACTTGGGATTTCCGCCGGAAGTGGGAGCGTTGTTGGCGGGGGTGATGATGGCTTCCTCGCCGCACCAGCGTGAAATAGCGGCCAGGATAAAACCGCTGCGCGACTTTTTCCTGATTATGTTTTTCGTGATGCTGGGATTCACGCTGGAACCGTCGGCTTTAGCGGGGAATTGGTGGCCGGCGGCGGTATTTTCACTTTTTATAATTGTCGGCAATCCGCTGATTGTGATGACGGTAATGAAGGTGATGGGTTATTCGCTACGGACAATGTTTTACGCGGGGCTGACGGCGGCGCAGATAAGCGAATTTTCACTGATACTTTTAGTATTGGGAGTGTCGCTGGGACACATTCCGGCGGCGGTAGCGGCGCTGGGAACACTGGTGGGATTAGTAACAATCGCGGCCTCATCTTATATGATTACTTACGCGGACGGGCTGTACCGATATTTGCGTCCGTATTTGGAAGTTTTCAGCGACGGGCGGGCGCACCCGGAAGATAAGGAAAAAGGAGAGGAGTATGAGGTGTTTGTTTTTGGCGCGCATCGATTGGGGGGCGGGGTGATTGCTTCTTTGAAGCGCAAGAAGGTTAAATTTTTAGTGGTGGATTACGACCCGATAATTGTGGCGGAACTTAAAGCCAGGCGGGTGCTGGCGGTGTTCGGCGACGCGGGAGAACCGGATTTTCTGGAGGAATTAAAACTGAAGAGCGCGAAGATGATCATATCTTCCATTCCAGAGGCGGAGACGGCGATAAATATTATGAATTATTTGAAAAAGATACATTCGCGAGCGGTTTTTGTGACGGTGGCCGGTGCGGTTAGCGAAGCAGAAAAACTTTATGAAGCGGGGACGCATTTTGTGATTATGCCGCATTATTTAGGTAGACGTTATTTAGTGGAGATGCTGGAGCGGCACGGGTTTGACAAGAAAAAGTATAACCGGGAGCGAAGCAGGCATCAGCGAGAGTTGGTTTTAGCGGGGCAAGAGAAAACTCTTTAAGTTTGGGCGGAGGTGAGTTATACTCCGTGGGTTATGTCGCAGTATTATAAACCGAACCGAAATCCGGAGTGGAATTACGGGGGGCGGAACTGGAAATTGTCGCGGAGCAAGATTGATTTGTTTAAGGAGTGCCCGCGCTGTTTTTATATTGATAATAAGTTGGGGGTGGCGCGGCCGCCGGGGTATCCGTTTTCGCTGAACGCGGCGGTGGATGCTTTGTTAAAAAAAGAATTTGATATTCATCGGGCGGCGGGAACAACGCATCCTTTGATGAAAGCGTACGGGATTGAGGCGGTGCCTTTTCGGCATTCTAAAATGAATGAGTGGCGAGATTCGCTAAGGGCGGGGGTGCAATTTTATCATGAGCCGACCGGTTTGCCGGTGAAGGGAGGAGTAGACGATATTTGGATGGGGCGGGACGGGAAGCTTTTTGTGGTTGATTATAAGGCGACGAGTAAGGAAGGGGAAGTTAATTTAGACGCGGCGTGGCAGGACGGGTATAAGCGGCAGATGGAAGTTTATCAGTGGCTGTTGCGGCACAACAGTTTTGTGGTTTCGGATACGGGATATTTTGTTTATGCTAACGGGCGGACGGACAGAGAAGCATTTGACGGGAAACTGGAGTTTGATGTAAAAGTAATTCCATACACCGGAGACGACGGATGGGTGGAGCCGACACTTTTTAAGATAAAAGAATGTCTGGAGGAGAAGGAAATACCGGCGGCGGGGGCGGATTGCGATTATTGCCGGTATAGGGGGGCGGTGGAGAAAGTTCAAAGTTTATAGAGTACGTAAAATAAAAAGCAAATAGCGAATCTCGGGACTGGATTCCTCTGCCATTCGTCAGTTGGCGGAGGCGGAGGCGGACGGGAATGACAAGGCGGGAAGGGAATGATAGGATAAAATTTAAATATGACTGGCGGGGAGAGAAAAGGAAAAAAATTTTGGCGGAAGAAGAGATATATCGCGGCGGGAGCGGCAGTTTTAATAATCGCGGTTGTTTGGTGGGGGTGGGGTGGGGGGAGCGAGGGAAGATATGACACAGCGGCGGCGGCAAAGGGAGAGGTAGTACAGATAGTATCGGCTACCGGCAAAGTGATGGCAGTGGAAGACGTGGATTTGTCTTTTCAGGCGGGAGGAAGAGTAGGAGCGGTGTATGCGAATGTGGGTGATTATGTTTTAGCGGGACAGGTTTTGGCGCAGATTGACGATGCCGATATTAGAGCGCAGATAAGGGAGGCGCAGGCGAATGTGGCGGCGCAGGAGGCAAAACTTAGCCAGTCAAAGCGCGGGACAAGACCGGAGGAGATAGAGATAGCGGAAAACGATTTGACGAACGCTTATCTGCCGGCGCCGGACATTATGAACGACGCGCGTATTAAGGCGGAGGACGCTCTTTTTAAGCAGGTAGACCCGATTTTTGACAACGATAATACCTCTCCCACTCTGACTTTTACGGTTACGGACACGCAAGTTAAGAGCGACGCGGAATCTTGGCGCAATAAAATGACAGCTGAGCTTAACGGGTTGAGAGATGATATTGATGGCGCGAAAGCAACGGAAACAGGCAGTTTAGATACGGCGCTGGTTTCGGTTAAGAAGAGATTAGCGGCGTTTGAAGATTTTTTGGCGTTGGCGTTAAGAGCGGTTAATTTATCGGTGGGGCTAACGGCGAGCGACGAGGCGGCTTACAAAGCGAATGTGAATACAGCGCGGGCGAATATAAATACAGCGATTGACTCGGTAACGGCTCAACAAAAAATAATTGCCAGTGCCAAGAGCGCGTTGGCGTTGGAGCGGGCGGGGACGACGGCAGAGGATATCGTTTACCAGGAGGCGCAGGTGGAGCAGGCGCGGGCGAAGGTGGAGAGTTTGGAAGCGCAGATGACAAGGACGCGTCTGATAACGCCGATAAGCGGGGTGGTGGCGGCGCGGACGATAGAAAGAGGAGAATATGCCGGAGCGGGGACGGACGCGTTTACAGTTATCAGTAGTTCTCGGTTTAAAGTGGAAAGCAACATTCCGGAGGCGGACATCGCAAAAGTTAAGGCGGGAGACAAGGCGGAGGTGACATTGGACGCCTATACGAGCGACGATAAGTTCGCGGCGGGAGTGACAAAAATTGACCCGGCGGAGACGGTCATTGAGGGAGTGTCAACTTACAAAATAACTTTGATTTTTAAAGAGAGAGACGAGCGGATTAAGCCGGGAATGACGGCTAATATTGAAATTAAGACGGAAAAGCGGGAGGGAGTGCTGTTCGTGCCTTTGCGCGCCGTTATTAAAGAAGACGGGACAAGTTATGTGCGCATTAAGCCGCTTTCAGAAAAAATGGAGCCGGAGAAGCGCATAATTGGCGTGGGACTGCGCGGTTCGGACGGAAAGGCGGAGGTAACCTCGGGACTGGAGGAGGGAGAAGAGGTGATTGTTTTTGACCGGCTGGCGCTTTAAGACCCTGTAATTTTATGGCGCTAATAGAAGCAAAGAGGGTAGGAATGGTTTACGGCGAGGATGAGCCGGATTCCGCGCGGACGGTGGCACTTTGTGATATTGACTTAACGATAGAGAAAGGAGAATTTGTGGCTATTATGGGGCCGTCGGGGTCGGGGAAGTCAACCTTGCTTCATATTTTGGGATTTTTGGACCGCAATACTTCCGGCGAGTACAGGTTCAACGACAAACTAATGGATGAGCTTGATGACAATGAATTGGCGCGAGTGCGGGGAAGAGAGATGGGTTTTGTTTTCCAATTTTTTAATTTGTTGCCGCGAATGAGTGTTTTAGATAATGTGATGTTACCGCTTATGTATTCAGATATGGCCGAACGGGAAGCGACGGAGAGGGCGCGGGAGGCAATTGAGGCGGTGGGATTGACACACAGAATAGAGCATGAGCCATCGGAATTGTCGGGAGGAGAAAAACAAAGAGTGGCGATAGCGCGGGCGCTGATAAACGACCCGCTGGTTATTTTTGCCGATGAGCCGACTGGAAATTTGGACTCCAAGTCGGGGCAGGCAGTGATGGAGATTTTACGCGATTTGAATAATGAGGGGAAAACGGTCTTGCTGATTACTCACGAGGAATATACGGCGCGGCACGCGGAGCGCATTATTCATATCCGCGACGGGCAGATTGAGAAGGAGAAGAGAGTGGATGGAGGGCAGAGAGCGGCGAGGGATGTTTTTAGGAAATAAATCATACTAAAGATAATTTTCAATTATCAATTATCAATTTTCAGTTATTGAAGATATGACTTTAAGGAGAATAATAAAAACATCACTGACGGGACTACAGACGAACCGGGGGCGGGCGGCGTTGACTATTTTGGGCATAGTGATAGGAATCACGGCGATTATTATCGTGATGGCAGTGGGGCAGTCGGCGCAGAAACTAATTTTAGACCAGATTCAGGGTTTGGGTTCAAAGACGATAGCAATTGTGCCCGGTAAACAGCCGGAGGGGCCGTCGGACGCGGCTAATGTGTTTTTAGATTCGCTGAAAGAGCGGGACGTGGAGAGTTTAAACAATAAGGGAAATGTGCCTTACGCGGATTCGGTAATGCCGGTAGTGTTCGGAACGGCGCGGACGGGGTATGAGGAGGAGACATATCAGGCGACCGTTTTGGGACTGGGAAGCGCGACGGAAGATAATATAATAAGTAAGGTTTTTAGCATTGAGACGGATAAGGGAGATATGTTTTCCGCTGATGACGTTAGGTCCAGAACAAGCGTGGTGGTTATCGGCAGCAAGGTAAAAGAAAAGTTGTTTGGTTTGTCGGACGCGGTAGGAGAAAAAGTAAAAATAAACGGGCGGAATTTTCGGGTGGTGGGAACGTTGCCATCCAAGGGACAGGTATCGTTTTTCAATTTTGACGAGATGGTGCTAGCGCCATATACGACTGTTCAGCAGTATATTTTGGGGAGAAAATATTTTGACCGGGTAATAGTGGTGGCGGGAAACGAGGCGTCAATAGAGCGGACAGTGAATGATATAGAGATTGTTTTGCGCAATAATCATGGCATTACAGACCCCGATAAAGATGACTTTTTTGTGGAGACGCAGGCGGACTTATTGGACAGAGTATCATCAGTAACGACGATTTTGACGATACTGCTGGCGGCGATCGCGGCAGTGTCGTTATTGGTGGGCGGGGTGGGAATAATGAATATCATGTTCGTGTCGGTGACGGAGCGGACAAAAGAGATAGGGCTGCGCAAAGCGGTGGGAGCGACGAACGCGGACATAATGAAACAGTTTTTGTTTGAGGCGGTGTGGCTGACGCTGATTGGAGGGGTGGTGGGGGTGATTTTAGGAAGCGGGTTGGCGGCAACAGCCACTTGGGCGATTGCCGTTTTTTACAATATTGATTTTTCATTTTCGTTTCCGTGGACGGCGGCGGTAATGGGGATAGGAGTGGCGGCGGGAGTAGGACTTATCTTCGGGATTTATCCGGCGCGGCAGGCGGCGAGGAAGAGCCCGATTGAGGCATTGAGGTATGAATAAAGCTTGCCATACTAAAAAAATTTCTGGATGCTGGTAATGCGGCTCATAATATACTCTCGCTACCGTCCATCTCCCCAGCGAGGAGATGGACTACGCCTCGCCCTCGCTCGTCCCGACTAAAGTCGGGACACCGTGCCTGCTCGGGCTCGGATGCGCGCTCGAGTATATTATGAGCCGCATAGTGTATATTTTTTAGTGTGGACTCGTGGGGGTTAGTGGAGAGAGTCCATGGCGGTCTCGGAAGGAAGCTTTTTCTTTACGAGTGATGTTTAGGGGAAGTTTTGATATATACTTGTATAGAAGTCGCTAATGGCAATGGGGAGAATAAACCACTCTTTTCTTTCCTACTTTAGGGGAGAGGTTGGATAATAAGGTAGTCCCGAATTACTCGGGACTTTTATTATATAAAGAATAATTTAAGAGAAGTAGATGAAAAAAAGAAAAGCCGCTCAGGAGTGAGTGGCTTGAGATAAAGGGGAAGGTTTAACTTCAACAATTAGTTTATTGCCAGAGAAGTCCAGAATAGTGAAGTCATAATTGTGCATAATAAAAGGTATAGTTACAAGCGGTGTGGAGCGGGATATTTCCTTGTGCCAGGCCATAGCGGCATAGTCAACAAGACAGTGCGGAGTGACGAAGTTGATTTTTTTCAGGCTTTGGTAAAATTCATCCCGTTTTATGCCGGAAACGGTCTTCATTTCTCGCCATTGAAGATAAATTTCCAGTTCTCCCGAGCGCTGATTAATAAGAGACCAGTTGGCGGTTTTTCTTTTCATTTTTTCTATCCTTTCCGTTTTTAGTTTTTTATTTACTGGTTTTAATTTAGCGGGGTTGGGGTTGAGTGTCAAATTTGTGTGGGAGAAATGATGGAAGGAGGAGGGAATAGCGAAGGGAGAAGAAATTCCTCGCCCTACGGGCACTCCATGCAACAAAAGGGAGAATATGAATTTGTTGACGTGGTATAATCTAAATAATGGTGAAAAATCTGGCGGAGTTGGCAAAAAGTCCGGCGCGGGAGAAGGCGCTGGAAATTCTTAACGCGGGATATGAGGCGATAAACATTCGGCGATTGGTTAGCCGCAAGGTGCGTTTAGAGGGTTCGCTATTTAAGGTTGAGGGGAGAGAATTTGATTTGAAAGAGTACAATCGTGTTTTTTTGGTGGCCTTTGGTAAGGGAGCGGCAGATTTCGCGTTGGCAGTGGCGGGGGTGTTGGGTGACAGATTGGAGCGAGGAATAGCGCTGGATATAATCAAGCCAGAGGCGGAATTACTGGAGGTTATTCCGGAAAGAATTGAGTTTTTAACGGGGACGCATCCGTTGCCGTCAGCGGCCAATATCGCGGCGACAAAAAAAATAGCAGGGCTGGCTGACCGACTGGGAAAGAGAGATTTGCTTTTGGTACTGGTTACCGGCGGCGGGTCGTCACTACTAACAGCGTCGGAGCGAGAGTTTACGGACGCGCTGGTAGCGATAACAACATTGACTAAGGCGGGCGCACCGATTAATGAGCTCAACACGGTGCGCAAGCACTTGGGGGAGTTAAAAGGAGGAGGGTTGGCGCGGTTGGCGTATCCGGCGACGGTGGTCTCTTTAATCGCCTGTGATGTGTGTTATCGAGCGGATATTGATTTATCCCTGGTGGCGTCAGGCCCGACGGTTGAAGATAAAAGCACAAAGCGTGAGGCGGAGGAGATACTGACGCGGTACGGGCTTAATCCATACTTATTTAATTTGCGGGAGACGCCGAAGGAGGAGATGTATTTTGAACGGGTGGAAAACATATTGGTGGCGTGTAATCAAGACGCGTTGGCGGCGATGGAGGAGAAGGCGGCTGAATTAGGACTATCGGCGAAAATTTTTTCCACGGCGGTGGCGGGGGAGGCACGGAATGTTTTTCACGCGATACTGGACAAGATAGAGCCGGGGGAAGTAGCGCTGGCCGGAGGGGAGACGACGGTTAAGATAAGAGGGAGGGGGCGTGGAGGAAGAAATCAGGAAGCGGTTTTAGGCGGGTTGAGATATGTTTATGGGCACAAGGATTGGCCGGGGGGGACGTGGGCGATAATAAGCGCGGCTTCCGACGGAAGGGATAATACACCGGCGGCGGGGGCGATGGGGGACAATTTTACGTTTGAGGCGGCGCGGAAGCAGGGGTTGGATATGGTCAAGTTTTTGGACGATAACGATTCATTTAACTTCTTGGCGGCAACGGGAGACTTAATTTATGCGGACCGGAAGAGTTTTAACGTGGCGGATTTGATGTTGGCGGTGAGGGAGAAATGAGGTACAATGGAATTGTATGTTTAATTTTGAAAAACCGACGGGGGGTGGGGCGGAGGAGGTAAAAAAGAAAACATTAAAGGAAGAAGAAAAGGAGAGAAGCGCTCATATTTTAGATAAGAAGGCGGCGGAGATGTTTAGAAAAGCGGATGAAGCAGATAATTTGGGCGCAACAATAGCCGGCGTAGAAAATAAGTTAATGAAGGAGACCAACCCGCAAATACGGAAAACATTAGAGATCCAATTAAAACGGTTAAAGGAAGAGAGAGGAGCTATGGGGAAGAGAGAATTAGAAGAAGAGGCTAAAAAGCTTAGAGAAAAGTTTAGACCAAAGAGACAAGAAGAGCTCAAAGGAGATTACAGTAGAACAAGATTAGGAGGAAAAAGGAGAGTCGCTTGATTTTTGTTATGGCAGTTTATACAAAAAGGTTTAAGGAAGTAGGAATAAAGGACGTGGCGGAGGCGGGGGGAAAGAACGCTTCGCTGGGGGAGATGATACGGCATTTGAAGCCGCGGGGAGTTAATATCCCCGACGGATTTGTGGTGACGGCGGGAGCTTACCGATATTTTTTAAAAGAGGCGGGACTGGAGAAAGAAATAAAACAGATATTAAGAGGACTTGATACGAGTAAGGTGGAAACACTTACAGAAAAAACGCGACAGGTGAGGGAACTTATTAAGAAGGCGGAACTGCCGAACGATTTGAAGCAGGAGATTATTTTGGGATATCGGGCAATGGAGAAGGAGTACGGGCGGCGGGTGGATGTAGCGGTGCGGTCGTCGGCGACGGCGGAGGATTTGCCGGACGCGAGTTTTGCCGGAGAGCATGAGACATATCTTAATGTGCGGGGGGCGGAGGAGGTGTTGGAAAAGGTAAAAGCGGCGATGGCGTCGCTTTTCACGGCGCGGGCGGTATCGTACCGCGTGGACAAGAAGTTTGACCACTTTAAGGTGGCCTTGTCGGTGGGAGTGCAGAAGATGGTGCGGAGCGATAAGGCGGCTTCGGGAGTGATGTTTACGCTGGACACCGAGTCGGGATTTCGCGAGGTGGTTATGATTGACGGCGTGTGGGGGTTGGGGGAGATGATTGTGCAGGGAGAAGTAACACCGGACGAGTGGATAGTTTTCAAACCGACCATGGGGGAATTCAAGCCGATTATTGATAAACGTTTAGGCAAGAAGGACAGAAAGATGATTTATAAAGCGGCGGGCGAGGGGACGAGGGTGGTGAGAGTGCCGGCGGAGGAGAGAGATAAGTTTGTTTTGACTGACCGCGAGGTGATGAAGATGGCGGAGTGGGGGGTGTTGATTGAGGAGCATTATTCGCGGGCGCGCGGACGGTGGCAGCCGATGGATATAGAGTGGGCTAAGGACGGGGAGAGTAATGAACTTTATATAGTGCAGGCGCGGCCGGAGACGGTGCACGCGACGCGGGATATGACAAAAGTGCGGACGTATCGGAGGAGCGGGGAGGGGAAGGTAATATGCGCGGGCGCGTCGGTGGGAAGTAAGATCGCAAGCGGGCCGGCGCGATTGATTTTAGACGTGAAGGATATCGGCAGTTTTAGGGCGGGAGAGGTGCTGGTGACGGACATGACGGACCCGGATTGGGAGCCAATTATGAAAATCGCGGCGGCGATTGTTACCGATAAGGGCGGACGGACTAGCCACGCGGCGATAGTGTCGCGGGAACTGGGGATTCCGTGCGTGGTGGGAACGGGAAGAGTGACAAAACTCATAAAAACGGGCGAGATGGTGACAGTGGACACAACCGGAAGCGAAGGGGCGGTGCTGAAAGGTAAAGTGCCGTTTACGGTAAGTGAGATTGATATTAAAAAAATACCGAAGCCGCCGATTAAAATAATGATGAATATCGCGACGCCGGAATCGGCGTTTGAAAAGTCCTTTTTGCCGAATGATGGAGTGGGATTGGCGCGAGAAGAGTTTATCATCGCGGGAGATATAGGCATTCATCCGATGGCGCTAATCAACTATAACCGGATGTCGGATAAAGTGAAGCGGGAAATAGACAGGCGGACAGCGGGGTGGCGGAGCCGGACGGATTTTTATGTGGATAAGCTGGCGTACGGGGTTGCTAAAATTGGGGCGGCTTTTTACCCCAAGCCAGTGATTGTGAGATTTTCGGATTTTAAGAGTAACGAGTACGCGGCACTTTTAGGAGGAGACGAATTTGAGCCGAAGGAAGAGAATCCGATGCTGGGGTGGCGAGGGGCGTCGCGGTATTATCATCCACAGTTCGCGGAAGCGTTTATATTGGAGATAAGGGCGATAAAAAAGGCGCGAGAGGTATTCGGGCTGACTAACATTCAGACGATGATACCGTTTTGCCGGACAGTAGAAGAAGGAAAGAAGGTGCTGTCAATTATGGAGAAAAACGGATTGGCTAGACCGCGGGGAAGGCAGGCGGACAAGGAAGGAGACCTTAAAGTTTATGTAATGTGCGAGATTCCGAGTAATGTGATTTTAGCGGAGGAGTTTTTGGATGAGTTTGACGGGATGAGTATAGGGAGTAATGACTTAACACAACTGGCGCTGGGCCTGGACCGCGATGGAGGGGAGTTAATTCGCGGCGTGGCGGATGAGCGGGACGAGGCAGTGAAGGAATTAGTGAGACAGGTGATAAAGATTGCCAAGAAGCGGGGGAAATACATCGGTATCTGCGGACAGGCGCCGTCGGACTATCCGGAGTTCGCGGAGTTTTTAGTGAAGGCGGGGATAAACAGTATCTCCCTTAATCCGGACGCGGTAGTGCCGACGATTATGGCGCTGGCGAGGAAGAAAGGAAAATAATTATATTTATTTTCCCCATTACCCATAGCTCCGCTATTCGCTTAACGTGAACAAATAGGAATTTGTTTATGTGATATACTTAAAAAAGTGAAGTTAGATGAGGCGACAGTAGAAATAATTAAGGACTCGCGGGGGAGCGAGACAGTTTTGGCGCGGGTGGTGAGCGGAGATAACTGGGGAGAGGCATCGGTGCCATCGGGACGGAGCCGTTCCAGTTATGAAGCGTACGTGTTGGAGCCGCACATTGCCCAGAAGCGTTTTTTGAGCGAGGTTAAGGAGAAGATGTTGGGGCGTAATTTTGAGCATCAAGATAAGTTTGATAATTTTTTGAGGCGGCTGGACGGAACGGCGGACAAACGGCGACTGGGTGGAAACACGACCTTGGCGCTGTCTTTGGCTTTCGCGAGGACAGCGGCGCGGGAAAGGGGGTTGGAGCTTTATGAATATATCAACCGGATATACCGCGGGGGCGGGCAGGCGATTCCACTTTCGTTGCCGCGCCTGATTTTTAATTTAATTAATGGAGGGAAGCATGCGATGGGGACAGATCTGTCTTTTCAGGAGTTTCAGGTTATTCCGCAACATGAGAGCGTGAGGGAGGGGGTGGCGGCGGGGAGAAATTTATATAAGCGGTTAGGAGAGGCGTTGAGGAAACAGTTTGGGAAGGATAATGTTGAGTTGGGAGATGAGGCGGGATACGCAGTTAAGTTTGGAAGTAACGAACGGGCGCTGGCCGCGCTGAAAGAGGCGGTGAGAGAAGATGCCTTTCGGAAAAGAGTGTCATTTGATTTGGGAATTGACGCGGCGGCTAATTCTTTTTATGACAAAGATAAAGGCATATATCGTGTGGGCAGAGAGGAGATGAAGGCGGGAGAGTTGGCGAAATATTACCGGCACTTGGCGCATAAGTACGGGCTGATGCTGATTGAGGATCCTTTTCACGAGGAGGCGTTTGCTGATTTTGCGGGGTTGAATAAGACAACCGGATTTTACGTGGTGGCGGATGATTTGACGGCGACTAATTTAGCGAGAACGAAGATAGCGGTAGGGAACGCGGCGGCGGACGCGATGATTGTAAAGCCGAATCAGGCGGGAACACTAACGGAGACAGTTGAGGCGGCGCGGTACGCGCATCGTTCCGGCTGGCAGCTGATTGTCAGCCACCGGAGCGGGGAGACAGAGGACGATTTTATCGCGGACTTGGCAGTAGGAATCAACGCTTGGGGGATAAAGGCGGGGGCGCCGGAGACGGCAGTGAGGATGGCGAAGTATTATCGGTTGGAGAAAATTGAGAAGGAGTTGGAAGGGAAGTGAAAAATATGTTTTGTGATATTCTCCCCATTACCATCGGCTCCGCTATTCGCTTAAAGCGAGTAATATTCACTCCCCTCTAATTTGGCTTATAAAACGGCTGGTTCCCGTTCCTCCCAAGGGGATTTTCCGACCAGCCGTTTTATAAAAGCCAAATTCTTCGTTGCGTTCATTTATCGCTAATTAAGCTCATAGAAGTCGCCAATGGTAATAGGGAGAATAATTTACCCTTTTTATTTGGAGAGGGGGTTGGACTTAAGGTAGCCCGCCAAAATTTTTGCTTGCGCAAAAACTTAGGCGGGCTTTTGTTTTATCCACTTATAATACATATGTATTATAAGTGGATATAATTAAAGAAATAGCCCCGAGGTGGGTCGGGGCTAATGATGTTTATGTGGATTAATAAAAAAAAGGAAAAGAAGGGAAATTAGAAGGAACAGATAGAAGATAATAAAGGCATCAGAGGTGCGGAGCATATTTTTTTCCTTTCTTGAATGAGAGCTGATTAAATTATACCGAAAACTTGGCAGAGATGCTATAATTAAAAAATATGAAAATAGGGGTTTGGCAGATGGAGGGGTGGGAGGCGGAATATTTTACGAAGGCATTAGCGGGGCAGGAGGTGGAAATTTTTTCGGGCAAGCTGTCGGCGGAGGAGTTGCCGGAGAAGCGTGATTTTGAGGCGATTTGCGTGTTTGTGGGGTTGCCAGTTTCGGTGGAGGTGATTGATGCCTTTCCGAAATTAAAATTGATTACCACCCGTTCTACCGGGTATGACCATATTGATTTGAAAGCGGCGGGGGCGAAGGGAATACAAGTCGGATACGTGCCAAGTTACGGAGAGAACACGGTAGCGGAGCACACTTTCGGGCTGCTTTTAACTTTATCGCACCATATTTACGAAGGGTATGACCGGTTGCGGGAGAAGGGGGAGTACAGTTTTGAGGGGTTGGAGGGATTTGATTTGAAAGGGAGGACAATAGGAGTGGTGGGAACAGGACGAATCGGAGTTCACTCCATAAGGATAGCCAAGGGATTTGAGATGAAGGTAATTGCTTATGACGCGTATCCCAAGGCAGGGTTGGATAAGGAGATAGGGTTTGAATATAAGAAAAGTTTGGAAGAGCTGCTGGCAGAGGCGGATGTGGTAACACTGCACGTGCCGTATATGTCGGAGACGCATCATCTGATAAACAAAGATAATATCGGGAAGTTTAAGAAGGGGGCGGTGCTGATAAATACGTCGCGGGGAGCGGTGGTGGAGACGGACGCGCTAGTCCGGGCTCTTAAGGAGGGGCATTTGGGCGGGGCGGGGTTGGACGTGATGGAAGAGGAGGGGGTGATGGCGGACGAGATGGGATACTTACTTTCGGGAAGCGAGAAGACGGATTTGAAGGTGGTGTTAGAAAACCACGCTTTAATTGATATGCCAAACGTAATAGTGACGCCGCATTCGGCGTTTAACACACGGGAGGCGAAGGAGAGGATTTTGAAGACAACGGTGGAGAATATATTGAGTTTTGCGGAGAGCGGAAAAACAAAAAATTCAGTAGAAGATATTAAGTAGTAAGTATTAAATATAAGAAGGAGGGTGTTATGTGGGTGAATTTGGTTTTTGGAGAGATAAAAAAGTATAAAAAACCCGCGATTATACCTAATCGCGGGTTAACTTGTAAGTCATTGAGCAGCGGAAATTTCTTCTTTTTCAAGAATCGCTGCTATTTTCTTAATACAGGCATAGGCCTTGGGAGAGTGGATGCTGGTAAAGCAAAAGATGTTTTTATATTCTTCCACGGTTGAGGCGAATTCCATGGCCTTCTCCAAGGCCTTTCTTTCCACCTCGCTGCCGCCTGGAGCTTTCCGGCAGATACCCAGACACTCTTTCACGGTTGAGGCGAATTCCATGGCCTTCTCCAAGGCCTTTTTTTTCATCTCGCTGCCGCCTGGAGCTTTCTGGCAGATATCCAGACACTCTTCCACGGTTGAGGCGAATTCCATGGCCTTCTCCAAGGCCTTTTTTTCCACCTCGCTGCCGCCTGGAGCTTTCCGGCAGATACCCAGACACTCTTCCACGGTTGAGGCGGAGAGAAGTTTCTTCATTATGTCGGTTTCCTCCGGTAATGGCACATCGAGGGCTGAACAAACTTGGTCTCTTTTGTCTTGACCAAGAATCAGGCACAACCTATCAACTAACACTGAATTGTCCATAACAGAACTCCCTTCACTTTTTTGGGTTTTAATTAACACACCTTCAGGGTGTGACGCTGGGTATAATATATGATATTTATCACTTAATTGTCAAGTTTGAGGGGGAAGGGAAATGGAGTAGAATATAGGGACTATGGAAATTGTTTTAATTGTGGCGGTGGTGGCGCTGGTGGGGGTGGTGGGGTGGTTAGGGTGGGAGGTAAGAAAAGGGCAGGCGAGGCCGGAGGAGAAGAAAGATGACACTTCGCTTATTTTGTTGCAGAAGCAGATGGAGGGAATGACGCACGCGCTGGATGAGCGGATGCGGAACTCGGCGGAGGCGGTGGAGAGACAATTTAAGAGCAGTTTGGGAATTGTGCGGGAGGTGACGGAGAAGCTGACAAAACTGGACGAGACCAACCGCCAAGTAGTGGGGTTTGCCGACCAGTTGAAAAGTTTTGAAAATATTTTGAAAAATCCGAAACAGAGGGGAATTTTGGGCGAGTATTTTCTGGAGGCGGTGCTAAAAAATGTGCTGCCGCCAAACGCCTATCAGTTGCAGTACAAGTTCGCGGACGGGGAAATTGTGGACGCGGCGATTTTCGTGAAAGACAAGATTATTCCAGTGGACTCAAAATTTTCACTGGAAAATTACAATCGGATTGTGGAAGAAGACGAGCCGGGGAGGCGGGAGGAGCTGGAGAAAGTTTTTAAGATGGATTTGAAGAAGCGAATTGATGAGACGTCAAAATATATCCGGCCGAAAGAGAACACGACTGATTTTGCCTTTATGTTTATACCGGCGGAGGGGATTTATTATGATTTGTTAGTAAACCAGGTGGGGGCGATAAAAGCGAATACGCGGGACTTGATTGAGTACGCCTTTAAGGAAAAGCACGTGATTATAATTTCGCCGACGACTTTCCACGCGTATCTGCAGACAATTTTGCAGGGGTTGCGGGGAATGGAGATTGAGAAGTCGGCGCAGGAGATAAGGAAGCGGGTGGAGGATTTGGGTCGGCATATTGGGAGCTATGAGGAATATTTTAAGAAGGTGGGGAATAATTTGGCGACGACGGTTAATTCTTACAACAGCGCTTACAAGGAGTTGGGGAAGATTGATAAGGACGTTTTGAAAATAAGCGGGCAGTCGGCGGGAGTGGAGCCGGAGATGCTGGAGAGGCCGAGGGAGGAGTAGGGCGGGAGGAAAAAATATAAAGTTCAGGCAATATTCTCCCCATTACCACTGGCTCCGCTATTCGCTTAAAGCGGATAATATTCGCTCCAATCCAATTTGGCTTATAAAATGACCGGTTCCCGTTGTTTTATAAGTGGATAGAGTATAAAAAGGTGATGTCAGGGTGATAGTTGTTGTATAATAGCGGGGATGGAAGAAATAGAGCGGAAGAGACTGGAGGTGGAGAGGGACAAGAAGTGGCGTGTACTTGGCCGGCGGGCGGCGGTTTTTGAGTGGATGCCATTCGTGGAGGTGGCAATGGTCGCGGGAAGCATGGCGATGGGGACGGCGCGGATAGAGTCGGATTTTGATTTGATTTTGGGAATGAAGACGAGGAGAATTTTTACGGGGAGATTTTTTTTGACGATGATTTTAGCGGGGATGGGATGGCGGAAGCGGCGAAATAGCCAGACAACTCATAATCGGTTTTGCCTGAACCATTTTGTGACGGCGGAGTTGTATTGTTTGCGGCCGCCATATAATGTTTACTGGGAGGAATTGTATCGGCGGCTGGTACCGGTTTATGGAAAGCGGGAGGAAATAAACAAGTTTTTGGCGGCGAATAGGTGGGCTAGAGCGGGGGAGTTTAGAGATGACGGACGGTGGCGGGGCGGAAAGCGAAGATGGTTAAAAAGAGCCACGGAGAGAGTTATGGGCGGGCGGTTTGGTAATTGGCTGGAGCGGCGATTAGGAATTTGGCAGTTGAAGCGAATAGCGCAGAGCGCGGCGGAGGATATGGGATACAAACCGCGGATGCATTATGACTGGACAGAGTTGGAATTTCATCCGGATACAAGAAGGATAGAAGAGTGGCTGAAACAAGAGGGATATATTTATCAAAACAAATAGGGACGCGACTTAATTTGACATTTTTTGAAATATGTTTATACTGTTCTGGTGTATAAAGTTGGGTGTGAAACAGGTCGTTTTTAATTATTAACAAGCATTATTGGATAAATATGATAAAGCCATTAGGAAATCGGGTGGTAATAGAGCCGGCGAAGGAGGAGGCGGCGACATCATCGGGAATTGTTTTGCCGGAGACGTCAGAGAAGAGGCCGGTAAAAGGGACGGTAATAGCGGTGGGGCCGGGAAAGCTTACCGAGAAGGGAGAACGTTTGCCGATGTCGGTTAAAGAGGGAGATAAAGTTATTTTCAGCGAGTACAGCACGACGGAATTTAAGGAAGGAGATAAAAAATATCTGGTGGTGCAGGAAGATGATATACTCGGAATTTTGGAGTAGTACTCAAAAATTCCGGAATGACGAATTAATAATCAATAAATTACTAAATTTCTAATCAATAAAGTATGGCAAAACAAATTTTATTTAATGAGAAGGCGCGGGAAGCGCTGAAGAAAGGAGTGGACGCGCTGGCGAACGTGGTTAAGGTGACGCTGGGTCCGAAGGGGCGGGCGGTGGTGATTGACCGCGGTTTTGGCAATCCGGTTATTACTCACGACGGCGTAACGATTGCCAAGGAGATTGAGTTGCCGGACAAGGTTGAAAATATAGGCGCGGCGCTGGTTAAGGAGGTGGCCTCCAAGACGAACGACGCGGCCGGCGACGGCACGACGACAGCGACGGTGTTAGCGCAGGTGTTGATAAGAGAAGGCATTAAAAATATTGCTTCTGGAGTAGACCCAGTGGGGATTCATCATGGCATGAATCAGGCGTATGAGGCGGCGCTTAAAAAGTTAAAGGAACTTTCCAAACCGATTTCCGGACGGGAGGAAATAGCGCAGGTGGCAACTATTTCCGCTCGCGACGAGCAGATAGGGGAGCTTATCGCCGAGGTGATTGACGAGGTGGGAAAGGATGGTGTGGTAACAGTGGAGGAGTCGCAGACATTGGGACTAGAGAAAGACATTGTGGAAGGATTGCAGTTTGACCGTGGTTATGTGAGCGCTTACATGGCGACCAATCAGGAGCGGATGGAGGCGGTATTGGAAGACCCTTATATTTTAGTTACCGACCAGAAGATTTCTTCTATCAATGAGATACTGCCATTACTGGAGAAAGCGATTAAGAGCGGCAAGAAAGAGATGGTGATTATTGCCGATGATATTGAGGGTGAGGCGCTGGCGACACTGGTGGTGAATAAACTGCGCGGCGTGTTTACGGTACTGGGAGTGAAGGCGCCCGGATACGGCGACCGGAAGAAAGCGATGCTGGAAGATATTGCCACGGTGACTGGCGCGACTTTTGTTTCGTCCGAATTAGGCAGAAAGTTGGAGACGGTGGAGGCGTCCGATTTGGGACAGGCGCATCGGGTGGTGGCGGACAAGGACAACACGACGATTGTCGGTGGCAAAGGAGATAAAAAAGCGATAGAGGACAGAATCGCGCAGATAAAAAAGCAGATTGAGGTGACGGATTCCAGTTTTGAAAAGGAGAAGCTGCAGGAGCGGTTAGGGAAACTCTCCGGCGGAGTGGCGATTATTCGCGTGGGAGCGGCCACGGAGGTGGAGCAAAAGGAAAAACAGCATCGGATAGAGGACGCGGTATCGGCGACCAAGGCGGCGCTGGAAGAAGGAATTGTGCCGGGAGGCGGAGTAGCGTTTGTGCGGGCGGCGGAGGCGGTGCGGGAACTTATATCTAAACTGGATAAGGAGCAGATGGAGCAGATTGTGGGCGCGAAAATCGTGCTGGAAGGGCTTTACGCGCCGATTAAGCAGATAGCGCAGAACGCCGGACATGACGGCTCGGTAGTGCTGGATAAGGTACTGGCCGGAGAAGGGGACTTTGGATTTAACGCGGCGACCGGCAAGTACGCGAAACTGGAAGAAGAAGGAATAATTGACCCGACTAAGGTGGCACGCTCGGCGCTGCAGAATGCCGTCTCTATCGCTTCTATGTTTATAATTACAGAGGCGGTGGTGGCGGATATTCCGAAAAAGGAAGAAGGGCACAGTCATGGCGGGGGCGGGTCGGAAATGGATTACTGAAATTAGGAACTAGTGCCTAGTAAATGGTAACTAAGGAGAAAATAAAAACACTCTGGGAAACCGGAGTGTTTTTTGCTTTTGATTTGTGGGAAAAAATGTTTTGTTGTATAATGACGTAGAGGGTTTTTACTATAGACAGCGGATGAGGAGGAAAATATAATTAGGGTGTTTTAAATTATGACAATTTTTTATATTGTCGGGGGAGTGGTGGCGGTAGTCGTAATATGGCTTATTGCCGCTTATAACGGCATGGTAAACTTGCGCAATCGGGCGGAGGAGGCGTTGTCTGACATTGACGTGCAATTGAAGCGCCGATTTGATTTAATTCCCAATTTGATTGAGGCGGTGAAGGGGTATATGACGCACGAGCGGGAGGTGCTGGAAAAAGTAACGGTGGCGCGGGCGCAAGTGGCGGGAACGGGCGGAGACGCCTTGAAGAGGGAAAAACAGGAAAACGTTTTATCAGCGACGTTGAAGACGCTTTTCGCGGTGGCGGAGAATTATCCCGACCTTAAGGCGAATGCCAACTTTCTGGATTTACAGAGAGAGCTGGCGGACACCGAAAATAAGATACAGGCGGCGCGGCGATTTTACAACACGACGGTGATGGAGTTTAACACACGGTTACAAACTTTCCCTAATAATACGATGGCGGGAACTTTTGGTTTTGCCGATAAACAGTTTTTCACGGCGGAGGCGGCGGAAAAGGAAAATATAGCGGTGCAGTTTTAACATTTAATAAAAATAGAATGACTCACTATTTATCAAAGGAACGTTTGGCGGAGTTGCAGGCGGAATATCAGGAATTGGTTACAGGGCGGAGAATGGAGGTGGCGGATAGGTTAAAAAAAGCAAAGGAGTTCGGCGATTTGTCGGAAAACTCCGAGTATAACGAAGCCAAAGACGAGCAGTCGCAAGTGGAGCGGCGGATAATGGAGCTGGAGGATATATTAAAAAACGCGGAGGTTATTACCAGAAGCGGCAAGCACGACGAGGTGAGTTTAGGGTCGGTGGTGGAGGTGGAGAAAGATGGCGGAATGAAAGCGGTTTATAACATTGTCGGGTCGCAGGAGGTTGACCCGGAGCAAGGTAAAATTTCCAACGAGTCGCCGGTGGGAGCGGCGCTAATGGGACACAAGGCGGGAGAGACAATTAAGGTAAGGACTCTTAAGGGAGAAGTTAATTACACTATTAAGTCAATTAAGTAGGCGGCACAGAGGCCAGGAAAATTATGCGCGAGGATATTATTCGTGACCGAAAAGAAAAACGGGAAAAACTCCAAAAGCTGGGGATTAATCCTTATCCGGCCAGGGTAAAGCGGACACATACAGTAGCGGAGGTGAAGGAAAGTTTCCAGAAGTTGGTGCAAGGAGGCAGTCCGGTTTTTATTGCCGGAAGAGTGCGGGGATTAAGAAAGCAGGGAGGAATAGTTTTTTTGGATGTGGAGGATGAGAGCGGGCGGATGCAGGCGGTAGCGAACGCGAAGACGACGGCGAATTTTAAAAAAATTGTCCCTAATTTAGACGGAGGTGATTTTGTGGCGGTGGGCGGAAAGTTATTTACCACCAAGAGAGGAGAAAAAAGCGTAGAGGTGAAGAAGCTGGTTTTGCTTACCAAGAGTTTGAGGCCGCTGCCGGCGGATTACTATGGACTGGAAGACACGGAGGTAAGATTGAGGCAAAGATACCTGGAAATGCTTATGAATCCGGAAGTGAGGCGGTTGTTTACCCGTAAAGCCAAGTTCTGGGCGACGATAAGGAGGGAATTGGCGGCGGCGGGGTTTACGGAGGTGGAGACAGGAGTGCTGGAGGCGATGCCGGGCGGAGCGGAAGCGGAGCCGTTTGTAACGCGCCACCGAGCGCTGGACGATGATTTTTATCTGCGCATTTCATTGGAAATCGCTTTGAAGAAGCTGATGGTGGGGGGGTGGGAGAAAATTTTTGAAATCGGACGAGTGTTTCGCAACGAGGGCATTGACGCGGAACATCTGCAGGACTATACCCAGATGGAGTTTTATTTGGCATACACGAATTATGAGGAGCTGATGGAGTTGGTAGAAAGAATGTATAAGAAAGTGATAAAGGAAACATTCGGGACGCTGATATTTGAATACAACGGAAAGAAAGTAAATTGGGGAAAGAAGTGGCCGAAAGTTGATTATTTTGACATATTCAAAAAGAAGAGCGGCATTGATTTGAAGAAAGCGACAGAAGCAGAATTGAGGCGGAAGGCCGAGGCGTTGGGATTGAAGGTGGAGAGAGCGGCGGGGAAGGGACGAATCATAGACGCGATTTTTAAGAAGATGGCGAGGCCGACACTGGTGGAGCCGGTTATGCTGATTAATCCGCCGGTAGAGATAGAGCCGCTGGCCAAACGCCGACCGGAAGAGCTGAAACAGGTGGAGAGATTTCAGGTGATAGCGCACGGGACGGAACTGGGAAAGGGATTTTCGGAGGCCAATGATCCGGTTGACCAGCGGGAGAGATTAGAGGAACAGGAGCGTCTAAGAGAAAAGGGAGACAAAGAAGCACAAAGATTGGATGAGGAATTTTTGACGGCGCTGGAATATGGAATGCCGCCGACGGCGGGGTTCGGAATGTCGGAGCGGCTATTCGCGGTTTTAGCGGGAAGGCCGATAAGAGAAACGGTTTTCTTTCCGCTAATGAAGAAAAAAGTTTAAAAATCAATCCGCCGTCCGCCAGTTGGCGGAGGCGGATAAAAATCAAAGTTGAAGTAATTTATTTCATAAATTTATATTTTTAATATTTTTAAAATATGCTGGATGTTGAGATAATAAGAAATAATTCGGAGATGGTGAAACAAAAACTGGCTTGGCGGGGAGTGCCAGAGATTCTGGTGGATGATTTTTTGGCGCACGATAAGGTCTGGCGGGAGGCGACGGCGGAGCGAGACGAGAAGCGGGCGTCCCAACGGGCATTAGGAGCCGATGAGAGAGAAAAGGCGCGGGCGATAAAAGAAGAAATTTTAACTTTAGAGAAGACGGCACAGGCGGAGGACGAAGCCAGGAGGGAGATTTTAGAGCGGTTGCCTAATTTGCCGGAAGACGGGGCGCCGGCGGGAAAGGATGAGAACGAAAACGTGGTGGTGCGAGAAGTGGGAGAAAAGCCGGAATTTAATTTTGAGCCGAAGGACCATATGGAGATAGGGGAGGCGCTTGGCATTATTGATACGGAGAGAGCGGCTAAGGTGGCGGGGACGCGGTTTGGTTATTTACTGGGAGAAGCGGCGCTGATGGAGTTTGCTTTGGTGAAAATGGTGATGGAGGAAGCAATGGCGGCCGGTTTTAAACCGGTAGTGCCGCCGGTAATGGTTAAGCCGGAGGTGATGAAGGGAATGGGGAAAGGCAGGTTTATAAAGGAAGAGGAGGCATTTTACCTGCCGGCGGATAATTTGTATTTAGTGGGAAGCGCGGAACACAGTTTAGGGCCGTTGCATATGAATGAGATTTTGCCGGCGGAGGAATTGCCGAGGCGGTATGTAGGGTTTTCCACAGCTTTTCGGCGGGAAGCCGGTTCTTACGGAAAAGACACGAAGGGAATTATCCGCGTGCACCAGTTTGATAAAGTAGAGTTGTTTTCTTTCGTTCATCCGGAGGCCTCTAGCGAGGAACACCGGCTGATTTTGGGACTACAGGAGAAAATAGTAAGAAAATTGGGATTGCCGTATCGCGTGGTGGATATCTGCACGGGAGACATGACGTGGGGAGACAGACGGCAATTTGATATTGAGGTGTGGATGCCAAGTCAAAACTGTTACCGCGAGACGCACTCCTGTTCCAATACCGGCGATTATCAGGCGAGAGGAATAAAAGCCCGCTGGCGAGATAAAGAGGGAGTTAAATATCTTCACACTTTAAACGGCACGGGGATAGCGATTGGGCGGACGATAGCGGCTATTATTGAGAATAACCAACTGGCGGACGGAACAGTTAAGATACCGGGAGCGTTGCGTGATTATGTCGGCAAAGACACGATTCAGCGCGATTGATGCCATTGAGCCGCGGACGTGGGTGGAGATAAAGAAAGCGGCTTTGAGGCATAACTATGACGCCGTTCGGCGGCGGCTGGCAAAAGGCGCACTTTTAATGGCAGTGGTGAAATCCAACGCTTACGGGCACGGGTTGACGGGCGCCGCGAAAATTTTTAGTGAAGGCGGAGCGGAGTGGCTGGCGGTGGACGGTTTAGAAGAGGCAGCGGAACTTAAGGCGGCGGGAATAACGGCGCCGGTGATTGTGCTGGGGGCGACTTTACCGGAGAATTTCAGAGCGGCGGCGGCAATGGGAATAACTATCACCGTGTCAACGCGCGTTTGGCTGGAGGCGATAGCGCGGATGGCGAAGTCGCCAAAGTTTCATTTAAAAATTGATACCGGCATGCATCGGCAGGGTTTTTTGCCGCTGGAGATCGGGCGGGTTATTGAGATAATAAAAAGACAAAAGGGAGCGCGGGAAGCGTTAACGGGCATTTACACTCATTTCGCGGCGGCGAAAGATCCAATTTATCCTTACTTTACCGAGCAGCAGTTTGAAGAATTTATGAGGGTGGCGGAGTTGTTTAAGAGAGCGGGGTTTATTAATTTATTTCGGCACTGCGCGGCGAGCGCGGGCACGCTTTTGAATAAGAAATATCACTTGGACGGGGTGAGAGTGGGGATGGCGCTTTACGGTTATTTTCCGTCGCGGGAAATAGAAGCGGCTTTAGGAGAAGAAATAAAACTTAAGCCGGCGATGGATTGGAAAGCGGTGATTACCGAAGTGAAGGATGTTCCGGACGGCGCTTATGTGGGTTATGATCTGACGGAGAGGTTAAGGGGAAAAAGAAAGCTGGCGGTGGTGCCGGTCGGTTATTGGCACGGATTGCCGCGAACGCTTTCCAGTCGAGGCAGGTTTGTAGTTAAGGGTAAGCCAGTTAGAATAGTGGGAAGAGTAAGTATGGATATGACGGTGATAGATGTGACGGGGATAGCAGTGGCGGTGGGAGACGAGGCGATTTTTGATATCCAGCATGGAATTGATACAAGTGAAATGATTCCTTATGAATTTTTATCAAGAATAAATCCTTTAATAGAACGCCGATATATTTAGATAATTATGGCGCAGAAACATGAATCAATAACGGAGAGGCGGTTATCACACCAATTTAATAACCGGCGCCGGTTTTTGGCGGGAGCGGCGGTGGCGGCAGCCGCGTTGAGCTGGCTGATAATACACTACCAATTACTGGAAGTTAAGTCGGTATCGGTTAAGGGGGCAGGGGAGATAACAGCGGAGGCAATTATAAAACTCGCGGATATAAAATATATTTTTCAGACGGTTAAATGGAACGGAACATTACCTTTGGAAATTGAGGCAACCGAAATAAATAAAAATTATTGGACGAGGAAGGTGGTGATTGATGTTAGGAGCAGGGAGGAATATGGACAGTGGTGTAATTTTGGAGGAAGGGAGTGTTATTGGTTTGACCGGACGGGAGTGACGTTTAAAACAGCGCCGGCGGCGGGAGGGAAGATAGTGAGAGTAGTGACCGGACCGGAAGAAGTTAAACTGGGAGAAAAGATTATGCCGGAGCGGTTGTTCGCCAATTTAGTTAAATGGCTGGATGTTTTAGAGGAAGTAGAAGTGGCGGCGGGGAGGGTGGAGGTGGGAGAGGAGACGAGAGAGGAGGCGGTTATTCGTTTAGGGGTGGAAGAAGTGCCGGTTTATTTCAGTTTGCGGGACGAGCCGGCGGGCGTGAAGAGGGCGCTGGAGGCGTTGCGGGGTGATTTGGGGCGGTTGGAGTATATTGATTTGAGGAGTCCGAATAGGGTGTATTATAAGTATAGATAAAGTATTAAGAGTAAGGAGAAGGGAATTGCGGCTTTTATATATTCCCCCACCACCATTCGCTCCGCTACTCGCTCAAAGCGAATAATATTCGCTCCGTTCTAATTTGGCTTATAAAATGACTGGTTCCCATTCCTCCCTCGATAGAACCTCGGGATTTTCCGACCAGTCATATTTATAGAAGCCAAATTGTTCATTCCGCTCATTTATCGCTTATTAAGCTCGTAGAAGTCGCGAATAATGATGGGGAGAATATAAACTATTCTTCCTGGGGGAGAGGTTGGATGAGAATGTAGCCCGCCAAAATTTTTGCTTACGCAAAAACTTAGGCGGGCTTTTGTTTATATGGGAAAATCGGAATTGAAAAAAAACAGCGCCGAGGGTTTGGGTTTTTTTAATGTTAGTTGGTTAGAGTTTGTAGATGAAGATGGAGGTGCCGGCGCGGTAGTCGGGAGGCGGGGGTTCGGCGAGGTTAACGGGTAAGCCGCGGGCGGTTTTTAGCCAGAGATACTCGTTTTCGGGAGCGCGGGCAAAGCCGGGAGCGGGGATGGCAGTGGCGGAAGCGAGAGTGTTGACGGAGACGGCCAGCCACTCAATTCCTTCTTCACGGGGATTGTTTTTTTCCGACCACCAAGGAACGAAGGCATTGCCGAGGCGATAAGAGGGAGAATCGCCGCCGAAGTAGTCAACGGCGATTTTGTCTATCCGGCGGCTATTTACAAAATCATCCAGGCGTTTTAGATCTTGTCCCCAGTCATAATTGGAATCGGTAACAACGCGATAGCCATTTAACGTACCTCCGCCGAGTTCATTGAAGTAGGAAAGGAAGAAAGGAGAGGTAACGGCGATGGTGATAGCGAGCCAGACGAGGAGAGCGCTTAAGGCGGTAAATTTAACAGCGAGACGGGAGAAAATACCGACCAGAGAACGGAAACGGTTTAAGAATGAAACGGAGGAGAGATGATAAGGAAAAGAAACAATCCAGTTTTTAACGGAGCCGGCGGCGAGGATGTAGAGCATGGGAACAGTAGGTAAAATGTGGCGGACACCGATATTAAGCGGGCTGGTAATGCTGTAGCCCCAGTAAAAAACAACAAAGAGAATCAGAGAAAATTCAATGAAATTTGTATGGAGGTATTCACCGAGAGTGAAGCCGCGGCGGGAGAAGGTGCGTTTCATTTTAATCAGTGCCAAGAGGAGGCCGGCCAGAATAAAAATCAGGGAAGGAAGCGGTTCTTTAAGAAGGAAGATGACGGGAAAATAAGAGAGCCAGCCGGCGGCGGAGACTTCGCCTAAGAAGTAGCCGGTGTTGCCGGCGGCGGAGCGTTGAGAGACCATTAGGACGCCGAGCAGGTATTCACCCAGCGGCTGGGTCAGGCGGTGGCCGGAGAGAAATATATCAACATCAGCGAGGCAGCGCGCCGGACGGCAGGTTTGCCCGGCGGGAGTGGGGCCGCCAGCAAATGAGTTTAAACTGAAGACAGTATCACGGTGTTGGCGGGAGGTGGGGTAGCCGATAGTAAATACAAAGTAAACGGCATAGATGACAACGGTTCCGATAAGGAAGACAGAAAGAAGTTGTCCCGCCTTTTTTAATTTTTCGCGAAAGAGGTAAAGAAGTTTTGTTTGGAGAGTAGTGTTTTTAAGGTTAACAGCGGCGTTGCGGATAAGGTGGACGGCAGTAATGATAATAAAGAACGGTATCAGGAGAACAACGGAGAATTTAAGAAGTTGGGCGAGGCCGAAAACGAGACCAGCAATAATTAAAGAGCGGCGATTAGGGCGTTCCAGAAAGTTAAGGAAAGCCCAAGAAGCGGCGAGGATACCCAGAGCGGCGCCGATGTCGGTGGTGACATAGTGGCCGTGAGCGAGGACGGTGGGAGAGAGAGATAAGAAGGCGGTGGGGAGAAGCGCCCACCAGCGGCCGAGAAGACGGGAGGAAAGGCCATAGGTTATGATAATCAGAAGAAGAGTCAGAAGCATTGGGCCGAGGCGAGCGGAAAAGAGAATCTGGTCGGGATTATTTCCGGATTCAAAAAGGAATTGCGTGCCAGCGGTCCATTGGCCGTTAATGTCTTCCTGCCAGGAGGGGCGGTCGGAGGGGAAGTTGAGATTTAAAAAAAGAAGGGGAAGAGCGGAAATGACCTTAACGAGCGGAGGATGTTCGGGGTTAAGACGGTAATTAAAAAATTTTAGGTAGGAGTAGCCGGCGGGGATATGCGCCAGCTCATCCATAACAACAGAGTCGCTCGACGCGGCGGAGAGCATAAAAGAGAAAGAGACGGCGATAAGGGCGGCGACAAGGAACCAAGGAACGAAAGATCTGATTTTGTTCATAGCGCGATTTTTTAAAAAAGGATATACTCTGGTTACTTATTATTATAGGCCATAAAGAGACAGATGTTATTCACAAGAAGGAGTTTTGAGCCGCGAGCAACGGTGAGGTTGGCGAGGGAATTGCTGGGAAAGGTTTTAGTTCGCCGGATAGGACGGAAAGAAATACGGGCGGTAATTACGGAGACGGAGGCGTATCACGGGCTGAAAGACAAAGCCAGCCACGCGGCGAGAGGAAAGACGAAGCGGAACGCGCCGATGTGGGGAGCGGCCGGACACTGGTATGTTTATTTTGTTTACGGAAATCACTGGATGCTTAACTTGGTGACGGGACCGGAAGAATACCCGGCCGCGATTTTAATAAGGGGAATTTCAAAAATTAAAAATCAAAAATCAAAATTTAGGAGGTCTGCTTCGCAGACTTTAATTAAAAATAAAGACGGTGTAGTCAGTGGGCCGGGGAGGGTGGCGAAGTTTTTGAAAATTGACGGGAGTTTGAGCGGGCGGCCGGCAAGCCGGAAGACGGGACTATGGATTGAGGACGGAGGAGAAAAAATAAAGCCGTCGCGGATTAAGGCAGCGGCGAGAGTGGGGGTCAATTACGCGGGGAAGGAGTGGGCAGGGAAGAAGTGGAGGTTTAAATTACTTTAATATTATCCACTTATAAAACATATGTTTTATAAGTGGATAGGTTGGGTGTGGTTACTATAATTTTTCCACGGTCGTTGGAAAATTATAGTTGATATAAAAATTGTAGAATTTTTAGTAAATAAAAAAAGGGTGGTCGAGGTAACAATATATGGGCGAATAAATTCGCCATATGGGCGAATAAATTCGCCCCTCAAAGAGCTCCGTCGACCACCCAAGATAGCTCTTTGAGTATCTGGTTGTAATTATACTCCTATTTTTATTTTTTGTCAACAGGGAGTATATTAAAACCTATGAAAATGTCACTGGGAATTGTGGGGATGCCGAACGTGGGAAAGTCCACCTTGTTTAAGATGCTGACGCGGCAGGAGGTAAATATCGCTAATTATCCGTTCGCGACGGTGGACCCGAACGTGGGAGTGGTGGCGGTGCCGGATGAGCGGCTGGAAAAGTTGAATAAGATGTCGCGAAGTGCCAAGAAGATTCCGGCGGTGGTTGAGTTTTATGATATCGCGGGGCTGGTGAAGGGGGCACACGAGGGAGAGGGGCTGGGCAACCAGTTTTTAGCCAATATTAGGGAGACGAACGCGATTGTCCACTTGGTCAGGTGTTTTAAGGACGAGGAGGTTATTCACGTGGAGGGAGGAACGGATCCGGCGCGAGACGCGAAGGTGGTTAATTTAGAATTGATTTTTAAGGACCTGGAGACGATAGAAAAGCGGATAGGAAGTTTGGAAAAAGAGGCGAGGGCGGGAGATAAGGAGAAGGCAAAATCGCTTAAGGCGGCGAAGGAAGTGAAGGAAAAACTGCTGGCTGAAAAAATGGTCAACGAGATGCCGGAGGAGTTGAGGGAAGACGCGGCGATAAGGGAACTTAATTTACTGACAGCCAAGCCGCAGATATTTTTACTGAACGGGAAAGAGGAGGAGGTGGGGAAAGAGATAAAGGATTATATTGCTTCTTTGGGAGCGGATTATCTGGTTTTGGATTTGAAAAAAGAAGAGGGGTTGGATAAGTTAATAAAAAAATCGTACGAGATTTTGGGGCTGATTAGCTTTTTTACCACCGGTGAGGACGAGACGCGGGCGTGGACGATTAGACGCGGGACAAAAGGGCCGGAGGCGGCGGGAACAATCCACACGGATTTTGAGGCAAAGTTTATTCGGGCGGAGGTGGTGGGGTGGGAGGAGTTGTTGGCGGCGGGGAGTTGGGCGGCGGCCAAACAAAAAGGAAAGATGAGATTAGAGGGAAAGGAGTATGTGGTGAGGGATGGGGATGTGGTGGAAATAAGGCATGGGTAGTAGAAAGGTATGGTAATTGCTTTTTCCGCTATATTTTGCCGGGTACGAACTGGCTCGCTCCAGCGGCGAGCCGTTCTCTGATCTCGCCGGCCGGAAGAACCAAGCCCGGCCGGCTCTGATAGCCCCTCTAAAATATAGCGGGAAAAGCAATAAAAAAATAAAACAATACTTTTTTAGAGGGAGAGTTAGGTAATATAGCGTCCGCCCAAGGCGGATTTTATTTTTATAAAAAAACCGCTCAGGGCGAGCGGCGGAAAAAGGGTGGATTTGTCAAATGGTTTAGATATGGAAGACGGGGGCGGTGGGGGGAATAGAGTCGGTTTGAGGGGGGAGAAGGTAGAAGATGTTTTTGGTTTGGCGGTTTTCGGGTGACCAGGTATCGGTTAAGAATATTACGGTTTGGGCGGGCATGGGGAGGCCGCGGACGTCAACGCCGCCGGAGTCCACAATGACGTATTTTGGAATGGCGGAGGGAAGGGAGTTTATTTGAGCGGCGAGGTCAACATAGTTTTGGTTGAAGGCGCCGGCGGTTTCAGGATTTTGTCCCCATTTAAGGAAGTAGGTGTCGTAAGTATTTATAGTAATGGTGGCGAGGAAAATTATGGCAAGAGCAAAGAGAAAACGGCGCTGGCGGGGGAGAATGGTTTTAAGATGTTCATAAACATAGATACCGCCTAAAGCGGAGAGAATAAAGACGGGCGGAATCATCAGAATAGCGCGGAGGGCGTGGGGAAGGCCTTCGTTAGAAATTACTACCGGTAAGGCAGAGATAAATAACCAAGAAAATAAAATAATCGGAAGTAACAGCGATGAATTATGGACTGGATTCCCGCTTTCGCGGGAATGACGGAAGAGTGTATAAAGTGAAATGGGGATACCGATTAAGAACAGTATACCGACGGGCCAGTAGAGCTGGGGCGCGCCAGCAAGGTTGTGGCGCCAGTTGCCGTCGCCCGCAAAATTAAACATAGCGGCGGTTTTGGAGGTATTTATAACCAGGTCTTTAAGAGGAGAAGCGGAAGAAAAGACAGATATTTGGGAGGTACGGCCGAGGAAATCGGCGGGGTTATTTAGGAAATACAGGCCGAGCGGGGCGGCGGTGATGACAGCGCCAATGGTGAAGGCGGCGGCGGCTTGCCAGAATTGTTTGGAGCGCCAGAAGAAAGGAATAAAGACAAGAAAGAGCAGGGGCATAGCGCGGTAGGCGATGTAAGAATATAAACCGAGGCCAAATATTATCCCACTAAGGACGGCGGGGATGATGAATAGCCGCCACCCGGCAGGTTTCGGCCGCGCCTGTTGGCGAGCGGGGGAAATGGATTTAAGAAAAAAATAAAGAGCCCAGATGAGAAAAGCAGGAGCCATAATGGCGCGGAAGCCGACGCGGGAGAAGTTGATGTGCCAAAAGCTCACGGCGAGGAAAAAGGAGGAGAGAAGAGCAGTAACCTCGCCGCGAGAAATCCTAAATCCTATCCGCCAGCTGGCGGACGAAACTCTAAATAATTCTTTGGTTAGGAAAAATAGTCCCAGAACGGTTAAGATACCGAAGATAGCGGAAGGGAAGCGGAGCGCCCAGGGTTGGGTGGGGGAGATGCCGGAGTTTTCCAAAGAGCCGAGGAAGGCGGCCTGGATGTTTATGAAAAGTCCTTCGCGGCCGTTGTTTTCGGGGTAGAAAACTTTGTATCCGCCAGCTGGCGGACTTGTGTGAAGCGCTTCCAGAGCGTTGTTGCCATTCATGGCCTCGTCCGGATAGAGGCCGGGAGGGGTAGAGGAAAGATTATAAAGCCGGAAGAAGGAGGCAATAGCAATTATAAGAATGAGCCAAACCCAAGTTTTTTTCATATTACAAAATATTTGCTACTGGCCACTCTTTTGGATAGCGGCTTTGAGGAAGGCAAGGAAGAGGGGGTGAGGAGTGAGGGGGCGGGATTGGAGCTCGGGATGAAATTGAGTAGCAAGGAAGAAAGGGTGGTTAGGGAGTTCAAGAATTTCCACCAGATTTTGGTCGGGATTGACGCCGGAGAAGACGAGGCCGGCGGCGGCAAGTTGGTCGCGATAGTTATTATTGAGTTCGTAGCGGTGGCGGTGGCGTTCGGAGACAGTGTCGGCTTTGTAGGCGCGGTGGGCGAGAGTGTTTTTAGCGAGGGCGCAGGGGTAGCCGCCCAGACGCATAGAAGCGCCATAGTTTTTGTTTTTTACATTAGCAGCTTGTTCGGGAAGAATGTGAATAATAGGATGGGGAGTGTCGGGATTGATTTCGGTGGTGTGAGCGTCTTTGAGTCCGACAACGTTGCGGGCGAATTCCACGGCGGCCATTTGCATACCATAACAAAGTCCCAGGAAGGGGATGTTATTCCGGCGGATGTATTCAATAGCTTTTATTTTTCCTTCAATGCCGCGAGAACCGAAACCGCCGGGAATAATGATGCCGTCATAGGATTTAAGCTCTTCCAGAGATACCGGATTTTTCTCAAAAGATTCAGAGTTGAGCCAGTCAATAACGGGGCGGCGTTTAAGGGCATAGCAGGCGTGTTTGATGGCCTCAATGACGGAAATGTAAGCGTCGGATAAAGTAAAGTCGCCGGAGGAAAAGTATTTGCCGACAATGCCGATGCGGACGGTGTCGGGAAAACGAGAGATTTTGAAACGCTTGTGCCACTCATGACCATTGCGGCGGCGGGGTTTGAGGCCGAATTTTTTGAGAATAACAGCGGAAAGATTGTCTTTTTCAAAGTTAATTGGTATCTGGTAGATGGATTTGACGTCGGGGGCGGAGATGACGTTTTCTTTGGGGACGTTGCAGAAGGTGGAGATTTTTTCTTTGCGGGGTTCGTCCAAAGAGGCGGAAGAGCGGGCGATGATGATGTCCGGCTGGATGCCGGCGGAATTCAGCAGGCGGGTGGCGTGCTGGGTGGGTTTTGTTTTCATCTCGCCAATCATTTTGGGAGTGGGAAGGTAGCTGACTAAAATAAAAGCTACGTTTTGCGGCTGGCGTGATTTAAGCAGACGGGCGGCTTCCAGAAAGAGCATATTTTCATACTCGCCGGCGGTGCCGCCGATTTCCACTAAAACAAAATTGGCTGACTCTTTGCGACTGACATGTTCCAAGCGTCTAATAACCTCTTCGGGGATGTGGGGGACAACTTGGACGCATTTGCCGCCATATTCCAGATTGCGTTCTTTCTGGATGACGGCGAGGTAGATGGAGCCGGTGGTCATGTAGTTGTCACTGGTTAAAGTGGTGTCCAGGAAGCGTTCGTAGTTGCCCATATCCTGGTCGCACTCGCGGCCGTCATTCAAAACAAATGTTTCACCGTGCTCAATGGGGTTCATAGTGCCGGCGTCAACGTTAATATAAGGGTCAATCTTGACGGCGGTGACTTTGAAGCCGAGGTCTTTAAGAATCCGCCCGATGGAGGCAGTGGTGACGCCTTTGCCAACTCCCGACATGACGCCGCCGACTACGAAGATGAACCGTGAAACCATAATACCAAGTTAATTTTATATTAAGTGGCGGGGTAGAGCAATGGAGGAAGTGGATAGGTTGGTTTGTGTATAATTATGAATAACTTGCCAACATACTCTCGCTTAGCGGCAATCAGAAGCCCAGTTTCCTGTTTGTTGGACACGGATATTTTTTTGCTAAAAAATTCCTCTGACTCGCACCGCCGTGCTCCGCGCGGTCCAACAAACAGGAAACTGGGCTTCTCTGGCTGATTTATGTGTTTTAAGTGAGTTGCTCTTAAATTTATCAACCTTAAGAGGAAGAGTTGGATGATAATGTAGCCTGCTTGCCGGCAGGCCTTGATTTGTAGCAGTACAAACAAAGCGTGTATAATGGTTTAAAAATGGCAATACAATTTATTTCTAAAGCCAGCCGGAGGGAACTTACCGGGACGGCCATAGTACGGCTGGATTTTAATGACGCGGATGGGTGGCGGATAGAGCAGTCGGCGCGGACGATAAAGTTTCTGATTAAAAAAGCGGATAAGCTGGTTATTTTGGGGCACCGAGGCCGGCCGAAGCCGTCAATGCATATAACGCGGAACAATAAAGAGTTCTCGCTTAAGGGAGAGGAAGCGCGTCTGGCGAAAATTGTCGGGCGGTCGGTGGAATTTATCGCTCACAGCCGGATATCGGAGGCGGCCAACGAGATACGGAACGCGGCGGTGGGCGCGGTTTTTCTGTTGGAGAATGTGCGGTTTTTAGACGGCGAGGAGGAGAATAACACGGAGTTGGCGCGGCACCTGGCGTCGCTGGGAGATTATTATGTAAATGAAGCGTTTGCCAACTGCCACCGGGCGCACGCTTCCATGGTGGGGATTACCAAGTTTGCGCCGAGTTATGGCGGGCTGCGACTGGAAGAGGAAATAGTTAATTTGTCGCGAGTGATGAAGAAGCCGAGACGTCCGCTGGTGATGATATTCGGCGGAGCGAAGGCGGACTCAAAACTGCCGGTGATTGCGCATTTTCGCAGGCGGGCGGATGCTTTTTTGGTGGGAGGAGCGCTGGGAAATACTTTGCTTTATTTAGAAGGTGTGAACATAGGGGAGTCAGTGGCGGAGAGAAAAATTGACGGCATGATATTGAAAGTGGCGCGGATGAAAAATATAAAGGGACTGGTTGATGCGCGGAGACGAGGCGGAAAGATCTTAGATATCGGACCGAAGACAGAGAAGATATTTATGGGGGAGATAAAGCGGGCGAAGACAATTGTTTGGAACGGGCCGTTGGGAATGATTGAGAAGCGCGGGTTTGAGAGCGGAACGAAGGTGGTCGCTCGGGCGGTGGCGAGAACGAAGGCGTTTTCGGTGGTGGGAGGTGGGGAGACGGTCAACTTTATCCGCAAGTTGAAACTAGAGAAAAAGATTAGTTTTCTTTCCACCGGCGGGGGAGCGATGCTTGATTTTTTGGCGGGGAAGAAATTGCCGGGGATAGAGGCGTTGAGTAAATAAATAGTAGAAATAGGAAAAAAGCCCCGAGTAGATCGGGGCGTTTTAACTATGAAGAGAGTTAGTTATCAGACTCTTTCGGTTCTACGGCGGGGGTGTAGATGACGAAAGCGTCCCACGGATTAGAAAATGAAGTTAGTTTTATTTTTTTATCAATCCTCAAAAAAGACACTCGTATAGATTCCCCCTTTTTGAAAGACGAATCCATAGAGGCGACGAGCCAACCGTTGAAGGGAGTGCCGGTATCGGGATCAGCAACGGCAATGTGATAAATCTTACCGTTTATACCGGGAAGGTCTACCGGTACGGGAACAGAGGTGACGATGGCGTCAAAGACATTGAGATTATTTGGAACGGACACTAAGAGCTCAATGTTTTGGGGAAGGGGTTGGGCAGCGAAGGCCGGAGTGAAAAAAACGAATAAAAATGTTAAGAAAGGTAACAATCTAAAAAGTTTCATTATTCTTCTCCTACTTCGATTTTTAATGTGCAGAGTAAAGCTGATTAGTTTATAATTCAGTTTTTGACTGATGTCAATACTTTTGGACTTACACTACTCGTTAAACTATTCTAATGTTCTCAAGAACATTAGAATAGTTTAGAGGTGTTAGTAAGTGGTTTTTTTAAGGGAGACAGTTTAGAATTAGATGAATGAAGAATGAGATAAAACAGAAGAAGATTGTAGTGCTGTACCATGGGGAGTGTTTAGATGGATTTACGGCGGCGTGGGCGGCGTGGAAAAAGTTGGGGGGGAGGGCGGTTTATATACCGACTTTTTATCAACAGCCGTTACCGGAAGGCCTTAAGGATAAAGAGGTTTATATGATTGATTTTTCTTATCCGGCGGAGATGGTTATAAAACTTAAGGCGGCGAATAAAAAAGTGGTGATTATTGACCATCACCGGACGGCGGAGGAGTCGGCAAAGGCGGCAAACGAGTGTTTATTTGATTTGAAACACTCGGGAGCGTACTTGGCCTGGAAATATTTTCATCCGGGGAAGCCGGTACCGATGCTGGCGAGGTACGTGGAAGACGGTGATTTGTGGAATTTTAAGCTGCCGGAGGCGCGGGCGATTTTATCCTGTTTATCCTTGGAAAGATTAGGTAGTTTTGTTAAATGGGAAAAACTGGCGCGGGAGATGGAGACGGCGGGGAAACGCCGCGAGATGGTTAAAAAAGGAAAATTAATTTTGATTTACGAGCAGGCGATAATTGATTTTATGTCTAAGGAAGCGGAGCTGGTGGAGTTTGAGGGAAAAAAAGTTTTAGCGGTAAACTTTTCTTACAAGCCGTTGACGTCCGAATTGGCGTATGCCTTGTATAAGAAGCGGCCGCCGATGTCTATTGTCTGGAGAGAGATAAACGGAGAAAAGCGGGTATCGCTGCGTTCGGACGGGACGGTGGATGTGTCGGCGATAGCGAAGAAGTATGGCGGCGGCGGACATAAGGCAGCAGCGGGATTTAATTTGCCGGCGAGCACGCTTTTGCCGTGGAGTGGCATAAAGCCGGTCAAAAGTTGAAAGTCCATAAAATTATACAAAGAAGAGAAATTAAAATATGAAAAAACAATTATTTAATTTAAACAAGATTGTTATTTATACGGACGGGGGAGCGAGAGGGAATCCCGGACCGTCGTCCCTCGGTAAACTCGGGACTCCCACGAACCCAGCGGTTCGTGGACTCCGCCACGGGGAAACTCATGTTTCCCCGACCCCTTTCCTCGGTCCAGGATTTTTTAATAACTATGAATAATAAATTGTTTGGCCTAAATAAGGTGATAATTTATACCGATGGAGGGGCGAGAGGAAATCCTGGACTGGCGGCGATGGCGGTAATAGTTAACGGGAAGAAGTATGGCGAATATATCGGGAAGGCGACTAATAATGAAGCCGAGTACAGAGCGGTTATTTTGGGACTGACGAAAGCGCGACAGATGTTAGGGAAGACGAAGGCGAGAGAAGCGGAAATTGAGGTGCGAATGGATAGTGAGCTTATAGAGAGGCAGTTGAATGGAGAATATCGGGTGAAAGAGGAGAATCTGAAGGGATTATATGTGGACGCGCACAACCTATGTTTTGAGTTTAAAAAAGTTATTTTTACGCACGTGCCGCGGGAGAAAAACAGGGAAGCAGACCGGCTGGTGAATGAGGTGCTGAACAGTCAAAAGTGAAAAGTCATAAAGTCCATTAAATTTTGTTCTTTTAACACCAACTACAATTTTTCCACGGCCGTGGAAAAATTGTAGTAACTATACCTATCCACTTTCAACACATATGAACTGAAAGTGGATAAAATTATAATTAACTATACTCTAATAACTTTGTTTCAAGAGTGCGGTGGGGAAAAAATTTCTGACACGGCAAAATAAGGACGGGATTATTTATTTCTGACTATGGGAGTACCTATAGAGAAATGCTGAGGTTATCCACACTTGACACGAGAAATGAGTATTATATAGTGCGTTTGGTACTTTGTGGGCGTGAATATTAAAGTTATTACTGAAAGGAGAGGTGGAATGGTAGATGGAGAGAAAATAAAAGAGGCCGCGAGTGCGGCTAAAAACCAAAATGAGTTGCACCGTAATTTCAAACGACTGGGAATACTGGTAGCTAAACTTACGGTGCGCGGCAATGAGTGGAATGCTTTGATTCTTCTTCCTGGGGAAAGGAAGAAAAGATTATTGGCTACAATGAGCGGGAGGTGGCTTTAAGGTATTGGCGCTGTAGCCCCCTTTGTCGAAAGACGAGGGGGTTTTGTTTTTTACCACCATTGACTTGACAGATTAGCCGTTATCTGCTATACTAAAACATCAATAGTTGAGAAATCGTCTTTTAACTAAAAGAGCGGTCTTTAGCTGTTGCGAGGATTTGCTCTTTTACAAAACCTTTTTAAAGGAGGAGAAATAAAATGAAAGAGAAAGACTATACTTGTAATTGTCCCGGGTATGCGTATGAGAAATGCGCTCCTGGGGCAAGGGGGGGGTCGTACCAGGCCTGCGTGAACTGCGGTAAAGCAGTTCGACCAAGGAATGACGACTCCTATCGGTATTTTTATGCGGAGACGGAAAATTGGTGTTCATGTGCCAACCCGTCCCCATCTCCAAAAAAAGAATACCATCAGGTATGGTGCAATTCGAGACGAGATGAGTTTCCCGAATTGCATAAGTGAAGAAGAAACTCACACCAAGACCCAGTGAGTATAAATAAGGGTCTTTTTTTTCCAAAAAAACTAAAAAACTTCCTTATTAAATTTTAACCAGCTACGCAATATTTTACCTAACGTTTAAGAATAAAAGAAGCCCCGCGCCGATTAAGAGTATGAAACTTATTCTGTCCTTAAAGATTGTTAAATGGAACTAACTCTATTATATCACAGAACTAAGGCGCGAGATTTGGGAAAATTCTGAGCTGAGGCATTTTCCTTTTATTCTTTGTTAGGCGAGAGTGAGCGAAAGCGCAGCGTCCCCGTAGCGTTTTCTTTCAAATTATTTTTTGCGATCGAGTACATGTACTTGACAAACTACTGACTTTTAGGGTAAAATATAAGTAGCCAGTTGTAAGACAGCTACTGGATGCCTTAAAAAGTATCTAGAGGAAAGTCCGGACACCAGCCAGTGCTATGCGCTGGCTATGGATAGTCGCTAACGGCGACCGGGGGAAACTCCAGGGAAAGTGCAACAGAAAATATACCGCCGAACACTCAATTTATTGAGTGTTCGGTAAGGTTGAAATCGTGCGGTAAGAGCGCACGCGTTCTGGCCGTGAGGTTAGAATGTGGCAAACCCTATCCGGTGCAAGGTCGTATTCCAGTGCTTCGCATTGGGAATATCAATAACTAAGAAACAATAGTACAAAAACATTCTCTTTATAGTTTTAATTTTGTGGTTTGATGTTTGTTTGGAATTTGTATCTTGGAATTTGGTGCTTCCAATGCGGAGCATTGGTCTGTGCCGCTTGACTCCGGCGCGCAAGCGCCGAAGCAGATAAATTGCTGTCATTCGCCGATGAGGCGAAACAGAATCCGGCTTATAAGCAACTGGCTAAAAAATATATCATTTCACCCGCCCCCCGGCGGGTGAAATGCTTTTTAGTGAATATCCAAATAAAATATATTCTTTTTGGGTGTGTGGATAAGTGTGGGTTGCGGTGGAGAACTGGTGGTGTAAAATGTTTATAAGTGGGGGAAAGTGGGGAAATATGTTTTTAGGAGAACACCGATATACGGTGGACCCGAAAGGTCGGATGGCTCTGCCGCCTAAGTTTAGAAGCATTCTGAAAGGAGGCGCCATTATTACCCGCGGACTGGACTCATGTTTATTCCTGTTTGGAGCGTTAGAGTGGTCGGTGTTGGTCGAGAAGATTAAGGCCTTACCGCTGACACAGTCGGACTCTCGCGCTTTTACCCGCTTAATGTTCTCGGGAGCAATGGATGTTGATATAGACAAACAAGGGCGCATTTTAATACCGGACTACCTGCGCGCGTACGCGGGAATGAAACGGGGGGCGGTGGTGATAGGACTAATTAGCCGCGTGGAGGTATGGAGCGAGGAGCGGTGGCGGACATATAAAGGCCGGACAGAAAAAAATTCTGACCGGATAGCCGAGTCGCTGAATGATTTGGGGATATGACGCACACGCCGGTTTTGTTGCCAGAGGCGATGGAGCTGCTTAATCCGCAGCGAGGCGAGTTTTTTGTGGATGGGACGGTGGGGGGAGGCGGGCACGCGCGGGCGATTCTGGAGCGATTAGGAGAAAAAGGAACACTGCTGGCGATTGATTGGGATAAGGAAACGGCGGTGGCGTTTGCGGCCGAGAGCAGGCGTTATGAAGCAAAAGTGATAGTAGAGCAGGCCAACTATGCCGATTTGCCGCGAGTTTTAGAAAAGCACGGACTGGGGAAGGCGGACGGACTGATACTGGATTTGGGATTTTCTTCGTGGCAGGTGGATGAGTCGGGACGGGGTTTCAGTTTTCGCAAGGACGAGCCGCTCTATATGACTTACGACGAAGAGCAGGAGTCGGTGGCCAGTGTTTTGTCGCGACTGACGGAACAGGAGCTGGCACAAATAATCCATGAACTGGGAGGAGAAAGGTATGCGGGAAGAATTGCCAAGGCGATAAAAGAAAGGGTGAAAAAAGAAGCGATTATTTCCAGTTTGGAGCTGGCAGAAATAGTGAAGGCAGCAGTGCCGGCGGGATATGAGAGAGGAAGAATTGATCCGGCGACGCGCACCTTTCAAGCGTTGCGCATTTACGCTAATGAGGAACTGGAAAACCTAAAGGAGGTTTTAGATGAATTACCGGAAGTGATGGCGGCAGGCGGAAGAGCGGCAATTATCAGTTTTCATTCGCTGGAGGACGGAATGGTGAAACGACATTTTCGGAAAATGGCGGCGGAGGGAAAGGGAAAAATACTGACAGCGCGTCCGATAAGACCAGCGGACGAAGAGAAGGAGAATAATCCGCGCAGCCGTTCGGCCAAGTTGAGAGCTTTTATTTTCAATGATTAATTTTTAAAAAATATGACAGTTTTAGCGCCTAAATACACTTCTGACACAGAGAGAATAATAAAGATAATAGCGCTGGCAACGTTCGTGGCGGCGGCGGCGTGGGTTTATCTTTATACCCAGACGGTAACGGCCAGCTACAGCCTGCGCCAGCTGGAGGACAATCTACAAAGGGAGCGAGTGGCTAACGCCGAACTTAAAGAGAAACTTTATGGGTATCTCAATCCATCGGATTTGGATAAGTTTGTTTCCGAACGCAATTTAATTAGGGATAACTATCCGCAGTTTGTGAGCGTGGTGAGGTAGAATAATTAGAAGACAATAAGGTGACTCTGACTTAGGTTAGAGTCAATCTACGAGCAGAGTATGAACAAATAGGAATTTGTTCAGGTGTGATACAATAGAATAAGAAAAATGAAATTGCGTTTTTTTGGATTGATTTCTTTTTTTACCCTGCTGTACGGGGTTTTGGTTTTTAATCTCTACTCCATTCAGGTGAAGAATGGAGATTTTTATGTGGCGCGGGCGGAGTCACAACTGGCGGCGGGGGCGGGGACGCTAGTGGCGCTGCGAGGAACAATTTTCTTTTCCGACAAGGAAGGAAACTTTGTGCCGGCGGCGGTGGAAAAAGAATATATGGAGATTTACGCGGTGCCGACGGAAGTCGCGGATGCGGAGGAGACGGGAAGAACAGTAGCTTTTCTTTTGGGTTTGCCGGAAGAGGAGATGGTGGTAAAACTTAAAAAAGCGGGTGACCAGTATGAGTTGTTGGTGAAGAAGGCGACGCCGGAACAGATTAAGGCGTTAGCCGAGGCGGGTGAGATAGCGGGCATATACAGCCGTAAGTATGGCAGCCGGTTTTATCCGCTGGGGACAACAGCGGCACAGCTTATCGGATTTACGGCAGTTAATGAAGACAATGACAGGCCGACGGGCGTTTACGGCATAGAGAGGTATTTTGAGGAGAGGTTGGCTGGAGTTTCAGGAAAGACGGATGGAGATTATGTTAAAAGGCCGGTAGCGGGGAAGGATGTTTATCTTTCCATTGACCGTAACATTCAGTCACAAGCGGAAGAGATATTAACGTCGCTGGCCAGGAGATTTACAGCGAGCGGGGGATCGGTGATAGTGGAGGACCCGAAGACGGGGAGGATGCTGGCGATGGCTAATTATCCTCTGTTTAATCCGAATGATTATTCGGTATACAACTTAGGCGTCTTTCAAAATCCAGCGGTGGAGTCGGTTTACGAGCCCGGGTCGGTATTTAAAATAATAACAATGTCGGCCGGTATAGACAGCGGCAAGATAACACCGGAGACGGTTTACTACGATTCGGGAGAGGTAAAACTAAACGGCCGGACAATAAGGAATTGGGATTTGAAGGCCTATGGGAGGCAGACGATGACGGGGGTGATAGAACACTCGCTTAACACAGGCACGGTTTTTGCCGAGCGGCAGATGGGACATAGTGTTTTCAGTGAATATCTGGAGCGGTTTCAAATAGATGAGGCGACAGGAATATCTCTGCCGGGAGAGGTGGAGGGCAGTTTAGGGGCGATGACGGGGGCGAGTCCGCAGGATATAAATTTTGCCACCGCTTCGTTCGGGCAGGGAGTGTCGGTAACGCCGATTGGATTACTAACAGCGGCGGCGACAATTGCTAACAGGGGGATGATGATGAGGCCGATTTTAGAGGTTAATGAACAGCCGCAAGAGGTGGGACAAATAATAAGCGCGGAGGCGGCGCGGAAAGTTACGGCGATGATGGTGTCGGCGGTGGATGGAGCGGTAGTGGCTAAAATTCCCGGGTACACGGTGGCCGGCAAGACGGGCACGGCGCAGGTGCCGGACTTTAAACGCGGCGGATATACCGAACAGTATATTCATACTTATATTGGCTTTGTTCCGGCATACAACCCGAAGTTTATCGTGATGATAAAACTGGATAAGCCATCGGCGATACTGGCGGGACAGACGGTAGTGCCGGCGTTTAAGGAGCTGGCGCAGTTTATAATAAATTACTATAATATCGCGCCGGACAAATTGGCGACGAATAACGAATAACGAACCTGTATTAGGATTGTGAGATAGAATAGTTAATGTAATAAATTACTTGATAGGAAGGTGGGTTTGGGGTATTTTAGTAGGTGTTATTTGAAGATAATAATGGCCCTTTCGTCTAGCGGCTAGGACGTCGCCCTCTCACGGCGGAAACACGGGTTCGATTCCCGTAGGGGTCACAAAATAAAATGCCGCTTAAGCGGCATTTTATAATTGAGATAAGACATTTTAATGTTCTTGAGAACGTTGGAATGAAATTTTGAGGTTTTGGCACGGGTGATTGACTTTTTGATATGAGTATGATATAATGCGGGCAGACGGAAAATTGACAGCTAAAAATTAAAAAATGGAAGGATAAGGAAATGAATACGGAAATTCTTTTAGTGGTGACAATGGCCACAAAACAGCAGATAGGTCTTATCTGGATGGGGATAATTGCGGCGGCTGGTCTGGCTTTTTTTTCTGGGTGGGCGCTCCATGAAGTTATGAATTCTGCCACTGAAGGTGGTGGAAAGAGTAAAAAGGAAGATGAAAACTTGCCAATGGGAATTGGCAAGGGGGCTAATCCTAAAAGAGTAAAACCTGGAGAAAAAGCAGGGTTTGCTCCTCCGGCGTCTATAAATCCGGGCGATAAAATAATGCAGATTGGCCCTGGGGGAAAAGGGGAGGCGCTAGTAAAAGTAATCAAGAGAGATAAAGTTTCAGTTAAGAAGTGCATTAAAATTTTTCTGAAGGGAGTTACTTATTTTGAAACGTCTCCTTCCACTTATTTTATGGTTTATATAAAGGGAGAAGGGGATGCTTGGCGGAAAGGAAGTGAATTGGAAGTTGGAATGATGTTGGGTGGAAAGGAGATTGAGAAAATAGAAGTAATAGAAAAAGAAACGGATGTTTATCGTTTCCAGGTTGAGGGGCAGAAAGTTATAAAGAGTCTTTTAGCGATGGTTGGCGATACAACTATAGCATTTTTTGCTCAGCCGTCGATGGAAGATATAGCGCCGCCGGTGAAGAATGGCAACGGAAAGAACGGAGGTGGGAAGAGTGATTCTAAACGGCCGGCGCCGACAGATAGACGGCGGGGTCGCAGGTAAAGAGGTGTTGATGATAAGAATTTACGGGAGAGAAATCTCCCGTTTTTTGTTTGCTTGTGGTAGTATTTTAGATATGCGTGGGAAAACAATATTTTTTAATTGGAAGATGAAGCCGGAAACGGCAGGGGAGGCGAGACGGATTATGAAGGCGGTTTTGGCGGCGAGTAGAAAAAGAATAACAGGTGAAATAATAGTAGCGTCGCCTTTTGTTTATATTGCCGAGATGGCACGGATGGCTAAGGGAAGCGGAGTAAAGATTGCCGGGCAGAATTGTTTTATACAGGCGGCGGGAGCTTTTACGGGAGAAATTTCGCCGACAATGCTAAAAGATGCGGGGGCGGAATATGTGATTATCGGACACTCGGAGAGGCGGGCGATGGGAGAAGATGATGGGCTTATAAATAGGAAAGTTAAGGCGGCAATAAGCGCGGGACTCAAAGTGATTTTAGCGGTGGGGGAGGCAAAAAAGAAGGGAGTAGCAGAAGCGGTTAGGGTTGCGGGAAAACAAGTAAGTCGGGGACTCGTGGGTGTGGTTAAAGAAGATTATAAAAAAGTGATACTGGCTTATGAGCCGGTGTGGGCAATAAGCACCAGCCGGGGAGTAAAACAGGCAGAACCGGAGTATGTGGGAAAGGTGATGGCGTTGCTTAATAAGTGGGGCATGCCGGTACTTTATGGCGGTTCGGTGGGAGCGGAAAACATTAGTGATTTTCTTTCACTGGACGCGGCGGACGGAGTTTTAGTGGGAGGAGCTTCGCTTAAAGTGGAGGCTTTACAAAAAATTATAAATAGTTTATAATAAAATCTCGTTGCTTGCGGGGAGGTATTCTGCGGAGATATAATAAAAACATATGGAAAAAGAAAAATTATTCAGCACTTTAAGATGGGCGGTGTGGGTATTGGTGGCACTGGCGGTTTACGGCATATTTTGGGGTCCGCCGGCGCAGTTGGCGCGAGCGTTGCCGCCGGCGCGAACAGTGGTGGTGGCCGGCACGGGTAAGGCGGTGGGCATTCCGGACAAGGCGACAGTGAATTTCTCGGTGGTATCCAGCGGCAGTAATCCGGCGAAAGTGCAGGAGCAGAACACAAAGATGATGAACGAAGTAATCGCGTATCTTAAAGAACAAGAAGTGGGAGAGAAGGATATAAAGACGAGCGGATATAATTTGTTACCAAAGTATTCTTATAATCAAGAAACCGGTAAGTCGGATATTTATGGCTATGAGCTTAACCAGACGGTGACGGTGACGATAGGGGACTTGGGGAAAGTGGGGACGATAATCGGCGGTTTGGGTCAAAGAGGCATCAATCAGATCGGAAGTTTGTATTTTGAGGTGGAAAATAAAGATGAGTTGATGGCGGCGGCGAGGGAGGAGGCGTTTACAAAGGCGAAAGAAAAAGCAAAGGAGATGGCGAGTGCGGCCGGCGTGCGGCTAGGCAGAGCCATTTCTTTCTCGGAGTCGGGAGGTGGTTCGCCGATATTTTATGAGAAAGCGATGGCTTACGGTGTAGGCGGCGGAGACAGTGTTTCATCGCCGCAGATAGAGCCGGGAAGCCAGGAGATAAACGTGAATGTGACGGTAACTTACGAGTTGAAGTAGGATGAAACTCCGCCCTGTTGCACTTAAAACCGTGGACGGGCGCCGGATAGTCGGCTTGTTCGGTGCTGTGCCGGAGCCGCGCGGGTGGGTTTTATTTTTGCATATGATGCTGGCGACGAAAGAATCGTGGGGAGAACTGGCGGAGCGGATGCGTGAGGAGGGGATAGCGACATTGGCGATAGACCTGCGCGGGCATGGAGAGTCGGAGGGCGGACCGGAGGGATATAAGCAATTTTCGGATGAAGAGCACCAGGCAAGCTGGTATGATGTGAAAGCGGCGATTGAATTTTTAAGGAGTGAAGGAGCGGAGAAGAAAAAAGTACTTTTAGTCGGAGCGTCTATCGGAGCAAATTTGGCTTTGCGGTATTTGGCGGAAAAGGAAGAGATAAAGGCGGCGGTATTTCTGTCACCGGGATTAAACTATTATGGAGTTAACGGAGAGGAGGCGGCGGGAAAATTACACAGCGGACAAAGGGTTCTTTTGGTAGCGGTGCGTGACGATGAGCGAAGAAGTGGGGGAAGGGCGGCGGATATGACACAGACGCTTTATGAGGAGGTGCCGATTGACGTAGATAAAAAAATTATAATTTATGAGCGAGGCGGGCATGGAACAGATATGCTAAAAACGGAGGAGTTGCCCAATTTGACGGAGGCAATCATTACTTTTACGCGGGAGAATAAAATATGATAAAGCAGTTTGTGAAATTTGGGCTGGTAGGAGCGTTTAACACGTTGCTGGATATAATGGTTTTGAACGCGCTGATGTGGACTTTCGGCATTACGGCAGGCATCGGGTTTTCCATTTTTAAAACGATATCTTTTACGGCGGCGGTGGGGAACAGTTATTGGCTCAATAAATATTGGACTTTTCGGGATCGGAGTCGGAGTGAGGTGGGGCAGATAAGCCAGTTTTTATTGGTTTCTGTTGTGGGGGCGATAATTAATGTGGGGGTGGCATCTCTTATCGTCAACTGGGTTCAGCCGATAGAGGCACTGATTAGAATGGGAGCGGCAATACTGGCAATGGCGGGTATAGAGATGCCGGCGGGGCAGATATGGGCAAACGCGGCCACTTTTTTGGCGATTGCGGTGTCAATGATTTGGAACTTTACCGTATACAAGTTGGTGGTGTTTAAAGAGAATGACGAAGCGCGAATGACGAATGACTAGTTAATAACCAAATTAACAAATAACCGATTAAATTAACTTAAAAAGTTAGACGGGAGAAAAATAGCTTATCCACAGTAAAATGTTGACAAGTGGGGGGTGGGGGGTGTATACTGTGTGGTGAATGAGTGTAAATAGGCGGACTTAGGCGAAATTCGACCCAAGTTTAACTATTAGCTCTATTGTTTGGCTAAACGGGCGCTTCGGCGCCTGTTTAGTTTTTTGCTTTCAAAAAGAGGAGGAGTTATGATATTAGAGACCATATTCGGGCTTTCTAAGCGGTTGCGGACAGAGCACTCATTCAACAACAAACAATGGAGGTCACCATTCGCAGCCGCTTAGAAAGCCTGATTTTTATTGTGGACAAGAAGGCAGTTTTGGTTTATTTTATTAAGTAATGCTGGTTTTTATCAGCAGACAGTTTTGCGGGATCGTCTAATGGTAGGACATCGCCCTTTGGAGGCGAGTATCTAGGTTCGAATCCTAGTCCCGCAGCCACATTGTATGAATTGGAAAGGTTGCCTCGCGGCTTCGCCTCATGTTTAGATATAGACTAAATAAAGAAAAGTAATTATGGAAGAAATGAAACCAATCGAAAACAAAGAAGTAGAGTTGTTAGTTTCTGATCTAGAAACTCTTTTTGCTCGACTTGCTAAACTGAAAGCAGAAAAAGGGACTCTATGGTTTGGTATTAGCGGAAGTTGGAGAAAAACAAACGAGCAAGTCGAGCAAGGAGTGCGCGAAGCTGTTCGCAAAATAATCAAGCGTGGAGATGGAATTGTTTCTGGCGGTGCGCTAAATGTAGATTATTTTGCGACTGACGAAGCACTAAAACTCAATCCTACCGCAGATAGAATAAAAATATTTCTTCCTGTTGTTTTAGATTTATATGCGGCTCACTACCGAAAAAGAGCGACAGAGGGCGTTATAACTTCTGAACAAGCAGAAGCCCTCGTCGCTCAACTAGAAAGTTTGAGAGCCACAAACTCCGACGCCCTCATTGGAAATCCACAAAATACTATAGTAGACACAAAAACTTATTTTGAACGGAATACAGATGTGGTAAGTGCTTCAGACGCTCTCGTTGGATTTCAGGTAAATGAGAGCGAGGGTGTCGGGGACACAGCCAAGAAGGCGATTGAGCAAGGCAAACCGGTTTGTTTAGAAAAGTTTATAATTGAATAGCCGCCGGATTTTTTCGCCGAAATGCCAGAAGTGAGGGCGCGGCGGAAGGGGGGTGTGGGGGGAATTCCGCCGCGCCCGAGCGTTCCGCCGGAGCGAAGCGGAGGCGGTCATTCTTCCGGATTCGTTTGGTAAAAAGTTCGGATTTTATTCAGGAGGGACAGCAAGTGTTCTGTTTACTAAAATAAATTTATGGATATAAAAAATAAGTTGAGGGAACTTGGTTTGAATCCAGACAATTCTGTTGTAATCGGGTCCGGTATTTTGAATGCTTTGAATATTAGGGAAAGTGAAGATATTGATATAGTGGTGTCAATCGATAAGTACGAGAGCTTAGGCAGGGATAGCCGTTTTAAGAAAAAGGAAAATCATGGACGAGAAGTGCTCGCGGATGATATTTTTGAGATTGGAACCAGTTGGACGGTGTTAGATAAAGATTGGAAATTTGATGATTTTTTAGATTACTCGGATGTTATAGATGGGGTTAGATATAATACTTTACAGTTTTTATTGGATGTTAAGCGCCGATGGATCGCTGATGGGGATATACGTCAAAAAGATATAGATGACGTGAAATTGATGGAAAATTATTTGAGAGAAATGCAGAAATAAGATATCGTTGTAAATATGAAAAAAATAATTTTGTGGATAGTGGTTTTGGGGGTGGTGGGGACAGGAGTTTGGGTGTTTGGAGGCAGGTGGCAGAAGAGTGAACAAGGGGGAGAGGGGAGTACGCAGGCGGATTACCAAAATATAGCGTACGAGATTGAAGGAAAGATGATTAAACTTATGGACGGCGCGGCTCAAACAGAAGCGGCACCGGGATCGGCGTCAATGATAACCACAAAGTATTTTGGGAATAAGGCGGAAGGGGATTTGAACGGGGACGGGTTGGCGGATGTTGTTTTTATAATCACGCAGGATGGCGGAGGGAGCGGCACGTTTTACTACGCGGTGGCGGCATTGAAGACAGACGCGGGAGGGTACATAGGCACGAACGCGGTTTTACTGGGGGATAGAATTGCTCCGCAGACGACGGAGTTTCATGATGGAACAGTGGTAGTGAACTACGCGGAGCGAAATCCGGACGAGCCGATGACAGTGAGTCCGTCGGTGGGAGTGTCAAAATATTTGAAGGTTGAGGAGGGAAAATTAGTAATTAGTGAACAGTAACGAGTAAATAAGGAAAGGACAGAAAAGTCATTCTGACGTTACGCCCGAACATTGGAATGACACAAGGAAGTTTGAACTTTGGGGTGGTTTGTGGGAAAATAGGCGATAGTAGAGATTTATAAAAGAATAAAGAAAGAGAGGATTTGGCGATGGTAGGTTTAGTTAATCCAGCAGGTCCGCCTGTTTTGGGGGTTTTTAAGGTGACGTATCCAAATCCAATAAAGGAGATACCGAGCGGGATTAAGCGGTTAGAGGGTCCTTTTGCGCCGGAGAGTTCGCCTTCACAAATTATTATCGCTGACACAAGGCAGTTTCGGCGTTGGCCGGTGCTTCATCCGTACAAGGGGCATAATTTAGATGTCCTCGCGTGAAATAAATAAGGATAACGCCGCCCGCCTAAATTTTTTCCTAAGCAAAAATTTAGGCGGGTTTTTGTTTATTTATGTATTGCCGAATTCAGGCAGTTTTTGTGATAAAATAAATTCCAATGAAAATAATGGCGAGAATATAAAAACTTTAACTCGGGCGGGGTTTGTATTATTATTTAGTTAATGCCGGAAAGATTTCCCGACCGTCCGGAAAGAAATGAAGAAAACCTAAAGAAGGCGGGGTTAGAGTTGGAAAAAGAGGAAAAATCAGAAAAAGAGAAGATTTCGGAAGAAGTAATTCCGGAAGAAAAAACGCCCACGGAGATAGAAAAAGAAGTTATATTAAACAGTTTGAGTTTAGAAACTGAGCTTGAAAAAGACGCGACAAAAGAATTTAAAAAAGAAAGAAATGAAGAGTGGGAAGAGAAAAAGGATAATCTGACAATAACCGAGCTTAAAGAAACGGTAGAATTTAATGAATCACAAATAAAGAATCTATTGCATTACGGAGATTCTTTCTTTCACTTATCAGAAGAAGAGGGGGAGAAGATAGAGAAACTAAACATAAACTTGCCGGAAGAGACGGAGGAGGTTTATTTTTCCCTGAATAAAATAAAAGATTTTATGGAGAAGGCGCAGAATTATCGCCAAAAAGCTTTTAATCTGATCGGAATAACGGAAGAAGCAGAAGGTGTTTACATAAATAAGCAAGCGCAAGAAGGAGGATGGTCCTCTTTTCAGGAATTAAAAGAAGAGCATGAGCGACTCGAGGAAGAGATGATGAATTTAGACGAGAAACTAACTTATAACAAATCCTTGAAAAAGTTTATTTTTGATAAAGAATACCGACAAGAGAGGAAACAGGATAAGCAAAAATTTAAGGAAGTAAAAAAAGAGTACGAGCACAATGAAAAACTATTCCATCCATTAAGCTATTATAATTTTAGTATTAGAGAACAGATAAGAGGATTTAACCAACTTTTGGATATGTATGGACAAAATACTAAATATTTTACTGAAAAAATTGGAGATAAATTAAGAGAAAAATTCATTCAGTATATAAAAAATAAACAAAAGGAAATGGCGCCGGCGGATGAGTTTAAAGATTATGATTTAAGTTTATGGGGACAAAATTTTTCTAAGGTAAAAAACTGTTTAACAATTGAAAAAAGCTTAAAGGAGGTGATAACCGCGATGGAGGATAGGGAAAAATGGTATGTTTTTGATATTAATAAATTAAAAGGAAGTATGGTTAAGAGTTCAATAAGTCAACACATTATTGAATTTTTTAAAGATGTTTCGTTTAATGACTGGGAGAAGTTTTGCGCGGATAATGAAAACACCCTGACCGAAGAAATACGAAAGACAGTCAGCGGAGTTATAACGGATAGAATTCTGGAAACCAGAGAAAAATTTGACGATGGCCGTTTGCAGAGAGAGGCGGATAGCCTTAGTAACAGTTCTTTTGTTTTTGCTGATAAAGAAACAATGCCGATAGCCGTTATTAATTTACTTAATATTAGTGATTATTATGATCGGGTTATGGTGGAAAATAGAGCAGCCGCTGTTTTTGAAAAGTTTAAAGAGGAGAATTTTGACGTTCCGGGAATAAAGAAAATTGTAAAAGCAAAGGAGATGGTTAATTCTGTTGGTGAATTTTTAAGAGGGGAAAGAGAAATGTATACTCGGTATTTATTAGCAGATGGTTTACTGGAGGCCGGTTCTTTTTACTTAAAATCAAACGATCCACGAATGCAGGTTTTGGGGGCTTTGTCTTTGCGTGAAATAGACAGATATGAAGGTGCCGACTCAAATAGATCCGATGAGGTTTATAAAATGTTTAATAATGTTTATAAAGAAAAAAATCTTAATGAACGGGTAATAGGGGCCATTGGAAAAGTAGCCTTAGATGAGGTATGGTACACAAAAAATTTTTATGCCAAGCAAATAGCTTTTAATTTAATTAAAGATTATGACCGTTTGTCTAATGTTAACCAGTGGAAAATAAAGGAGGCGGCGCCCAGGATGGTAGGATTGTTTGTTTCTAAAAATGAAGTTAGTAATATAAACGAAGAAGAAGCGGAAGTTTTAGCTAAAGTTCTTGAAATAGAACCAAAGGACCTTATAAAAACAATTAATTTAATTAATTTGGCAATTAATACTCTTAACGTCAACCATGATTACAGCCCGTTAGAATTTAAACTTTATCATCGTTTGGCTAAAATTGAAGATGCGGAAGATTTTTTGGTGAAATTAAATAATCTGGGTTGTCATTTTAGAATAGACAGCACGGATAAATTATTGAAAATACACGAAAACAAAGAGGAATTCATAAGTAGAGTTAAACAATTAAAAAATTCCCTTAGTGATTCCGCCTCTTTTAATTTCATAGAGAGAGATGAAGATGTTTATAAAATAACCGATAGCAATCTTTTAGAAATTTTAGGCAGTTTTAAATCAGATAAGGGTTTGCAGAATTTTGTTCTAAACAATCTTGATAAAATCTTGGCTATTACTTCAGAAAGAAGAGAGAATTACATTAAAATTCTTGATAAAATAGAACATTCTCCCTCGCAAGAAATTCAAAAACTTAAAAACCAGATTCTTTCTGAAATTGTTTCCACTGATAATCCGGAGATATCTTATGAAAAGATAGAGCAAGTATTTTTAAAGAACAATCTGCCGGCGGTAGGGAAAATTTACCGCATTTTCGAGACGCTTTATCCGGCATATAAAATAAAAAGTTTGATAAATTATCAATCCAGTCCGGTTTTACAGAAAGCCGGACCGACCAGACGGCGCCATATTTTTTACCAAGATTTATTAAAAACGCATATCCGTTCGGCTAACCGTTCACTTAGAGAATACGCGGAAGCTTTTTTAAGCGGCGAGGGAGTATTGGCTAAAGCGGAGCGGGACGGATTTGATAATTTAGCAGGAGAAGAAAAAGAGCGGTTAAAATATTTCTTCGGACGATTGAATACATTATTTTTAAGTTCTTCGCTGGGAGAAAACATCAAGGCGGTTGAAAGAGGTTTATCTTTAGAAGACGAATATAAAAGATTAAAGATAAGTTTGGTGGTTAAAGAAGGACAAACCGTTAAGGAGAGGGTGGAAGAAATGTTTTTGCGACCGGCCGGGCTTGATTCCCTGGGAGCTCTGCTCGATGAAATGGCGGAAGCTAAAAGAGAAGCCCACGAACGAAATATGGAATTGGCTAAAAATCTTAAGGCCGGTGATCTTAATTTATCTCCGGGAGATATACTGAAGGGGGTTAATGAGAAATTTATTAACTTAATTTTACAAAATGGTTCCGTTTCCAAAGAGTTTTTAGGCGCGGATACGCCGGGTTCGGATAGTACTCCTTTTGACACGGACGTCAGTGTAGTTTTAAAGCAGGACGTGGAAAACGGAAAAAATAACGCCTTTAAAAATTCAATGGCGGCTTCTTTTGGTAATCTTGTCTTAGCCATACGCGACCGGGGGCAATTCCAAGTTACAAGACGGCATGGCCAAGAACTTGGCCGCCAGCAAACAGATAACGGTAAAATGGAACTTTTTAGCACTGGCGGGGGAGGACAACATTACGGCGTCCGTACCGGGTTTCCCTCCACGGAGATAGATTTTATTATCGCCAGAGATTCTTTTCTTGAAAAAGGTTATGGCTACAACGAGGGGAAGGTGGAAGAATTGTATTATGAAATAGCCCAAAACGGATTTTACATACCGGTAACAGATGAGGAAGGAGAAATTGTTTTCACTCCGGAAATGTACAACGAGTACCGAAAAACATTTGACGGTTTGGACCGTTTTGACGGTAATCCATTGGAAATTAAAAGATTGTCAACTGGCGATTCTTATTTACAACAGGTTAAAGAAATAACTAAGGAAATGAAAAAAGACAGAAAAGAGGTGGTAAATTTATCCGACGGGATTATCAAAGAAGTCCGCCGAGCTTTAGGTGTTTTGGGAATAACTTTTAAGGATAAATATGATCCGGGAATATTGGGGGCGGAACTTTTAGATATCGGCTCTACCGGGCGGGGAACCAATATGCCAGGCGATTATGATTTTGATTTTACTTTAAAATTAGATGATAAGGATTTTGAATCCGCGGAGGTGATAGCTAAAAATATAAAATCGGAAATGGAGTTTCAGGAGGATAAATCTCATCCGGAGGCAAGCGGCTATTATCAGTTGCGTTTGATGGGAATTACTAAAATCGGAAAAATTAAATTAAAAGAATCACTTGACCTTGATATTGGATTTGTTAAAAAATCGGATTTGGCGGTTTTTGGTTCTCATAATGCCATTGAAGAAAAATTAGAGTGGATAAAAGATAACTTGGGAGAAGACGCCTATTGGGAAGTTTTGGGTAATATTGTCTTGGCTAAAAAAATCCTTAAAGAGGGCGGGGCTTATAAAAGGGTAGAGCAAGGGGGGTTTGGCGGTATCGGGACGGAAAATTGGATATTGGCTAATTCCGGTAATTTGGAAGAAGCGTTTAGAACTTTCCGCGGGGCCGCTTATGAAAATGGAAAAATTATTTCCTTTGATGAATTTATGAAAAAATATAAAATTTTTAACGCCGGTATGAATATTAAACATCTTTTCCACGATAACTATATTAAAAATATGACGGAGAGCGGATATGCTGCTTTTGTTAAAACGGCTGATGAGTTTTTATCTAAATAACAGATGAAAATTTTGGTTAAGGTAAAGGCGAGAGCGAAGGCGGAGAAGGTGGTGGAGATGGGCGGCTGGTATTTTGAGGTGTGGGTGAAAGAGCCGCCGATTGAGGGGAGAGCGAATGAGGCGGTGGAGAGGGCGCTGGCGGATTATTTTGGCGTGGCCAAATCCAAAGTGAATATCGTTTCGGGACAGACGAGCCGGAAGAAGGTGGTGGAGATTGGTTAAGTTAGGAGGATAGATAGCATCTCGTCAACATACTCTCCCTACCGTCCATTCCCCCAGCGAGGGAATGGACTACGCCTCGGTCTCGCTCCCGAGCACTCAAATTAAGAAATACGAGTGTTCGGACCATGCCCACTCGACCTCGGATGCGCGCTCAAGTATATTGGCGAGATGCTTTTTTGATTTACCTATGAACCTTGAGGTAAGAGTTAGACATGGTGTAACCCGCCTATGTTTTACTAAGTAAAACATAGGCGGGTCTTTATTATTAAAATTTGTGCGGCAGGGAAGATTGGGTGATAATAAATAAATGGAAATTGGGGATTGGGTGAGGAATAATATATTTGAAGCGCCGACTAAACTTGGGAAGTTGAGGGTGGTGGTGGTGGGGGTGGGAATAGTGGCCGCGATAATAGCGGCGGTTTTTTATATAAACTTTTGGGCGGCGCCGGAGAAGGGCGCGGAGGTAGAACGGTTTGTGGTGCCGATAGGGTATGACAGCCAGCAGGTGGCGGTAAGGTTGAAAGAGGAGGGATTTATTAAGAGTGAGACCGGCTGGAAAATAGCGATATGGATGAGAGGGGGAGAAATAGCGCCGGGCGGATATAAGCTGTCAAAATCAATTTCGGCTTGGCAGATAGCCGGAATATTGAAGGGCGCATCTTATATGAAATGGGTGGTGATTCCGGAAGGGATGCGAAAAGAAGAGACGGCGGAAATACTGGCGCGAGAACTCGGCTGGAGCGAGGCCGAAAAAGAAAGGTGGATTACAGTGGATACGGCAATTGATTATGACCACACGGAAGGAGTTTATTTTCCGGACACGTATCTTATATCAACAGAAGAAGAGCTGGCGATGGTAGCGGAAAGAATGCGAACAACATTCAATGAAAAGTTCGCGCCATACGCGGCGGAGGCGCTGAAACAGAACATAAAATGGACGACTCTGATAAAAATTGCCTCTATTGTGCAGAGGGAGGCGGCAGGGAGAAAGGATATGCCGATTGTGGCGGGAGTGATATGGAATCGGCTGGAAGAGGGAATGAAACTTCAGATAGACGCGACGGTGCAGTACGCGCGGGGAGACCGGGGGGACGGTTGGTGGGCGCCGATTACGGCGGCGGATAAAAACATTGATTCGCCGTACAATACTTATAAATACGCGGGGTTGCCGCCGCACCCGATTGTGAGTCCGGGGATAGCGGCGATAGACGCGGTTTTGCGTCCGTTGGAGGCAAAGTGCTTTTATTATTTACATGACAGGACAGGTAATATCCACTGTGCGGAAACGTATGAGGAACATCAGAATAATATAGAGAAATACTTAAAATAGGGGGTGCTAAGTATAATTTTCAATTACCAATTTTCAGTTTTCAATTTAGGTGGCTTACTACGTAAGCTTCTATAATGGCGGGCTTTGACTTTGAGATAATTTGGGTATAGGTTGGAGGTGTTCCTTGAAAATAAAACGTTGGAGGTGCGCCATGATGAAAATGAGCGTTGAAGAAAGAAATGGAGTTACTGTTTTGAAGCCAGAGATAGAAGAATTAGATTTTAAAAATACGGTCTGGCTAAGAGGGGAATTATATGATCTGTTAAAAAATGACCAGGTAAAAGTATTGTTAGATTTGATAAATGTGAGCATGATATCCGGTTATACCGTGGGGGTATTTTTAGCTTTTGCCAGAAATTTCCGCGATGAGGGTGGAGATTTAAGGTTCTTAAATCTGCAAGAGAGAGTAAAATGTTCGTTTGAAGCAGCCAGAATAAACTATATTCTGGAAATTTTTGGAGATGAGGAAAAAGCCGTTCAATCTTTTTCAGAAGGGAAATAAATGCTATGGGATTAGAGATAAAGAGAGAATATAAAGAAGATAGCGCGATAAAGTGTGATATATTGTTTAAAAAGCCCAACATTTGTTGGGCTTTAGTTTTGGTGCGCGCACCTGGATTCGAACCAGGGACCTCTCGCCTAAGGAAAGGACGGAAAATTATTCTAATGTTCTCCCTGTAAAGCTCCGCCACGGGGCAGGCAAGAATATTAGAATAGATATGGGAGAAAAAAAGGCCCGTGTTCGCTTACGCTATTTACGGGCTTGAGTGGCCTCTTCACGAATCCTGGTGAGGATGTCGCAGAAAACTGCCGCAGGAAGACATGTGTTAGGATTTTCCGGATGGCCGAGATCATGGGTGAGTACCATTCCTGCGGTTGTTTGGAGAGCTATCATCGCGACGCTACTCTGCCCAAACTTAGCACGAATCGCTTTTTCAATAAGCTGGTGGTGTTCGGATGAGTTATAGGGAATAGTTTTCTCGTTCCACCAAACAAATTTGTGCTCCGCTTTTCTTCCAAACCGTTTTGCCTCCACGCCAGTAGACTGAAAGGCGAGGAGTCGGTTTATGTGATTTTCAGGAAATTTAATCCCCTGAATAAATCCTTCGACAGAGGCTACCACTACATTATCAAGGATGAAAGGGATGGACGAGAAATTACTTAGATGACGAGCGCGCCAATCATCTGATCTACTGCCTATGTTAAGGACCAACATTAGGCAATCCTCCTTTATTTTATGAAGAACTGTTTACCACAAGCCCTGTGGTCGGGTCATCAGCAACACGGGCAATGATGCTACTAATATAGCATATTCATTATGAAAAGTCAAGGTTTGTGCGAAATAACAAAAAAGCCCCCGTCGCTGGTTAGCGAAGGAGAGATATAATATGAAGAATAATCATGTGCTATAGGATAAAGAATTAATTATCTTATCAAAAAGTTTGGCTTCTTCTTCAGATTCTTCTTTATAGTAAGTTTTATAGATATTCATTCCCGGCCATTCGTTTGATTTTGATTGGAAAATTATACCTTTGAATGGATAATATTTTATGTACTCGGGTGGAAGCATACCATACCCATATTCAAATAAGGGAGCTGCTTCTCCCTTTAAAAACACGGCCTTTATTCCACTTGGCAATGTTTTAAGATAACATTCGTTTAGCTTAATATCTCTAGCAGCGGAGTCGAGGTAACCATTTTTTTGACAAACGTCTTTAAGAGGCTGTCCGGCATACTGAAAAAGATAAGGGAGACCTTCCAAATGATTTCCGTATTTTGCGGTATCAGGATTATCAGCTTTAATTTCTATACTCACAATACCTGCGGCGTTAGGAATAATAGGTATGTTAAATGATAAATTGATAATTTTATGTTGTCCATATGCAGTAGCGTCGTCTATACTTTCCACAAAATCACCCCAATATTTCGGTGCTAGAAAAGAAATACCAAGTTCTTTAGAAGATTTGAGTTCTAACTGATTAGTGTCAATAGGTAATGTTTTAATAGAGGATAAAATACTAAGGAACTGTCCGTATTGTTCTTGATTGAATAACTGTTTTATTATTTCTCCATTCAATTCACCAGTCGGAAGTTTATCATCGCTGATTATTTCTTTATAGATAACAGATATTATTCTTCCGCTAAAGTTTTGATCCTTTATAAAAATTAAATCTTGAATATCTTGTCTACTTTGATCTACGGAATAGTATTCTACCGTTTCCATATTGTTAATTTGAAATGGTTGGCTATTGATTTCATTTTTATATATTTTTTGATTGTAATATTTACTATTTTTTTCTTTTTCTTCAACTGCTTTAATAGCGTTAATACTACTGGAAAAAGTTATGGAGTCAGTAGTTGTATTTAAAATTCCATAATATCGGCTATTTTCATTCGAAAAGTTATCGGATTTCCAGTATGGGGTAAGTCGGTATTGCTTATATTGTTCTTGTGGATTTTTAAAATATAGTACTGGAAATGTTGTATTTCCATCACTGTTCTTATTGACTAGATAAAGAGTTTTTGGATATTGAAATGATATTGCTTGATTTTCATTAAAATATAAGAGCGATTGATTATCAATTGTGTTTATTAAATTATTATCATTGTTATTTAATTTATAAAAATAATTTTGATATAAAAAATAAATGAAAATAAATAAAATTATTAAAATGATAATTATTAATAAAAATAATTTTGGGGTATATTTGGAGATTGTATCCGGAATGGAAGGCGCTGAATTTTGAACTTGCGGATTGCTATTTTCCCCATTTGTATTTTCTGGTAGATTCATATTTTTACTTAATTATAAGATATAAGATAATATTTTTATTATATGCTTTAAAGAAATCTTGTTATGGATTCTCGCCTGTCTCTGCTTTCGCCGCCGCCGAATTTCGTGTCAACGAAGTTGGCGCGGCCGCAAACTATCTAACCCGCCCAATACCAATTTACAAAAAGTGTAACATTGAGCGCAAAAAGTAGCAACGAACCCGTGATATAAATTTTTTCGAAATGCTGGCTTTTGATAGTTGCAAGCATTATGTATATTGGGAAAAGGACCAGAATATATCGCCCAACTGACATAAAGGTTCCGGTACTTAAGGCTACCGCAAGAGTAGCGAGAATATAAAGTCCGTATGATACCCATTTTTGTTTAAATACATAATAAGCTGTAAAAAGCGCAAAAATGGCAAAAGCAATATCAAGGAAAAAATTTATAACTGCTGGATGAGAAAAGAATAAGAAGTGGTCTTTATTAAATTGGAACGCTCGACCCCATGCGCTTTCTACTTTTAGAAAAAGAAAAAAATCTCCAAAAGCAAAATAGTGATAAAGAAAAAAGAGTAAAGTGCCTAAAGGTATAAGAAGCAGAGGAAGGAATGATAAGCTAAAAATTTTGCGCGCTCCGTGTTTTTTCCAAAATTCCCAAAATACGGGAATAAATAATAGAATTCCTGTAACGCGCGTAAGCGCGGCAAGAAGTCCAAAAATTCCAGCGACCCCGAAACGCCCCTTAAGGGCATAATAGAAAGTCAACAACGAAATGAAGAGAAAAAGAGATTCTGTATACACGGCGTTAAGAAAAAAAGCGGTAGGAAATATGAGTAAGTAAAATATCGGTGTTTCGGGGTCAATAGTTGGATGAAATTCTTTAAGCAATTTGTAAAAAATAATTACCGCTCCAATTAAAGCAAGAATACTTATAAACCAGCCTGCAAAAATAAAATTACTAAAAAATAATGGCGAAATTATACGGATTAGAAATGGATAAAGTGGGAAGAAAACAACATTTGAAAGAGTATTGCCTGGTGTAAGATGATAACCTTGCTTTGCAATATCTACATAAAAGAAAGAGTCCCAGCGCGAATGAAGTTCAACTGGGTTCCACGATTGCTCTTGAATAGTTTTCAAGGGGTCAATCCAAGCATAAGCCGTGTCGCCTTTAAAATTAAATCTGTTTAAAACTAAAAGGGCAAAGATGTTTGTTAAAAATAACCAAAATAACAAAAAGAAAATTATTTTTTTCATAATTCTTTTGGTGAAACGCCAAGCGCGTCAGTTAATCTCTGGATTTTCAAAATGGTTATCATCTCGTCTTTTGAAGGTTGGTAAGGACTATATTAGCAATAAAGAAGTATCTGTATATATTTCGGAGAAATGCTGTTGAAGAGATTGGCTATTAGCAATAAGTCGATTTTTCATTGGTGCGTCCTGGAGGGATCGAACCTCCGACCTCTACTATGTGAAAGTAGCGCTCTACCACTGAGCCAAGGACGCAAAGTTAATATTCAGATGTGGATTTCTAAATGGATTCCCGACTGGTCATCGGGAATGACACTACATTGTGGATTCCCGCTCCCCACCCAGAGCCGCCTTCGGGAATAACCCTTCAATTCGATGGCTCGCTCAGGGGATAATTGGGGGGAAGGTCGGAGTAAAACGACATCAATAGGAACATTATCTTTCTATACGATAAAGTATTTCCTGGGGGGTGTCCAGAACGGAGACAAAGCGGGAATCGGAGGCGAGATAGGAGGCGAGGTCGGGGAGGCGGGCGGGTTCAAGAAGAAGATAGCGGGCGTTGAATTTTTCGGTGAGGGCGCTGTAGGTGTCAACTAAGTCGTTCTTGCGGCAGGCGTCAAGGGAGCAGGTTTGGCCGGAAAGCAGGCCAGAGGCAAGATAGTGAAAAAGGAAGTAGCGTCCCGGGTCGGCGGCGTACTGAAAAATGGGGTCAAGACCGCCGACATAACGGCCAGAGGGGTTATAAAGAACAAGTGAAGAAAAGTCGGCCCAGCGGGTATTGAAGACGAGGTCACCGGGGGAGGCGTTTTGGGAGAGCCACTCGCCCACGGTGCGGCGGTGGTCAGGTGAATAGGCAACAGTTTTAAGATTGTTGGCAGTTAGAGTGGAAGAAAAGACGATTAAGAAAATGAAAGCGGCGGCGGCTAAAGACCAGGAGAAATTTTTAAGGGCGGAGCGGAAACGATAGGGAAAATCGGGAATTATTTTATTTAAGACGGCGGCGATAAAAAGAAGTCCGAAAAGAGCCCAAAGTTCATAGGCGCGGCGGGCGACAAAGACGGAGAGAAGGCCGAAGACGAGGGAAAGAATGCCGGCGCTCCAGAGAAAGGTGTCGCGTTTTAAGTCGCGATTGACGGGCAGAAAAAGAAACCAGATAAAGACAGTGAGAGTAAAAATCCAGACGACGACAAAAGGAGAGAAGTATTTGAGAACAGAGCCCCAGGTTAAGGGAAAGTTTTCAGCGCCGAAGAGAAGGAGAATGTTGGATTGTTTAACGAGAGATTGCTCAACAACTTGAATATAAAAGAGGCGGAGGGCGTTTAGCGGTTCAGGGCGGGCGAGAGCGCCTAAAACAACTCCGGCTAAGGAAGCGAGAGCGGGGCGCCAGAAAAAAACACGGGTTGAGACAAAGCGAATGAAAGTGATGAGAACGATTAAACCGAGTGGGAGCCAGACATAGTTGAGGTGGAAGAAGGCAAGGGCGGCGGAGAGGAAAAAGGAGGCGGTGGCGCTGCCGGTTAAAAGGGACGAAAAGAGAAGCGCGCCTAAAGCAAGGGAAAGAGTTTGGGGGCGAGTCATTAGGAGCTGGAAGGTGACGTTGGGAGCGATGGTAAGATAAGCGAAAGGCAGAAGATACGGAAAGGGGAGGCGGTGGCGGCGGGAGATGAGGTAGATTGATATTAAGACGAGCGCGGTTAGGACGATGCCGCCAAGTTTGATGGCGAGGGCGGGATTGGAAAGTTTAGCGAAGGGGAGAAGAATAAAACCGGCGCCGTACCAGAGGGAGGAGGAATAAGCGGCGATGGAAGTGAAGGGAAGCCAAGCGGCGGAGACATCGGCGGGAGCGGCGAGGAGACGCTTAGCCAAATAGAGATAGAAAAAACTGTCGCCGTCGGGGATGTTGGGAGAGAAAAAGTGCCAGAGGATGGAGATGAGGAGGGCGGCGGCAATTACAAAAATTGTTTGGTGGCGAGACATTAGGGAAATATTAAGTAATAGTATTAAGTATGGGGAGTAGAAATGAGGTCTTGAATTATTTTTTCTGTTTCGGGAGGACCGGAGACGCGGCGGGTGGAGACGCCGGAGGAGAGGACGGGTTCGTCGTTGCCGCCGGGATAGAGGGCGTCGCCGATGAAAAGTATTTTAGCGGCAGGAAGGTCAAAATAGTGTTCTATTTGTTTTAAGCCGTAGGATTTGTTTAAGCCGCGGCGAGTGACGTCAATGGAAGTGGTGCCGGCGATAGATATGTCAAAATCGGGAAGGAGGGGAGTGAGAGTATCTTTTATTTTTTGGCGGCGGGAGCGGTCCTGGTCCCAAGTAAGTTTTTTATCCAGAGGCGCGTTTTGTCCTAAGGCGGAGAAGGTAAGCTGGCTGTCGCGGTCTTCAATCAGTTCGGCGGAGGGGAGGGGGGACTTAAAGCCGGCGGCGGGAAGAGCGCTATTAAAAGCGGAGAGGATTTTATTTTTTTCGGTGGCGGTTAGGCGTTCCAAGTAAACAACTTGCCAGTGGCCGTTTTGAAAACGGAAAAAGCTTGTGCCATTGGTGGGAAAGATAAAAAGGCGGGGGAGTTCTTGGTCGGAGGCGGCGAGGGGGTTAAGAAGCTGGCGGCGAAAGGTATGGAAAGAGCCGCCGCCAATGATGGCGACTGGAACGCGCGCGAGAAGAGATTTTAAGAGGCGCGCCATTTCTTCGGTTAGCGGCTGTTTGCTTTCGGTTAAGGTGCCGTCTAAGTCAAAAACAATAAGCTGAAAGTTCATAAGGTCTATAATTTTGATTATAGCACGCCAGAAATAAATTTTATTTTTACTGTAAGTGCATATAATGTTATTAATATAGATATATGGAATTAACAAACTTGATGACGACGGGGTTGGCGGGGGCGACAGTGGCGGGGCAGGTGGTGATTTTGATATGGGTTACGGCTTTTATTTTTCGGCGGAGCGGGTGGGGAAAGGTAGTGTTGGATTTTACCCAAAAGAGGGGAGTGATGATAGCGTTTGTGGCGGCGGCGGGGGCGATGTTCGGCAGTTTATTTTATTCGGAGATTGCGGGATATGAGCCGTGTAAGCTGTGCTGGATACAGAGGGTATTTATGTATCCGCAGGCTTTTATATTAGGAATGGCGCTGTGGGTAGGAGAGGGAAGAAGGATAGCGAAATACGCGATAATGCTGTCGGGGTTGGGAGCGGTGGTGGCGGCTTTTCATTATTATGAGCAGGTGACGGCGTCGCTTTTGGTGCCGTGTTCGGCTATCGGATACGCGGTGTCGTGCACGGAGAAGTTCTTTATGAGTTTTGGATATATTACGATTCCCATGATGGCGCTGACGGCGTTTGGGTTGATTATAGTGGGGAGTTTGGCGGCAAGACAGGAATGATTTTGTTATTTACTTGACCGCGCGGGAATTTTTATTAAAGAAAAGAGAGTTTGACAAGAAAAAAGATGAGGTTTAGAATATGAGCAGTAGTGTTGAAAAAAATTAAATAAGGGAAGGGGAGGAAGATGAAAATAGCACAGACGTTTCAACAGTTTTTGGCGAATAAGTTGAATCCAGACAGCCAAATAATAAGAGCAATTAATGGGAGAGTAGTACATAAGGGGATTAAGGAGTTGAATTTGAAAGATCATAGGACGGAAGGGGAACAACCTTTCAAAAATACTTTAATTCGTTTAGAAACTATGGAAGTGCCGTCAATGTGTAAAGAAAATTTTGAATTGAATTTTAAAAATGAGGCAATGAAGACGTTGGAAAATATGGGGGAAGTGGAAGAATGGGCGCGGGAATTTTTTGGAAAAGAAAGCGAGATAGAAGTAACATCAGAATATATAGCGGGAACCACAAGTAACGGAGTGGGTAGGTTTTCAGCTAATGTAAAAAATAATGAGGGGTTATATGTTGTGAATATATCCATTCATTTCGGTTTAAATCCAACGCTGTTTTGCACCATTATCACCATTTTCAAATGTCTTGATTTGAAAAGCGCCTTGTGAGGCGCTTTTGTTTTATCGTAGCCCTTCGATAAACTCATGGTATAAATAATTGTATTTCTTTATATAAAAGAGTTAATAGAGGGGTCGAGGGTGGGGCGGCCGCCCTCAAGTTGAATGGTTTTGATAAGGAGGCGGCTGTCGGGGGAAAGTTCGGATTTGAGAAGTTTTAGCCGCTTAAAGCGGGGTTTTTCACTGCTATCGGTGAAGGTGGGAGAGCGGTCGGGGATCATAACAAAGACGCCGGGCTCGGGATTGAGGGCTAAAATTTTATGGTGGATGACTGAAGATAATTTAGCGTCTCCGGCTAAGGCGGCTTTTAAATCCGGAAGCTCCACGCGGCCGTTTTCGGAGGTTAGTTTTTTAGTGAAGGTAGCTAAGGCATGATCCTGGAAAGAGGGATGTAATTTACCCTCAAAAAAAGGAGTTAGATTTTCCGCTAATAAGTAGCCGCCTAATTCGGCCAGTTTTTTCTCTACTTCCGGATAAGGGAGGCCGGCTATATCCACGTCTTTTTGGGCCAAAATTGGCCCGTGGTCCATTTTTTCGTCCAAAATGTAGATTGATACCCCCGAACGGGAAAGGCCGTCTAAAATGGCTCCTTGAATGGGGGAGGCACCGCGGTATTTAGGCAGGAGGGAGGGGTGGAGGCCGATAGTGCCTAAACGGGGAAGAGAGATGATTTCTTCGGGGAGAATTTTGGCGTAGGCGGTGACAATGAAAAAATCGGGGGATAATTTTTTGAGGTCGGAAATGATGTCGGTCGGGTTTTCCGGCTGGAAGACGGGAAGGCCGGCGGCGACGGCTAATTTTTTAATAAGGGGGTCGGTTAAGACCTTATTGCGGCCGGCGGGGCGGGCGGGGCCGCAAACAACAGCCGCGGGCGGGAGATTGGTTTTGATAAGTTTTTCCAAAACGATGGCGGCAAAGTTGGGAGAACCGAAGAAGATGTATTTCATGATAATTTTCAATTACTAATTTTCAATTTTCATTTGAAGAAGTTTACTTCCGCCGAGTGGGCGGAGTAAACTTTTTATTTTAGCCGACGAGGGGACTGGAATCTTTAATGTCTTTAAGGGAATAGACGCGGGAGGCGCGGTCGGTGAAGAGAATACCATCTAAATGGTCAAGTTCGTGTTGAAAGATACGGGCTAAAAATCCTACAGTTTTGATTTTTACAGCGCGGCCATTTTTATCCTGCGCGGCGAGAGTGATTTTGATGTCGCGAGAGACGTCGCCGAAAAGATTGGGAATAGAAAGACAGCCCTCGGTTTCCACGGCAGTTTTACCGGATAGTTTTTTAATAACAGGATTAAAGAGAGTATAGAACTTAGGACGACCACGACCAGAAGGAAGTTCGGCGATGAAGAAGCGAAAAGGGATACCGATTTGAACAGCGGCTAAACCGACGCCGCTTGCGAAACGCATAAGGCGGCGCATTTCAGAGAGGGTTTGATTCAGTTCACGCGCAGACATGGAGCTAAAAACAAAGGGCGCGGCAGGCGTACGGAGAAACTTTTCTTCAGCGCGATTATTTACGGTCAGGATTTTCATTAAAAATGAAAAGTTGAAAAATTAAAAATCAAAATGACAGATAAAAAAATTAAAATGGGGGAAATAAGATATTTTGTTATAATAACAGTATTTTATTTTTTAGTCAAATCGCCGGGAGTGGATTTTGGTTTAGAGGTGGCGGCACGCATAAAGTAGGCGCCTTTATTTTTGATGCGGCGGTTGTCGCCGACACGGCGAGCGAGAGCAAGAAGGGCGTCAGCATCGCCAACTTTCGCCATTTTAATGTAAAGCGATTTGTGTTTTTCGTCGGCCAGGTGCATAGCAATTTCCAGGCCAACAAGTTGGAAACGTTTATAGACGCGCGAGCGGCGGCCGCGTTCTTTAAGCGCGGCGATAAATTTGCCGGCAGACACCTTTTTCATATAGAGATTATATGTTAGAAAATGACGAATTACCAAGAAGAGGAAGATAGATTTTCCCCCGTTTTCGCGAGGACTAAAAGCCGCAGGAATGACAGAGGTAAGAGAGAGAGGATGCTTTATTTGAGAAAAACGGTTTATTATAATATACTTCTAAATTATGACGGAACTTGATTCTAAGGGGCGGAAAATGAAAATAGCGGCGGCGGTTATCGGGGTAGCGGCGCTGGCTGGCGTTATTTTTTATGCCGGAATATATATCGGAAGACTTACCCCTAAAGAGATAGTCGTTACCGGTATTGCCGACACGACCGGAAAGGAGGGCGGCAACATTAACTTCAATCTGTTCTGGGAAGCGTGGAATATAGTCAAGGAGAAACATCTGGAGGGGGATAAGATTACCAATCAGAACCTGCTTTACGGTTCCATGGCCGGATTAGTGGGAGCGTTTGACGATCCGTATTCTGTATTTTTGCCGCCGGAAGATTCACAGAAATTTCAGGAAGATGTGGGGGGAAACTTTGGGGGAGTGGGGATGGAGATAGAAGTTAAAGATGGCAAATTGTTAGTGGTTGCGCCTCTGGCGGGAACGCCGGCGAGCGAAGTGGGGATAAGAGCGGGCGACTATATTTTGAAAATTGACGATGAGACAACGGATGGTTTAAGTGTGGACGAGGCGGTAAAAAAAATAAGAGGAGAGATAGGAACAATGGTAAAACTTTTGGTAGCCAGAAGCGCATGGCCGGAGCCGAAAGAAATAGCCATAAAACGTGCCAATATACAGGTGCCGACTTTAGAGTGGGAGATGAAAGGAGACGCGGCTTACATAAAACTGATGAGTTTTAACAACAATACCATTCCACTTTTTTACGAGGCGATGTTAAAGTCGCTGTTTTCGGGAGCGAAGGGTATGGCGCTGGACTTACGCGACAATCCGGGCGGTTTTCTGGAGGTGGCGACGCGTCTGACCGGCTGGTTTGTTCCTAACGGCGAGGTGGTGGTAAGCGAAGAGTTCCGGTCCGGAGAGCGAAATGAATTTAGGGCATCGGGTAATGAGGCGCTGGTTAATTTTCCGGTGGTAGTTTTAATAAACAAAGGGTCGGCGTCGGCAGCAGAAATTTTAGCCGGAGTATTGAGAGATTTGAGGGAAGCGCCGCTGGTGGGGGAGTCGACTTTCGGCAAGGGAACAGTGCAGGAATTGGAGCCGCTGTCAGACGGGTCGCTGGTTAAAATAACGGTAGCGCACTGGGTACTGCCGAGCGGAAAGGTAATCGGCAAAGAGGGGATAGAGCCGGATATTGAAGTCAAGATAACTGAAGAAGACATTAAAGCCGAGCGGGACCCGCAGTTGGAGAAGGCGCTGGATATTTTAGAAAAAAAGATTGCCGAAGGAAAATGAAAATTATTTTAACGGCGGATATAAAGAAGTTGGGACGGCGAGATGATATAAAACAGGTGGCGGACGGATACGCGCGCAATTATTTAATTCCGAGAGGGCTGGCAAGAGCGGCGGGGGCGGCGGCAATAGCGGAAGCCGAAGAGCGGCGGAAGAGGGTAGTGATAGAAACGGAGAAAAAAGCGCGAGAGGCGATGAATTTAGTAAAAGAGTATGAGGGCAAAAAATTTGTTATCAGGGTGGCGGTGGGGAAGAAAGGAGAGTTATTTGGCTCTATAGGGAAAAAAGAAATCGGCGCGGCTTTAGGAGTGCCGAGCGAGACGGTAAAAATAAAAGAGCCGATTAAGGCAGTGGGGGAGTATGAGGTGGAAATACAGTTTTCTCCAGAAGCGTCAGCAAAGGTGATTATAGAAACAGCGGCGGAAGAAAAATAAGAGTGTTGTTAATAATATAAATATGGCGGTAATCAAGAAAAAAATTTGGCCAGAATATTTTGAGGCAGTTGATTCCGGAAAGAAGAAGTGTGAACTTCGCTTAAATGATTTTGACATCAATGAAGGCGATACACTGGTTTTAGAAGAATGGGACCCTGAAACGAAGGAATATACGGGAAGAAAGACAGAAAAGAAGGTAACTTATGTGGGCAGATTTAAGATTGATAAACTTTTCTGGCCGGAGGAAGAGATAAGGGAAAAGGGGATACAGATTATTTCGCTGGAATAATTTCCCATAGACGCAAAAATAAAAACAAGAAGTAAGTTTAGCGGACGCTGACGATGGTGGAGCGGCAGCGTTGGCCGTTAAAACGAGTGAAGGTTTTATCTTCAAATTGAACCGAGCCGGAGATAGCCGCGTAAAGAGTGTCATCCGCGCCGCGATGGACATTGCGGCCGACGCGGTATTTTGTGCCACGCTGGCGGATAATAATTTCTCCAGGCTGGACAAGCTGACCGTTTTGGCGTTTTACACCTAAGCGTTTGGAGGCGGAATCGCGGCCCAGTTTAGATGAGCCGCCTTGTTTAGTATGGGCCATAGAAAATTAAAAATTTAAAAATCAAATATTAAAGTGACAATTAAAAATCTAAAAATTATGGGTACATGATAGCGGAAGGGGAGGGGAAAGTCAAGAAATGAGTAAGAGGAACAGTAACTAGTAAATAGTAACTAGGGAAGAATTATGAATTACGAGATATAATGAATAAATGGAGATAAAAGAGAGGGTAGGGGATATATGGAGAAGAAGGAAGGTGGAGATAGTGATGTTTTTTCTGTTTTTTGTGGCGACAACGGCGGCGTTCGCGCTGGGGTATATTTACGCTACGCAGTATGAACCGATTCCGATTGTGATAGAGAAGTGCTCACAATTATAGGTAGCCGAGGCGGCGGAGGAGAAATTCATGTTCCCATTCCCAAAGCCGTTTAGCGGCCAAGAAGGCATCAAAATCACTTATGACGGGGGAGGAGGCCTCTTTAAGTTCGGCTATACCTTGCGTGTCACTCCAGACG
>CAYIDJ010000003.1:0-25942 GCA_964362215.1 uncultured Candidatus Saccharibacteria bacterium
CCCGCCCGCCACGGAGAGTCAATAATAAGTTCATAACCGACTGATTTGACCGCTTGAGCCAAGCCGGACTCGGAAATAATATTTTCATCAAATTCAATCAGGGCCGACTCGGAGGCAAAGTTAACCGAGGCCGAGCGGACGCCGGCGGTTTTAAGAAGCACCCGTTCAATAGTGCCGGCGCAAGAGGCGCAGTGCATGCCTTGAATTTTGTATGTCTTTTTTTTCATTATTTTATTTTAATTTTATGAAATGTTAGATGCTCATAGACGCTGGACCAGTAGAGGCCGAAAGTGAAAGCCCAAAGGAGTTCTTCAATAGGAACACCGATTAAGAATAAATTAGAGAGGGCCGGCAGGTTCCAGACCGCTTCTACGTATCCGGGGAATAACAGGCGCAGAAGAGAGAAGGAAAGAAAATAAACGAGAGCGAAAAGGAGGCCGCTTAAAGCCATTTTATTCAGGAGATCCGGGCGGCAAAGCCAAGTGGAAAAAAAGCCGACAAGAAGCGCCAGAGAAGCGGAGTAAATGGGGTTGATAGGCAAAACAATCAGGAAAATAAGGAGGGTAAAAGGGGCAGAAACAACGGCCAGCAGATGAAAGCGGTGCCGCCCACTACGGTGAACAACAGGAAGATGGCGAATGGAGAAGAAATAGTCGTAAAGAGAGACGACGAGACCGCCGACGGCAAAACTAAAGATAAAACTCTCCAAGTCAAAGCCGGTGCGCGCCGCCAGTTCAAAGAGCGAGGGCGGGTTCCAATATTCAGGAACAAAAAGCGGTTCGGTTAGGCCAAGCAGAGAAGTCCAGGCGCTGACGCGAAGCATTTCCCAACGCGCGTCTCCTTTTTTTAGAAGCAGATAAACAACCACCCAGACGGCGAGTAAGATTAAGCTCAAAATTAGCCAGGCATAGTGATAGGACATAGATTAGCTAAAGATGAGGGGGAAAAAATTAAGAGCGCCGGCCGGTGATAATCCAAGAGACAACCCAGCCGAAGAGCCAGCCGTAAATATAGGACTGAACCAAGCTGATAATAAGGCCGCTCAAAGAGAGAGAAAAGAAGGGCCAGACGATTTGCAACAAATTAAAGTGCAAGGAGGCGGCGGCAGAGGGCAGAAGATAGCCCCAGATAATACAGGCGACAAAAAGGATAATACCGACGAGACCGCCGCGAGCGGCGGGTGTTTTTAACGACATGGTTTTTAATTACAAACTAATTATAAAATACCGCGGGACTATTTTTAATAAATAATCCATTGTTTTTTATTATACACCGCAAGAAGAGGAGTCGGTAGAAGACGGCTCAACTTCGGATAAGACCTGCTGATAGCCGGAGGCGGAAGAGTAGGCGGAGCCGAGCGCCGTTTGGGGGTCAATTTTGGACCAAGACACTCCCCTTTTCCGGAAGTAATCGGCGATAGTCCGGTAGGTGTCGGGAAACCAAAGGGTGTTAACTTGAAGGGCAACTTTGTACATTTCCTCTTCCGAGACGCCGTTTGCCGCCATAAGTTCCAATAGTCCCAGCATGGCCATACCATGATTGCAGTCGGGAAAATAAGTGGAATTGCCGCAACAGGGGCGGTAGATATTTTTAGACACCCGCTCCACCAGCTGTTGTTGCTTTTCAGTAAGCGGCACAAGAGAGTGGGCGCTATAATGGTCCATCACCGAGCCGCGGGCGAGAGGCCAGCCGCCGGTGGAGGCGAAACGGGAAGGGTCGCCGTAACGGGGGTCGGACATAGGACCGTCGGTCAGGACCGGATTTTGGTTAGCGAGACCGAAAGCCCAGAGAAGATTTAGGACAAGTCCGGCGTTACGGTCGTTGACGGTAATCACCGGCGCATTTTCGGAGAGCAGGATTTTGGCTTCAGCGAGAAGTTCGTCTTGTCCGGCATAGAGAGAAAGAAATTTTTCTTCGTCAATGACGCCGGCGTCCACGAGGCGGCGGCCGGTGTTTTCCCAAACAATCGGCAGAGTGACGGGAGAAAGAGAAAAATCGGAAGCGGGAGGCACTCCGACGCCAGCTCCGACGTTGGCAGTCGGAGACTCGGAAGGGGGAAAAAGGAAAAGGACGGCGGCCAGCAAACCGGCGCCGGCCAGCCCGCCCAATAATGTTCTAATGGTTTGAGTGATCATGAGGGTGGCAACAGTCGTTAATTTTACTATTTTTTTCTTTTTCTTCATTCGTCTTGGCTTTGGCGCGTCGGAAGAGAAGAATGAAGACAATGAGAATAAGGAGTCCCCAAGCCCAATCAGGGAGAAAGGCGAGTCGGTTCATAGCGGCGGTAGACCAGATGTTCAGGTAGCTGCCGACGGCTACTTGAAAGCCGGGCGCCCAGTAACCGTCGCTGACGATACCCATGGAGATAAAAATCAATCCTAAAATAAGAAAGATGACGGCGGAGAGAGAAGGGGTGGCTAGTCCTTTGAAGAGGCGGTTTTCGCCGAGATTAAAGCGGTCATAAAAGAAGGCGGCTAAAAGAAGAGGGAAAATCATGCCGGCAACGTAAGCTAAGGCAACAATCAGCGCCTTTAAGAATGAGCCGGAGAGGACGGAAAGAGTTAAGGCGCCGGCTAAAACGGGTGCGCAGCAGGCGGTGGCGGCGCCGGAGAAGACACCGATGGCGAAGACGGAGGCGGGGCGGGCGGGGTCAAGAGCGGAGAGGCGCGGATGAAAAGAGAAGGGCAGTTTGAGGCCGCGAGCGGCAGACCAGGCGAAGACAATCATTAGGGCGCCGCCGATCAAATAAAGTTCACGGTGAAAATCGCGAAAAACGGAAGCGAGCCAGGCGGCGCCCAGAGCAATCGGCACCAGAACAACGGCCAGACCGGCGAAAAATACCAGCGTTAAACCGACGACCTGATGGCGGCGTTTGAGAGCGGAAGCCAGATAAGCCGGAAGGACAACGGTAATACAACAAGGCGCGAAAAGGGCGACCAGGCCGGCCAGAAAAGAAGCGAGGATGGAGGCGGAAAAAATGACATCCATATTAGTTGGTGACAAGCGCGCGGAAGCGGAGTTCGACCTTGGGACTGGAGGCAGAGTTGGTATCAAGATAGATGGAACGTTCCGCCAGACCGACACCGGCGGGGCCGTGGGCAGCCGGGTCAAAGACGGCTTCAACGGTGACGGTTTCCCCGGGCGGGACAGTAAGGCTGGCGGCGGAGGGGGTGTGGCCAGGCATACCGAAGGGACCTAAGGGGCTGGCGGAGCCGACGGAGACGGAAGCGGTGGTGCACATACAAGAAGTGTAAACTTTCTCAATGACCACCGGCGAGTTGCTGGAGTTGGTAAGAGTGAAGGGATAGGAGACGTTGCCGCCGGACATGGGAATGGATCCGAAGTCAAAATCGGTTTCGGAAGCGGTAAGAGAACCGTCTGAATAGGACGAGGAGGAACTACCGCCGGAGGCGTTCCAGACAATCGCGCCGACCGCCAGCGTAGCGGCGAGTCCCAGAAGTAAAATTTTGTTCATAGGAGAAAATAATTAAGAAATAAAATAAAGAAACCACTTAAAAAGCGGGTGAAAACGCGGCTTCGGTGGATTAGAAAGAAGCGCGCGTTTTAGGCGGAAGGAGGATTGAGATTGCCGCGTATTTTTAACCAGCGGAGAAGGTTTTGACCCGGGCGGGCGGAAAGGCGGAGGGATTCCAAATGGGAGAAAAGCAGAGGCGGAGGGAAAAGTAAGAAAAATAAAAAAGAAAAGATAACGGTAAGAAAAAGAAGGAGTAGAAGAGAAAAAGATAGAGAAAAAGTGAAGGATTTGAGAGTGGAAAGGTGATGAAAAATGTGAAGCAAGCTGGAAAAAGAAGCACAGTCGCCGCCGCCGGCCACGGTTAAGGGACAGGAGGGATTAAAATGGTTGTGAGAAGCAGAGCCAAAACTAAACAGGCCGAAAATGAAAAAGGCGGCCAAACTTAAAATAAGAATGAGGGAGGCGGTTTTAACCATTATTTTTAGGATAACATAAAAGACGTGAAAGCGGCAAGGTGAGTTTACTTATCAAGGCGGAGGAGACGGAAAATAAGGTAAGAGAGAAGGCCAAGCTGGAGTGTGGGAGAAAGTCCGGTGTTTAAGAAAGGGATGACGGGCATGGTGTCGCGGTAAGCCCAGCGGCCGTTAGCGAGGGCGTAGCGTTCCAGAAAGAAAGCGATAATTATGCCGCCAAGAAGCGCGTAGAGAGGGCGACGACGCAAATAAGAAATGTTTAGAAAAACAGCCGCCAAAAGAGTTATGATAACGGCGTCAAAAAAAGTGGAGCGGAGAAGTAGAGCTTCGGTGATGGGAGCGCCGGAAGGAAGATAATAAAGAGAGGCGTGGAGATTTTCCCAGACGAGGTTGAGAAAAAAAGCGGCGGCGAAAACGGCGGCTAGTTTTTTGGCGAGGGCGGACATTATTAGTTAATCAGTTTTTTAAATTCTTCAATGAGGGGGACGGGAGCGGGGGCGGCGCCATATTGTTTGGCTAAAAAGAGCGAAAGCCAGTCGGCGACCAAGAGGGATTCAAATATTTTTGCCCAGTGGTTTTCGCCAGAGATGGATTCAATGGTTACGGGAAGATGGCGGTCAGTGAAGAGGCGGCGGCAGACGTCGGCGCGTTTTTTTATGAGCGCGGAGTCGGCGGGGTCGTGCAGAAAAATAAAGTGAAAAGGAGCGGTGAGGGGGCGGGCGGCGGGGGCGGGGTCAAAACTTTCTATCTCATTATGATTTAACTCCGGAAAGACATTGGCGAAGGCGGGGATTTTAGCGGTTTCGTTGATTTTTGTTTTCCAAGCATAAGCAAGTGGAAAATTAACAGTTGAAGCGTAGATGATGGGAAGGTGGTTTGAGAAGAGGGTGGCTAGTTCGCGGCCGCGAGATTCCGCGCGTGACAGATTGAGGAAGGTGGCGGCGGAAGAAAGAGTGGACAGCTCCCGTTCAGCGCCAATGATTTTAAGAAGAGCGGCGGCGGCGTAGCCCAAGGCCAGGCGGGGCGGGAGTGAGGAGTCGGGAATGATAATGTGGGGAAGATGGCGGCTTTCGGCGATTTTAAGGAGAGCGCCACCGGAAGTGATGATAGCAACATCAAGATGGGCGGAGAGAGCGGCGTGGAGCGCGTCAATGACTTCGGCGGTATTGCCAGAGTAAGAAGAAAAAATGAGAAGAGAGCCACACAGGAAGTAGTCCGGCACGCGCGGCAAGCCGTAATCGCGGTGGATAAGAAGGTCAAGATAGGGATTGGCGATTTTAAGCAGGCCGGCAGGCAGAGCAGAACCGCCCAGGCCGCAAACAATAAACTTGTTTTTACGGGAAAGATTGACGGCGTTGATAATTTCCGGAGAATAAGAAAGTTGGCGGGGAAAATTAAGCAGAGCCGACTCTATAGGCATACATTAGAAAATTAAAGTTTAAAAATCAAAAATTAAAATTAAAGTAATTTACTTTAGTAAATTTTTATTTTTAAAGAGCAGACAGATGAAAATGAAAAGTTTAAAGAATAGGAGGGTTTATTTATTTAGTAGTCAGAGCGCGGTCTAAGATAGTTTTGAAGGTTTCGGGATTGGGCAAGCCGGGAATGGCGGTTTTTTCACCGGAAGGGCTGACAACAATAATGAAGGGAGTGCCGCCAGCACCGGCCGCGCGGGCATCGGCTTCATCGGCCGCAACACGGGCGGCGGGAGCGTCGGAGGTGACACAGTCGGAGAAGGCCTTTTCGTCCAAGCCGATAATTTTAGCGATGGCGGGGAGGCGGGCGGGGTCAAGACCGTTATTGGAAGGCGTCTCGGCAAAAATAGCGTCAATAAACTTCCAAAAACCGTCATTGCCGGCAAGAGAGGCGGCGCATTCGGCGGCGACGGATTCCGAGCGGGCTTTGGAGTGAAGAGAGTCCAGAGGCAGGTGGCGGTAGATCCAAGCCACTTTGCCGGTTTGGATATAATCGGCGGCGAAGTCATTTAACATCAGCTGGTGAAAACCTTTGCAGAAGGGGCATTCCAGATCGGAGTACTCAATAATTTTTACCGGCGCGTCGGGAGAGCCGAAGATGTGGTCGTCGGAGGAGACAGGACGGAAGTTTAAGTCAGGAACATTGTTGCCGACATCAGAGACATTGGCCGACTGGGGCGGAAGAGGACCGTTGGCATAAATTACGGCGCCGGCGATAAGAAGGCCGGCAACAACGATGGAGCTGGCGATGAGGTAGATATTATTACTACCTGATGTTTGTTCTTCTGTCATATATGGAAAATTATACAGGAAACGATAAACGAGAACAAGACATGTCTATGATTGGCAGTGGGGGCAGAAGCGGGTGCCGCGGCCGGAGACAATTATTTTAGATATTTTGGCCTGGTGGCAACGGGGGCAAGTCCCTTTTTCTTTCTGATAAACCTTAAGGAACTTGGCGAAACCGCCCGGGCGGCCGTTCCCTCCCCGAAAGTCGCGAAAGGTGGTGCCTTTGTACTTGATTGATTTTTTGAGGATGGTAATTATATGCCGGAATATCTTTTCTTTTTCGGGGATTGTGAGGGAGAAGGCGGGGCGGTTGGGGCGGACGCCGGATTCAAACAAAACTTCATCGGCGTAGATGTTGCCGATGCCGGCGATTATATTTTGATTAAGGAGGAGGGTTTTAATTTTACTCTTTTTGTTTTGGAGAAGGGAGAAAAAATTAGCGCGGGTAAAACTTTTGGCCAGAGGGTCAAGGCCGTATTGGCTGATGATTTTTTCTTTTTCTTTATGACCGACAATTTTAAGGTAACCGAATTGGCGGAGGTCGTTAAAGAAAAGATGGCTGTGGCCGGATAAGGAGAAAATAATATGGGTATATTTGTTGGGCAGGCCGGTTAGGTCGGAATCAGAAATTTTGTGGCCGCCGGCGACAATTTTGCGCCCTTGTTCAAAAATAAGCTGACCGGTCATTTTCAGGTGGATAAGAAGAAACCGGCCGGAGGAAAGGCCGAAAATAAGGAGCTTGCCGACGCGGGAGACGGAGGTGAATTTTTGGCCGGTGAGGGCGCGAGAAAAGCGGCGAGAATCGCCGCGCACTATTTTTTTCTTGCGTACTTCTACGCGGGAAATCTTTTTTCCGATCAGCACTTTAGACAGGTCTCTTTTGACAGTTTCAACTTCGGGTAGTTCGGGCATAGAGTTTGATATTTTTATAATTTATATTAAAATGTTAAAAGCTGCAAAAAACAATAAAAAAATGGAGATAAAAATGCTAAGAACATGGGAAGTGGGTCTTTTGCACCGGAGAGCGTTTAATAATCTTTTAGAACAAGGATTAGAGATGTTGATGACTGTGCCAGTAGGGTTAAAATCTTGGAAAGATCTCTACGGTTCTCAAGCAGTATCGTCTTTGATTTTAACTGGCTGTTATCAATATCCATGCTCCGGATATTCCAAGGATGAAAAGGGGGAAATAATAGAATTAAGAAAAAGGGAAATGGAGAAAAAATATTGTTCATTGAAAAAGGCGTGGGAAAAGTTTTGTGTTGAAGTGAAAATTGAATGTAGAGATGATTTAATTTATGTTGTTTTTACGGCAAAGGAGCATCTATAATCGGCTGATAATAGCCGATTTTGTTTTATTATTTAGAGTTTGTGATTTGGCGGAGAATATTTATATTCTTCGCGTCGGGGCCGAGGTTGTCAAAACCCGGGACTTCCAGAATCCAAGGGAGACGGCGGAGGGCGGGAGTTTGAGCCAGATGGCGGAAGCCGGAGAGGCCGATTAGGCCTTCGCCGATATTGGCGTGGCGGTCGTGATGGGAGCCAGCGGCGGTTTTGGAATCGTTGACGTGGAGAACGAGTAAATGGCGCAAGCCGATATGACGGTTAAACTCTTTAAGAAAGGAATTGATTTTGGCGGGAGTATATTCATCAATCAGTCCCGACTCAAAACCGTGGGCGGTGTCGTAGCAGACGCTGAGACGAGGAGATTTGACGGTTTTTATAATCTGGCCGATTTGCTTTAAGTCCCCTACTTTGGCGCCGCCGCCGGCGTCGTTTTCCAGAATTAATTTTGACCGGCCGGGGACATTTTTAAGGACTTGTTTAATACCCGCAATAATGAACTGAACCGATTTTTCGGGCGAGGCGCCTTTAGAAGAGCCGACGTGAAAAATGAGGCCGGCGGCGCCGATAGCGGAGGCGATTTTAAGATGGGCGGTTAAACTCTGGACTGATTTTTGGCGGAGGGGGGCGGCGGGAGAGCCAAGATTTACCAGATAGGCAGCGTGGAGGAAGACGGGGCCGAGGCCGATGGCGGCCAGGGCGGTTTTGTATTTGGCTATTTCTTCCGGTGACGGTTGTTTAGCCGCCCATTGGCGGGGAGAAGCACCGAAAATTTGGATAGTTTGCGCGCCAATTTTTTGGGCGTTACTGACGGCGTTAGAAAGCCCGCCGGCGGCGGAGACGTGTGCACCGATTAACATATTATGATTATAATTTTCAATTCTCAATTTTCAGTTAAGGTATTTATTTCTTCAGGAGTTCTTTGAAGACGGAGGGGGAGATTTCCACGTGAGCGTGCTCTTTGAGGCGTTTTTTGCCGCGGGCTTGTTTTTTCCAGAGCTTCATCTTGCGGGTGCGGTCGCCGCCGTAAAGGTAACCGGTAACATCTTTGCGGAGGGCGGGAATGGTTTCGCGGGCGATGATGCGGCCCAAGGCCTTGGCTTGGAGCGCTTGGGGAAATTGCTGGCGGGGCAGAAGGTCTTTTAATTTTTTAAGCATGGCTCTCCCCTCTTTATCCAATTCATCTTTGGCAATAACACGAGTTAAGCCGGGAATAGCGGCGCCGGCGACTAAAATTTCCAATTTAGCCACTTCGCCCGGCTCGGGATAGGTGAGTTCATAACTTAGAGAAGCAAAGCCCTCGGTGGCGGATTTTAACTTGTCGTCAAAATCGCGGATAAGGTCGGCTAAAGGTATTTTGACTTTAAGGACGGTGGCATCGGCATCCAGATTTTCCGTCAGCGGTTCAGACCAGTGGAAGAGGCGGCCGACGGCGACAACACGGTTCAAAAAGCGCGGCGGGGTGATGATTTCCATGGTAACCATCGGCTGGAGGACAGCATCATAGTCGTCTGGAAAATCTTTAGGATTATAGATGACGGTTTCGCGGCCGGCGCGGCGGACACGGTAAGCAACTGAAGGAAAGCTGGTTAATATTTCCAGATTGAATTCACGGGAGACGCGTTCGGCAATAATTTCAAAATGAAGCCGTCCCAAAAAGCCGCATTTGAATCCGCGGCCTAAGACCTCGCTCATGTCAGGTTCAAAGGTTAGGGCGGAGTCGGTGAGGCGCAGGCGGGAGAGGGCGCTTTTGAGTTCGTCATAACGGCCGGCTTCGTGGGGATAAAAGGAAACAAAAACAACGGGTTGTGGCTCGCGATAACCGGGAAGAGGAGCAGATTTTTCGTTTCCTTTGAGAACAATAGTATCACCGATTTTAATGGCGTCAGGATTTTTGAGGCCGGTCGCGAGGTAGCCGATATCGCCGGCGGAAAGAGCGTCGGTTTCTTTAAGCTGGGGAACGAAGACGCCAACGGATTTGATTTTGGAAGAGGCGCCGGAAGCCAAAAAGTGGACAGCCGCGCCGGCTTTAATATCTCCATCTATGACACGGGTAAAAGCGATGTCGCCCTGGTGGTCGTCGTAGAGAGAATCAAAAATAAGGGCGCGGAAGGAGCCGGTGGAGAGGGCGGGAGGAGGAACAGAAACGACAATATTATCAAGAAGGCCGGCTACGCCGAGGCCGGTTTTACCGGAGACGCGGTGGATAGCGGCGGGGGCGCAACCAACAAGGCGGGCGACTTTGACCACAGTACCCTCAAGATCGTCCGGATTTAAGTCCACTTTATTGACGGCACCGATGATTTTTAAGCCGGCGCGGCGAGCGGAGTGAAAGTTGGCGAGCGTCTGTGCCTGGATGCCTTGGGTGGCATCCACCAGAAGAACGGCGCCTTCAACGGCAGCAAGGGCGCGAGAAACCTCGTAGGAGAAGTCGGAGTGACCTGGGGTATCTATCAAATTCAAAATGTATTCGCATTTTGAATTTGAGAATGACGAATTTCGAATGACAAATGACGAAGAAGAACTGGATCCCGGATGCGGTTCGGAAACCGCTCCGGGATGGTGCTGGTTGGGATTGGATCCCGGATGCGGTTCGGAAGCCGCTCCGGGATGGTGCTGGTTGGGATTGGATCCCGGATGCGGTTCGGAAGCCGCTCCGGGATGGCTCCAGTCAGAATGGTATACCATTCTGACTGGAGCCATTTTGATGGTGATGCCGCGTTCGCGTTCCAGTTCCATTTGATCCAAATATTGGGCGCGCATGCGGCGGGGCTCCACCGTGCCGGTAATTTCAAGCATGCGGTCGGCTAAAGTGGATTTGCCGTGGTCAATGTGGGCAATGATGCAAAAATTGCGGGTGTCAGCAGAGTTCATAAACATTCACCTTATCAGCAAATAATAAGATTGTCATCTGGCGGCTATATCTTCTCAAGGGTCAGTTCGGAGATGAGCTGTTTGGGGGCGTCGTCGGCGTGGAAAATATAAGTAAAGGCGTTGGGTTCGCGCCATTTGAAGCCGGGGGGTGACTCAATGGTGATATCAAGATTGGTGGTGACGCCTGATTGGCGGTCAAAGACAAAGGTGAACTTTTCGCCATCGGCGAGGAAAAGTTTATTTGGGTTGTCATAGCGGAAAGTGAGCTCGCGCGTGGCGCCGGCGGGGACGGTGAGCCAGGCGCCAAAAGCGGACTTGCCGGACTCCACGCCGGACTCCAGCGCGGCAACGTCGTTGTCGGAGATGAAGCCCGCGGCTTCATAATTGAGCGGGGTTTTAACAATTTTATTAGTGGCACCGGTAACGGAAATTAGTTTTGTATTGGGAACGGAGAGAACACGCAAGTAGGACTGGTTGGCGGCGCGATACCAGGGATCGGAAGCGGCGGCGCCGTTATGAGCGCGGCGAATAGTTAGAGTGTTGGAAACGGTGCCGTCCAAACCAACTTCCGCTTTAAGGGAAATGTTTTGATTGATATAGGCGTCAGTTTTTCCGCCGGCAATGTTGGCGGAGACAACCGCCAGATAATCGCCGGAGAAGATGGGCGGGAGAGCGTAGAGGCGGCCGGCGGCAGAATATTTTTCAAAAAAACTTTGAAGATTACGATTGCGGGAATAGAACATTATATCTTTATTATCAATATGCTTTCGCAGGGACGACATTAGGCGACTGGAGGCGGCCGGGTCAAGCGATTTGAGACGGGCGAGAACTTCTGGAATGAGGTCTTTGAGTACGGTCTTGGGGTGGTTAGGGTCTTTGGTGCGGTTGACTTCCACTTCACGCTGAAGCTCGGAGAGAATATTGTCGGAAGTCAGAGTCAAGTTGTAGTCAGGTAAATCAACCGGGCCGGTAGCCGTGAGAATGTCTTTTAGCAGGTTGGTGTTGATGGCGATGAGGCCGTCAAAAGAGACGCCACGTTCCTGATAAATTTTGGAACGTTCCAGAGCGCCTATAACTTTTTCGGCGGAGAGAGCGAAGTCAAAAAACCAGTTGGCGTCCCGGGCGCCCCAGGAGGTAGTTATGGCCTGGAGGGGGGTGGGAGGAATGAGGCGTTCTTCAAGCTGACCGTCGGGGTCGTAGATATCTTCCACGGAGAGCTGGGTTAAGGCGCCGTCTTTGACGGAGAGGTCAGCGTAACTGCCTAAAAAACCGCCAGCGGGACGAAGTTCGGAAGCGTTTTGAAAAGCCACCAGCCAGTGGCGTTCCACCGGAGTGTCCAGTGCTTGAATAAGGCCGCCCAGAAAATCTTCAAATCCGAGCAGGTCAGTTTTGAAAGAAAGATATTGCCCGGCTGGCGCGATGGTGGCAAAACCGGCGGAAGATTTTATAAACTGGTCGCTTTCAGAATTGATAACAGAGAGGTTTTGATGAAGGTCCTTTAAGCGGGGCAGAAGAGAGCCGCCGCGGCCTTCAAGAAAGTCGGAGAGTCCGGTTTTTTTAATTTCTTCTATGGAGAGAGTGGCGGCGAGAGCGGAGTTGGTGACGGTCTCCAAACTGGAGAAAGAAGAGGTGAGTCCACTCCAGCGCGGCCAAAAATTGCCGAGCAGGTCGGAGACGGTGGCAAGTCCGAGTGTTTGGGCGTCGCGGCGGACGCCACTGATTTCAAAGCGGGCGGCGGAGAGGGAACGGGCGGCGGCGGCGGGGTCAAAGTTAGAAAGGGAGTCGGCTGTTTCGGTGAACTGGCCGATGATAAAGCCGGCGGCGGCGGCGGTTTTTTCTTTGAAGCGGTTTAAGGAAAAACCATAAAAGAGGATAGCGGCTAAAGCCACGCCGCTTAAAAAGAGGGTGAGAGGGCGGGAGAAAAAATGAGAGCGGGATAAAGAGCGACGGCGGGTAGGAGGCAAGACGGAAGAGAAAAAGGCGGGAACGAGCGGCGGAGGAAGATTTGGTAATTTGAGGGAGGAGTGGGGGGGAGGAAAAAAAGAGGGAGATAGAGGGGACGGAGGCGGGGAAGAGACAAATAGAGTTTGCCAATTAATATTGGCAACGGCTGGTTGGTTTTGGGAAAGGAGTGAAGAGGCGCGGTGAGAGGCACTTTTAGCGACGGCGGGTAGAATATCGGAGAGTACGGGACGGATGTTTTTTTTGGGAACGTACATTAGAAAAAATTAAATATTAAAATGCAAAATTTAGGAAGTTTGTTTCGCTGGCCCGCGAAGCAAGCTTTTTAAAAAATCGTCAATGGGGAAGGGTGGAGATTAGATTAAGTATTTGGGAGGCGGTACAGGGCCAGGAAAATCTTTTAGCGTTGGCGATCCCTTTTTCCCGAAGGTGACGGCTGACGTTCTTATCCGATAGGATGGAGACGACGGCGTCGGCTAATTTATTAATTTCCCAAGGATCAACCAAAAGCGCGGAGTTGCCCAGAACTTCCGGCAGAGAGGTGCGATCGGAAGCCACTACCGGCACACCGCAGGCTTGCGCCTCCAGAGGCGGAAAACCAAATCCTTCAAAGAAGCTCGGATAAACGAAGACGCTAGCTCCATTATACAATAAGACGCGCTCTTCGGGAACAATATTTTTGAAAATAATGATGTCGTCGCGGTGCGGAGAAGCGTGAAGAGCGCGAGTGACGGCGTCATCGCGCCATGATTTGCCGCCGATCAAAACCAAACGGAGATCACGGGCGGCGGAATCTTTTTTAATTAGAGAGAAGGCGCGAATGAGGCCGTCAACATTTTTGCGCGGCTCAAATGAACCGACAAAAAGAAGGTAAGGAAAAGAAAGGCCGCGGCGGCGGAGGCAAGATGAAACTTCGGGGCTGTCGGCGGGCAGGAGTTTAAACTCCGGAGAAAGGCCGGGGAAGATGATGGGAACACGTTCGGCGGGAATGTTAAGCAGAGAGATGATGTCGCTTTTGGTAAAGGCGGAGTCGGCAATTACGTGGGCGGCGCGGCGGGCTTGGAGAGAAGCGGAGCGAAAGTGCCAGAGGCGCTGGCGCAGGGAAAAAAACTCGGGATAGTGGAAAAAGGAGAGGTCGTGGATGGTTAAGATAAGCGGGACACGGCCGGAGGCAAGATAGGAAAAGTGCGGACTTAAAACAACGTCGGCATGGTAGCGCTCGGCGAGAGCAGGCCGGTTAAAAAAGCGGAAAGAGGCGTCGATGATTTTGTTGGGGAAGTGCCAGTTGATGACTTCCACGCGCGGATGGCAGGTCCAAGCGGGCGGCAGAGGCACCTGGCGCAAGCCGGAAGTAAAAAGCAGGAAGCGGTGGGGGGCTCCGACGCTTCCTCCAACGTTTGAGGTCGGAGTTCCGGGAGCGGAAATAAGGGCGGAAACAAGATGGCGGGTATATTCTTCCACGCCGGAGTACTCCCCTGTTCCCAAAAGGCGGACGTCAATAAGCACAGTCATGCGAGTAAAATTAAAAATTTAAAAATCAAAATGTAAAATTGAGGAGGGTTTGCTGCGCAAACTTTTTATTATTAAAATACACCAAAAGACGGCTTAAAAATAGCCTCTAGTATTAGGGACTTTAATATGAAGGAAGATAAACGATTTTTATCGTTGTGGGAGATTCCGCGAAACAGAACAAATAACAGCGCGCTAAACGTTTTGGCGGGCGGATTGAAGTTCCCAGAAATTGCGGTAAATGCCGCTTGAATTTTTCATCAATTCGGCGTGGCGGCCCATCTCGGAGATGCGGCCGTTTTCCAAGACAATGATTTTGTCGGCGTTCTTAATGGTGGAGAGGCGGTGGGCGATAATAAAAGTGGTGCGGCCCTTAACTAAACGGGTAAGAGCTTCCTGGACCAGCCGCTCTGATTCGGAATCAAGGGCCGAGGTGGCCTCATCAAGAATAAGGATTTTGGGATCGCGCAGCATGGCGCGGGCGATGGCAACGCGCTGTTTCTGGCCGGTGGATAATTTTATGCCGCGCTCTCCTACTATCTGGCTGTATTTCTTGGGGAAAGTTTTAATAAACTCTTCGGCGTTGGCGGCGCGGGCGGCGGCAGTTATTTGTTCTTTGGAGGCGGAGGGGCGGGCGTAGCGGATATTATTGAAGATGGTGTCGTTAAACAAGGAAACTTCTTGAGGGACAACGGCCATTTGGTCGCGTAAGGAAAGCAGATTTATTTTGGCAAGTGGAATGCCATCAAGTAAAATTGACCCGCTTTGAGGTTCAAAATAACGGCCAATGAGATCAGCAAGGGTGGTTTTGCCGACACCGCTTTTACCAACTAAAGCAACCGATTTACCTGGTTCAGCAGTAAAAGAAATGCCATTCAAAACAGGTTTTTTGTTTTTATCATAAGCAAAGGTAACGTGATTAAATTCAACACGTCCGATTATGTTAATAGGATGGCCGCCTTCGAGCGGCTCGGGTTTTTTCTTAAGCAGTTCCAAGGCCAAGCCGATATCAACAAAGGCGTTGCGAATTTGCTGGTAGTGGCGGGCGAGCCGCGACAAGGGAGCGGTGAGAAGGTTGGTATAACCGATAAACATAATAAGGCGGCCGGCGGTAAACTCGCCCCGGCCCAAGAGCCAAACTCCCAAGCCGAAAACGGCGACAAAAGCGAGATCAAAAATAATTGCTTGGAAAGCGGATAAGGCCTGCCAACGCCCGTAAAGTTTAATTTCGCGGCGGCCAGATTTGTCAAAATGGCGATTGACGCGCTGGGTTTCATGCGATTCGTTGCCGGTCAATTTTATATTATGAATGTTGTTTAGGGCATCAAAGAAGAAGCCATAAGTTTTTTGCCAGGAACGGCGGGATAGTTTTTGAAATTTAAGCAGGCGGCTGATCCAGATAAAAGTGGCAGTGGCATAAATAATGGAGGCGACGATGAGGACCAGTGCCAAGCGCCACTCCACAAGAAAGACGATGGTAAAAGCGATAGCAAATGAAGCGAGGTTGGGAATAATGTCAAACAACACGTCTTCAATAACAACAAATAAGCCGCGGTCACCGGCGTCTATAATACGGCGGGAGATGGAACCCACTTTATGTTCCTTATGGAAACTCATCGGCAACTTTAGGACGCTGCCTAAAGAAGAAACGATGAATTCGTTGGAAACATTGATGGCGGTTTTGTAAGAGATGACTTGACCGGTGCGGCGCAGAAGCGTGTTAAAAAGAGACAGACCCAGCCAGAGGGCGAGGAGGGCGCCGGCTTGTTTCATTTGTTCTCCACCGCCAACAATCGCTAAATCGGTAATCCGGCCGTAGATGTACGGAATAACCGCCGAAACACCGGCGGCTATAGAAAACAGGATGAGGCCAGTTATGATATCGCGGCGGCGAGAGGAAAGGATATTTAATATGCCTAACAGAACCTCGCGAGAGTTTTTTGTATTTTTGGCTTTTTTAATGAGAGCCACTTTTTATATGAAAACGTTTAAGGGACGTTGAAAGTTACTTAACGCCAAAAAAATATTGTTTTTATTTTTGGGAGGAGAGGGGGTGAGAGAGCGGAATTATTGGAACATGGCGGATTCGTCGGCGCGGCGGTAGGAGTAGAGTTCGTTTTCGTGGAACCAGAGTTCTATTTCATACTTGGCTTCCTCGGTGTTGCCGGAGGCGTGGACGATGTTGCGCACAGAACGTTTTTGTTCGTTGGCGAGCGCGGGCGAGTCAACGGAATAGTCGCCGCGAATGGTGCCGGGAGCGGCGAAAGTCGGCAGGGTATTGCCGGCTAAGCGGCGGACATTATCAATGGCGTGGTTGCCTTCCAAGACAACGGCGATAACAGGGCCGGAAGAAATGAAATCAATGTTCCATTTATTAATCATGAGGCCGATGGTTTTGGGGTCCATGGTGCCTAATTCCTCGCCGGCGTCGCGGCCGTATTTGGTATAGGTTTCTAAAGTTTTGTTACCCATAGCGATGAGAAATTCTTCGCGGTCGGAGGGGTAGTGTTTTTTAACTAACTCGTCGTCTACATAAACCATTTTGAGACCGATGATTTTGAGGCCCGCTTTTTCAAAGCGGTTAAGAATTTCGCCGGAGAGACCGCGGGCGACAGCGTCCGGCTTGAGAAGGACGAGGGTACGTTCGAGAGAATTATTTTTTGACATATAAGGATTTTAGTTTAGCAGAAGACAAAAGAAAATAAAAGAAGAAGATAGTAGGTTATTTTAATCTATTCCTAAATTCTTAAGAATTTAGGAATAGATTAGATAATATGCTAAAATAACAAGATGAGTAGTGAAAAAATAAATTTTAATAAATTAGAGAGGGTAACAAAGGGATATTCTAATCACCGACGGATTGAGATGATGTTTTTATTAAAGAACAAGCCGGAGTTGTCTCTTATTGATGTAGTGAGGGAATTAAATATCAATTTCAAAACCGCGTCGGAACATATGAGACGGTTAACGATCGCCGGTTTAATTATAAAAAGGCATGACGGGAATAGTGTGCGTCACAAACTAACAACACAAGGGGAAACTATTCTTAAATTCTTAAGAACATTAGAATAGTTGAGAGGTAGTTTGGGAGTAAAAAAATGGAGCGTTATGAAAACGCTCCCAGGTTTGTGTAAACCAGCCAGACACCTGGCTGTTTTTTGGGCGTGACAACATTCTCATATTCTTAAGAATGTGAGAATGTTGTAGAGGTTAGTTGTTGGCGGCGCGGACGGCGATGACGTCGGGGTTGTTCACCATCTGGTCGCCAATCCAGTTGACGGCCTGAATAATACAGGCACGGGTGGCTTTGGCGATGGGGGTTTTATACTCGCCAGATAGGCCGACTAAGGTGTTGCCAAACATTCCGCCGATGGCGCCGGAGAGGTTAGAGGCCTTTCCTTCAACGGAAATAGAGGCAATCATTTCTCCGGTGCGGGAATCGAGAATTCTGACATCAATGGTAACGTGGTCACTACCAGAGGAGGCGGTGGCGGCCAATTGTTGAGCAACAATGAACCAGCCACTGGCAGAACCGCCACCAAACAATGCTCCTAAACCGAGACCGGTATGCGTACTTTCTTGAGAAACCTGAAACTCGGTGACAGACCCCTCAATAAAGTAATCAGGCCTAATCAACTTTCTTTGTTTACCGGTCAACTCATCCTCTTGGATAATTTTCATGACAGTTTCCCGTTCAAAAACACGGAATATTTTTGTCTGCATTAATGCTGTCACCATCTGTTTGGACATGCCGTTTCCGATGGGGTCGGATTCATAAATATACTGGCCGCCTTGATAGCGGCTAGTAGAGACGCCGCCAGTGTCGTTGGTAAATCCCATTACGGCCACTTTGATTTTGGGGCCGGTGTAGACAGGGGCGGCTGGCTGGGCTTGAACACCGGGTGAACCGGATGATTTGTCCAAGCCGGTGGTGGGGAGGGGCTGTTCGGCTTGGGCGACTCCCCCGCCGGTTATTTGGGTGGAGGTACCGCCACCGCCAAATTGCTCCAAAGTTTCACACCCGGAAAAAATCAAAGACAAGAATAAAACGGCGAACAGCAACATTAACACGGTTCTCATTATCTTTCTCCCTTCGCGAGTTTATTTAGCCGTTCGGAAACGGCGTTTTGCCAAAATGATGCTGGTTTTAGAGTACTACTTTTATTGGATGCGTGTCAATAAAATTAAAAAAAAGATCCTCATATAGGATCCATTTAATTTAGATTATTAAATTAGCGCTTTTAAGTTTTCACTTATAAATTTTATATCTTGCCCAAGTGGAAATTCTATCGGCCATGGCAATGAGAGCGGATTTTTCGAAATGTTCAATTATGTCATGGGTATGTTTAGAATCATCAATTTGTTTATCACCGCTTAAGGAATATATACCGCTTTCAATTTTAACAACAAAAAAAGCGGAGACTTCATTAATAAAGTTAGAGCTGACGTCAGCGGATGGAGATAGATGCACCTCGGCTTGGCAAGTGGTGGTTTGATTGTTCTTCGGGCCTGATCTATCTCTCTCGGTTTGAATGTTGATAATGCGGATATTCAACACGATAGCACCCGATTGTTTTGGAGCGGATTCAACTAGGCCAACGTTGTGAAATTCTGACACTAAAATATTTTCCATAACGGGTAGCGTGGTAAACATAGTTTCGTCCATCATAGGGGGCCATTTGCTAATAATGAACGAGGCGTTAAGTGGAGACGGTTGAGTTTGATGATAATTGGGATTCCAGGCAAATATAGACAAACTAAAGAAAATAATGAAAATCAACGAGGTTAGGATTTTAACTCTCATGATCAATCTCCTATCATATGGAATTGTAAATGATCTGGTTGTTTATAAAGATAATGTCTATCGGCATAGATGTCAATGATTTGTTAGGTGATTACTATAATATTTCCACGGCCGTCAAATTATTGTAGTTGGAGATGGTTAGAGTATAAAATAACAATGCTATGACGTTACATCAGAACGTTAGAATGAAGTCGGATAGATTCTGATAGTAAAATCAAAATCTATTCTGGTGTTCTTGAAAATTTGAGAATAGATAGTGGGGCGGTATAAAGAGGCGAGGGCGAAAACATTCCAATATTCTCAAGAACATTGGAATGTTTTAAGGGGAAGAAAAGCGTTATTTAATGCGGGATTTTGATTTTTTGGGCAAGATGTGATATAATAAGGGTAGCTGCTTGAAAAAGCAAAAAAATTGCCTACAGAGGCATAAAAAGAGGTGAAAGAAATGAAAACACAAGGAAGATGGATTCCTGCTTTCGCGGGACCCCGACGTTTTAGTCGGGGTAAAATGACAGGAGTGGTGATGGCGTTACTTATGGCGGCGGGGTGGGGCGTGGATGTCTATGCCCAGACCCAGCCGAGGATAGAAGACGTGCGAGTGGAACGGCTGGCGGGGAGTATGCCAGTTGACCAAGGGATGAATATGATCATCATTGGAGATGGGTGGATGGCCGAGGATTGGAATTCTTACCGGGCGCTGGTTGCGCCGCAGGTGGAGTTCTTTCTGTCACACATTCCACTGGCGAGTTTCTGGAATGTGTTCGCAGTAATGCCGCCTTCCAGAGAGAGAGGGGTGGATATCCCCTCTCAAGGAGTAGTCGTGGATACGGCGCTTAATTCGTATTTACAACAATTCTCTGACGGGGATTTTATCTATCCCAACCTTTCAATTTTACCTTATGCAGAGACAGAGGGAGTTTTAGGGCAAAGATATGATAGTAGCCGTGATTTTTTGGTACTCGCGACTAACTCTAATGAATCTGTACGAGGTGGTGTAAGTTATGGGATTGATTCAATATTAATATCCCTTAACTCTACCAGTTTAGGTGTAACTCCGTGGTTAATCACCCACGAAATGGGCCACTTGGTGTGTGATCTGGCGGATGAGTATTTTGCTCTCGGGACAGTACGCGGTGACCAAGAGCAGAAACTTGCCGAGAACCAGGGGCGGATTCGGGAAATTAACCTGTTCGGGGATTCCCGATATGCTTGGCCGGCGGGAGCGCAGAGCGGACCGGATATTCCGAGGAATGAATTGCCGTGGAGTTTGCTGGTTGATGCTAATACTCCTCTTCCCACATCACTTGTGCCGCGTGTATATTCTTCAGGAGAAGTTGAATATTACTGGGATAGTTTATATGAAGATGAGATTGGTGTTTTTTCTAGTTATAACGTTCTTTTTGCTCCTACTTCCGGTCAGTGTATTATGAATGCCGGGCCGAGTGTGGGACAGGACTGGGGATTTTGCCCAGTGTGTACCTTGGCGTGGTATGAGAGGACGCTGGGGGTAGTGAAGTTTGCAGGGCTTTCATCAGGCCCTTCGACAGGCTCAGGGAATAATAATAATGGAGGATTTCCAATACCTATCTCTGTTTCGTCTTTAGGGATGGTGGTGGATTTGGGGCTCCGGAATGACACTCTTGGGTGGGAAACGAGATGGGCGGTTGATGGAGAAGAGATTCCTGCTTTCGCAGGAATGACAAGGGTGTCGGCATTCGAGATTTATGCTCATTCATTGGCGGCGGCGCCGGTGGTGTCGGTGTCGGTTACCGAGACGGGAAGCCGAGCGGCGTTAACAGGGAAGTACAACGTTTACCAAATGGAGAGGGGGTATAATACCTTCTCTCCGGAGTTGAACACTTCCCTGCGGAGACCTTTGGAGAACTTTTATACTCAAAGGGTGGAGATGACGCTGCTTGATCCGGCTCGCCGTCCAAATGTGACGGTGCAATGGGTGGGAAACATTACCACTCGTCCAGACGACACGACATACAGTTGGGGTCGGGACGGAGATGTTTTCTATCCTTTCGGTATTATGACGGTTGGCGGAGCAATCGGGGCCAATGTGGTATCCATGTTGGTTACTCTTCCTTTGAATATAGAGAATAAGGAAGAGTACTGGCGAGTGGTGCCAACCGAGAACTCGGGGGTCATTGGAAACGAGGTGTTCGTTCAGGGATTGCCCGGGTTTGAAGGCAGGGACTTCGGCTACCAGGTGTCGGTTCTGGTCGGTCGGCTCTCGGATATCAATACTTTCCATTTAGAGGTGAATATTCCTCCTTATGGGAAGTTTGAGATCTGGCCGCATATTAATGAGTATGGGCCGGTGGGGACGTTTACGCCAACGCCAACAGCCACTGCTACCAGAACGCCAGCGCCGACGGCGACGAGGACGCCAATACCGACCTCAACATCGATTCCTCCTGTGCCCACGCCGACACCGACCGCAACGCCGACTTCCATTCCCCTACCGCTTCTTGATTACGTCTGGATTATGAGAAGCGGAGACAAGATAACAGTTGTATTGAAGTATGGGGGTCCAGAGGCGGAGAATTTCCTGGTTCATTTGTATCGGGAAGCGGGAAAATCAACTTCACCGCTGACTGGTGATTCTATCGGGACGTTTGTTTCCGGACAGACGATTCCTGGAAGTAGGCGCCTTGCCTACTTCACCTTGATGGAGAAGGGTGGCTATCGTGTCTACGCAGCCGCTGTTCGTGGTTCGGCTGTTCCGGTTTTCCAGAGGTCAAATATTATTTTCTTTGACCCGGAAGATACGGAGGATACGAAGTCCAATTAGCACCTTTGATTGTTGATATGCCCCGATTGAAAGATCGGGGTTTTTGTTTGAGTTGACAATAAAAATGATATGGGCAGTAAATTTGAAAACTAAATAAAAAGGAGATGGTTATGATAGTGGCACTTGTGTATCCAGAAGTTTATGATTTAGCGAGGTTTAAAGAAAAACGTAAAGAGTTCCCTCCTTTTGGAATTTTGTATTTAGCTGCTTTTCTTGAACAAAATGGAATTAAGGTTGATATAATTAAGATTAGATCGTCTAATTCTCGATATGATTTTAGAAATTATGATTTAGTAGGTTTTAGTATTCCCTCCTCGGCGACTTACAATACTTTAAAGAATGTCCGTCTAAATAGTATTTATAAGAATCGTGTAATTATAGCGGTTGGGGGTATTCATTCTTATTTTTACCCTAAAAAAACATTGAAGGACTTTAAAGCTGACGCTGTGGCTGTTGGAAACGAGGGTGAAGAAACATTATTAGAGATTACACAAAAATTAGTAGAAAGAAAGTTTTCGGATATTAAAGGAGTTTGTACATGGAAAGGGAGTGAGATTATTATAACCCCAACTAGAAGTTTTAAGTATAATCTTGATTGGCTTCCTTTTCCTGCTAGACATCTTTTGCCAGAATCTGATTTTATTATGAGCGATCGTTTAGCTGGTACAAAAACGCGAATGACTCATATTATGATGAGTCGGGGATGTCCTTTTTCTTGCCATTTTTGCGCAGTTAGCCAAAAAAGGATTCAATATCGTTCTGGTATTAATGTGAAAGCGGAACTAGAACAATTAAAGAGTCGCTATAATATTGACGGTTTTGCAATTGTTGACGATAATTTTGTTGTTAATAAGAATAAGGTAATAGATATTTGCGAGAATATTAAAGATCTTAGTTTAAAATGGTCAGCTCTTTCTAGGGTAGATACGGTTGATTATGAACTTCTTGAGGTTATGCATGATGCTGGTTGTATAGAAATAAAATTTGGGGTGGAGTCCGGAAGTGATCGTATGCTTTCGTTGATGGGCAAGAATGTTTCTTGTAATCAGATTAAGCAAGCTGTTACATTAGCCCATTCTGCGGGAATAAATGTTAAAGCATTTTTAGTACATGGTTTTCCGGGAGAGAATTTTGAAACTACCAAAGAAACTATCTCCCTCTTAAAAGAAATCTCGTCTATAATCAGCCGCGTTACTTTGTTTCGTTTTGTGCCCTTACCAGGATCTTTTGTATTTCGTAACGCAGGTATGTTTAATCTGCATCTTGTGGATGATTGGAATAAATATCATATTTATCATAATAACTTTCATTGGTGGGGAAATAAGGATGATTTTTTAGAAGTAGAGCGGTCATATCAATATCTTAAAAGTTTTATAGATAATCTATGGCCTAAATAAAAAACTCCCTCTGAACAAGGGAGTTTTTCTTATGTTTTTAGGGGTTTAAATAATTTAATCCATCCTAATTCTTGCCAGAGCTTTAATTCTTCGTTGTAGGAAAGGTCCGCCTCGGGTAGAGGATTAAGATGATATACTTGAATTTTTTTGTTAAAAGGTTTTGTGAGACCTAAAGCAAAAGCCATTTCAGCAAATACGCCAGGACCAATATATCCGTCAATTCCTTTTTTATTCAAGTTTAAAACAAAAATGGCATCGGCTTTAGTTATGGCATTATAGTGATCCGCAAACTCTTTTTTATAATTATTAACTATATCTTCTTTAATTAGCTCGGGGTATTTAATGATTTTGAACCCTTGATTTTCCAGTTTTTCTTTCCATTCCAGTATTTCTTTTTCAAACTTTGCGCTGGCACAAATAACAGTTTTTATTTTAATCATGAATTGTATTAGATAATTTGTATTATTATACTTTTTTATTAAATTGGTGTCTATATATCAAAAAAGTAGAGATTCCGCTACCAGGGATCGTGGTTCATATTAAATAGAGGGTAAATAGAAGAGATGGATTATCGGATCAAGTCCGATAATGACAGCAAAAAGCGGCTGGGGAGCCGCTTTTTTAAGAGAGAGATTCTTCACTGCGTTCAGAATGACAGAAGAGGAATGGATTCCCGCTTTCGCGGGACCCCGACGCTGCGGTCGGGGTGAAATGACAGAGGGGAGAGATTCTTCACTGCGTTCAGAATGACACGATTATGGTAGCCCCTCCACAAGGTCGGGGGTTTTCTCTCACTTGAAAAGCGCAAGTGAATTTCTGATGCGTTTTTTTAAGTGAACATAACTCGCGGAAAATCGTTTTAACATGTTCTCGCGATGCTTGGCATCGCTTACGGCAAGGTAGGCTTCGTAGTAGACAAGGTTGAGAGGAGCCCTGTTTTTAGTGGAAGGTACTTTGCCCTGATTGTGTTCACGGAAACGACGACGCAGATCTTCTGAATAGCCAATATACAAGTTCTTATCCTTTTGGCTACGCAGAACATACACATAAAACATTGTTTTTGAGGTGAGATTATCCCCTCACATTGGGAGCATAAAGATGTGAGGGATTATTAAGGCGCCGTCTCTTGAACCTCCGGGGTAAATACATTTATCTGGCGGGGGCGGGTGGTGGCGGAGCCGGAGCGGAGGAAGTACAGACCGGAGACGGCGGGAGAGAAGCGGCCATTGATAATGGTAAGTGAACCGGAGGGGCCGATAACTTCGGGAGTGCCGTAACAGGAACCGAGGTCGGAGGTGGGAAGAGAGGCGCCGAGGATGATGTTTTTGGCGGCAGTGAGGCCGTCGGTACAGGAGATGGCAGGGGGAAGAGGCGGTTCTTCACCGATAAAGCGTCCGCCGGGAGGGATAACATCTTGGCAAGCTCCTTCTGGTTGCCATTGTCCGCCCGAGCAAACTTGGCACAAGTCAAATGCTCCCGCAGAAGTTACAAAATCTTCGGTTGTTACTCGATAATCACCGTCGGCGCAGGAGCCGGGGGGAGGAACTACTACGACGCAAAGAGGTGAACTACTATCGGGGCATAGAGTGGGAGGAGGAGGCCAACCGATAACGTCAACGGAGGCATCAGCAGAAGCGCTGCCACCGGAACTACTGGAACAAGTTAAGGTGAAAGTGGTGTCGGAGGTGATGCCGCTGACGGGAACCAAATAGTCGGTGAGGAGGCCGCTGGCTTGATAGGGAAAAGGATCGGAAGAAACGGAACAGGAAGAAGCGTTTAAGGCAGACCAGGAGAGGTTGGTACCGCCGCCGGAATTAATCTGGCTGGGGGAAGCCATAAAGAAATTGATGGTGGGTACGGTGGGAGGAGTGGCGCAGGGAAAAGTGGTGGTGCCGTCGGGGCAGGTTTGAGGAGGAGGAAGACAAGGGAGTGGGCCGCCAAAATTGGAAGCGGCGGGGTCGGTACAGATTGGCGGTGGCGGAGGTGTTCCTTCAATAGTGACAACAGCAGTTCCGGAAACGGAAGCGGAGCTGTTGGAGCAGGTAAGAATATAACGGGTGGATTGGGAAACATTCACTTGTTCGGCGCTGCCGGAGACGGATTTGCCGCCGCTCCAGCCGCCGGAAGCGGTACAGGAGGAGGCGTTAGAAACCGTCCAAGAAAGGGTGGAGATGCCGGGGGAGGAGAGAACGGAGGGGGTGGCAGATAAAGAAACAGTAGGGGAAGGATTGGAAGTAGAAGTTACGTTAACGGAGCAGTTAGCGGCGGCGAGACGTTCACCGGAAGAATCAAAAGCGGACAAGTTAAAGCGGTGGGCGCCGATGGGCAGGGTGGCAGGGCTCCAGATATAAGTCGGGGTAGAGGCGGTGAAATTGACGTTGTCGCTCGCGGTTACGCTGCGCCAGTTATAGTCACGGATAAGGCCGGTGGAACCAGAAGCGGAGGCGGTGAAGGTAACGGAGTCCCCTGCCCGGACACTGCCGACGGAAGGCGAGCAGGAAAGGGAGACGGAGGGGCGGATAAGGCGGAAGTTGAAGATAGAGTCGGCAGAGAGGTCGGCGGAAGCGATGTTTGAAGCGAAGGGAACAGTATCGGGATTGACGGCGAGTTTGGCGGCGCAGGAGACGGCGTTGCCGTCAGAGCAGTCAACATCCAGCGCTTGCCATTGGTAGGCGGCGGGATAGGGAGGGCCGGCGGGGCGGGAGTTTACCGCTTTGGTAAAATAGCCGGAGTAACTGGAAGGAGACGAAATGGACAAGTTGAAATTGGCGCCTTGGGTAAGATTATGGATGCTATAGAGAACAGTGAAAGAGCCGTTGCTATCGGTGGTTACGCCTACGTCGCGGTTGCTGATTAGGATGTGGGCGCCGGCAATGGGAGTTTGGCTGTCATTGTTGCCCTGCTGGGCGTAAACACGGCCGGAGATGGGACCGCCGGGGAAAAGACAAGGAAGAGAGCCGTTAAGGTTGACGGCGGTTTGGTTTTGGCAGGTGGGGGTGGGAGGGTTGATGGTGAGGGTGGCGGATTTAGGTGGAGCACC
>CAYIDJ010000003.1:25952-44135 GCA_964362215.1 uncultured Candidatus Saccharibacteria bacterium
ACCGGAGACGCCTTCCGAACACGACGACCCGCTTTCCGGCGCCGTTTTCGGTGTGGGGGGGTTTTGGGTGTGCGGGGGGGTGGCGCGAGGGTTGATGGTGAGGGTGGCGGATTTAGGTGGAGCACCACTACAAATTAATTCAAGCTCAAAATTTGTACTGGTGGTTACGGTAGGTGTATTAAGAGAAACAGATTTATCAGGGGCACTTCCTTCTGGATTACTTGATACAGAGTTGGTGTTCCAGCCAGTAAGAGGAGGATTACTAGAGGTAATACAAGCAGAGGGGAGGTTGGAGCCGCGCCAGGAGACGGAAACAGGGTCGCCGGAGGTGACGGTGGCGGAGGGCTGGTTGTTGATGAGGAGGTCGGTTAGGAATGAAAGTGTGGGAGGAGGGTTGATGGTGAGGGTGGCATGTTTTTCACTACTGCCGCAAGTTAATTTAATATCAAAGATTGTTTGAGTGGTTACAGTAGGAACGTTAAGAGAAACAGATTTATCAGGAGCACTACCTTCTAAATTACTTGAAACAGAATTGCCGTTCCAGCCGGTTAAAGTAACGTCGTCGCCGGAGGTTTTAGTATTGTCGGTGGTGCAAGAAGTAGGAAGATTACTGCCGCGCCAGGAGACGGAAACAGGGTCGCCGTAGGTGACGGTGGCGGAGCGTTGGTTGTTGATGAGGAGGTCGGTTAGGGATGAAAGTGTGGGAGGAGGGTTGATGGTGAGGGTGGCATGTTTTTCACTACTGCCGCAAGTTAATTTAATATCAAAGATTGTTTGAGTGGTTACAGTAGGAACGTTAAGAGAAACAGATTTATCAGGAGCACTACCTTCTAAATTACTTGAAACAGAATTGCCGTTCCAGCCGGTTAAAGTAACGTCGTCGCCGGAGGTTTTAGTATTGTCGGTGGTGCAAGAAGTAGGAAGATTACTGCCGCGCCAGGAGACGGAAACAGGGTCGCCGTAGGTGACGGTGGCGGAGCGTTGGTTGTTGATGAGGAGGTCGGTTAGGGAAGGTGGTCTTATAGGAGGTGTTATACTAAACACAAAAGTGAAGGTGTCGGAGGGGAGGTCAAGGGAGGTGAAGTTGTTCCAGCTGTTGTCAATATCACTCTGACCCATATTATTGTTTCTTAACCCATTTTGGCAGTCAGCCCGTGCGGTTTCGTTACAGTCAATGTTACTGACCTGCCAATCGGTGCGAGGGGCATTGTTGACAACATTAGTAGCATTGCCGGAAACATAAGTGTAACCAGAGGGAGCGGTGGCGGTTACCGAATATGGAAAGATGGATTTATCAAGGGGAAAAATGGCGGTTGGCGTCTGATTGTTGATGGTAATGGAATAATTAACAAAGCTGGCGGTGGCAGTTGCTCCGCTGATGGGGTTACCAGCAGTGTCTATTACACGCACAGAAACAGGAGTGCTGGGTGGATTTCCGACAACGACGGTAGCAGAGGCGGAGGCAGTGGTGTTGTTCGCGCCAGTACAATTTAAGGTGAAGGTGGTGGTAGTAGTTATATTTACCGATTCGGAGCCGCGGGAGGTTGATTTAGAACCGCTCCAGCCGCCGGAGGCGGTGCAGGAGTTAGCGTTAGAAACTATCCAGGTAAGAGCGGAGGTGCCGCCGGGGTAAGATAGAAATGAGGGGGAGGCGGAGAGGGAAACGGTTGGCGGGGGAACGGTTGGAAAAGGGGGCATAACAGCGGTGGCGGTGGAGCGGTTTCCGACGGCGTCAAAAATTTCAAAAGTATAGGTATCCCCTACTCTGGCAACGGAATCTTCACTTTTCAAATTCCATGTTACTCCGTTAGTGTACGGAAAGAATCTGTTTGAATTTACATAATTAGTGAAAAAGGCGACTCCAGAAGGACTGGTGTTGTTCTTGAGAATTCTAGTGGCTGGACCATGAAAACCGCCACCACCGGGAGAGTCAATAAGAACGTTCAGCCAGATTTCACCATAACCGGAACCGTCTGACCGCAAATTACCAGTTACCCATCTGGCACTGGCGCTGGCTGATACCGGTGTTCTATCTATTGTAAAAGCCCAGTATGCGCTGGAGGTGCCGTTACTGCCGACGCGGGCGCGCCAATTGTGTATACCTTCAGAAAGAGACCGGGGATCAAAAGAGGTGATGTCATACCAAGTACCATTACCGTCAATTTGGACTTGGATTGTGCCGCTGGCGCCGGAGGGAGCGCGAGCGATAAGGCGCGGTTCAAAAAAGTCGTAAGAGGTGCCGTTCCATTTGGCGGCGCGGGTGGGACCGATGTAAGAGTCGTGAGGAGGAGAGACGAGAGTGGGGGCGGGAGTGGTGGCGGGCGTCAGTTCAAAAATAAAAGAATTGTCGCGGTCAAGGTCTTCGGCAGTGGAGGCGGAAGAGCAAGGAGGATTAGGAGTGCCAGAGGAACAGTTGCGGTCTAAAATCTGGTTGTTGTAGGCGTCGCGGCTGCCACTGGGGCGTGAGTTGATGGCACGGACGGCGGAATAGCCCGCGGGAAGAGAAGGAATGGAAACAAGGAAAGAGCCGTCGCGAGGAATTTGGTGGCTGGAAGAAGAGATAGACCAGTTGCCGACAAAGTCGGTGGTGGCCGTTTTGTTGTTTATAGAAACGGTCAGGCCGGGGACAGCGCGGCGGGAGCCATCGGGATAGAGGGCGTAGACAAGGCCGTAAATGGAGGAGGGGGGAGGGGGTGAGACGGCAACGATAACTGCGTCAGAGTCGTTGGGGTTAATTGTTTCCGTGCCGCAAGTTATGCCAAAACGATAAACCGTGCCTTGAGTAACGAGGGGTGCGGTTAAGGAGACACGGCCGTTTTCGGGGCCGCTACTGATAGAGTTGCCGTTCCAGCCGATAAAAGGAATATTGGAGCCGGAGGAAACGGCGGAGGCGGCGGTACAAGAGGAAGGTAAGTTGGCGCCGGTCCAGGAAACAGCAAGTGATTCGCCGCTCGCAACATTAGTCGGAATAGCGGAGAAAGAAGAAATAGAAGGAACACCCAAAACATTTACCCCCTGGCAGATGGTTGAACCGTAATTACCGGCGGCGTCCCTAACTTCCAAAAGGACGCGTTTTTGTCCGGAGTAACGAAAGATGTAGCGGACTTCGGTGCGGCGAGCGGCGGCATTGGTGTTGGCCGTGACGGTTCGGTCTATGGTTTCGTTGGCATCGCCGCCAGCGAGACGGAAGGTGACGGGTAAAACATGCGTGTCAAATTGTCCGGCTACCTCTTCACCGAGAACAAACATGGTTTCGCTGCCAACCGCAACGGTGGCGAAGGGATTGAGACAGGTGATGTTGAGCTGGGCGGCGGAGGCGGAGGGGGAAGAAGTTAAAAGACCGCCGGTTAAGGCAAAGGCACCGAGTAGGGAGAGGAAAATTATTTTTTTCATGAGGGGATAAGAGTTTATTTACTTGTTTTTATTATACCACTCCCCTACCGAGAAGATGTTGTGGATAAATAAAAAAGGGGCAGTTGTAAAACTGCTCCGTAAACACATTTATAACATACTGATTAAACGCTTTGCTTCTCCTTCGGCATTGGCTATGTACGATTTAAGGCTTTGCTGTCGCTCCAGCTTCCCGTCGGAAAGAATATAGGCGTCGGTAGCGTTGAATTTTTCAAGGAAGTGGCGATCGTGTGATACGAGTATAATCGTGCCTTCGTAATGCGCGACTGCTTCCTCAAGAGCATCAAGCGCTTCAAGATCAAGATGGTTTGTCGGTTCGTCCAAGAGAAGTACATTTGCCGAAAGCGCAGTGAATAGAGCGAAAAGAAGCCTGGCTCTCCCGCCTGGCGAAAGCGCGGCAATCTCTTTGTTAATTTCCTCGGCTTTGAAGCCAAACTTAACGGAAAGCGCGTAGGCGTCCTGGACCGTAATACCGGCTCGTTTGGTGAGAAAATCTTTAATGCTTTCTTGGCGCGGCAGATTATCATGTTCCTGTGTGAGATTACCGACAACAAGAGCGTTTCCGACAGTAATCTCGCCCTCAAACGGCTGAAGTTCACCGCTGACGGTTTTGAGAAGCGTGGATTTACCGGAGCCATTGAGTCCGAGAATTACAATGCGAGAGCTGTAAGGAATAGCAACAGAGACAGGACCGACTTTGAATTCGTTATCGGGGTAACCGACCATGACGTCCGCGAGAATTATGTTCCGTGAACCTTCGGGTTTCGCGGGCTTAAGATGAATGCGGAATATATCACGCTCAATCGGCTTATCCACAATTTCCATCTGCTCAACGCGTTTCTCAATAGCTTTGGCTTGTTTGCCAGATTTACCAGCCCGATCACGCTTGAAACCACGATGAAATTTGTCGTTGTCAGTGCCTACATAGCGCGAACCTTTGATAGCTTTGGATTTTTTCTCTCTAGCTTGTTCCGTGAGCCGTTTGATTTCTTCTTGCTGTGCTTCGTGTTCCGCCCACTGCCGTAATCGCTCCTTTTCTTTTCTTACCAGATAATCGGAATATCTGCCGCTCGTGATATTGAGCGCTCGGGTGTGCCAGTCGATTTCAAAAATTTTTCGTACCACCCGGTCAAGAAATAGACGATCGTGTGAAACAATAATGCAGGCGGTGTCGCTACGCATAAGAAAATCCTCCAGCCAGATAAGCGCCGGCAAGTCAAGATTATTAGTCGGCTCATCAAGAAGCAGAACGTCAGGATCGGACAACAGCACGCCCGCCATAAATATTTTGCTTTTCTGGCCGGAAGAGAGTGAATTAATAGACCGAGCACTTGAAATATCACGCAAGCCGAAACCGGTAAGCGTTATGTCTACGCGATGATCAAAGGTATAGCCGTTTCTGTACTCGTATTCGGCAAGCACTTCCGGTGAATGCTCAAGGCGTTTTTCGAGCGCGCCGATGCCGGATACACGACGCAGATAAGCATAAATAGTCTCATCGGAAACAAGGCTCGTGTCTTGTGGCATATAGCCGATAACTAATCCTTTTTGAACCGTGACAGTTCCGCCGTCCGGTTCGACAATCCCTGCGAGAATTTTCAGGAGAGTTGTTTTGCCGGTGCCATTGTAACCGATTAAGCCAATTTTCTGGCCTTTCTCTAAAGAGAAAGAAACGTCCTCAAGAACGGTGATGGTACCGTACGTCTTATGAATATGTTCAGCTTTGAGTTTCATGATTGATTCCTCCTTATTTTATCCCGGATTTCTTATCCAGGAAACGTTGTTAAAGTACCGTTTCCTGATATCCGAGATATCAGGAGTTATTTATTTGTAACAAATTTTAACATACCTGTCAATCATCGCGCATTATTTTAATAAAAAGAAAAACCCCGCGTTATGAAGAACGAGGGGAATTGAATTACGGACTTTCGCCGTTTGCTAGTTTGTAATACTCGGCGAGTCTATTTGTTGCGCAATCGCAATTTGTAATATCCCTAATAAAGCAGGTGAGTTTCCTGAGTAGCGATACAGTTGTTTCCATATTGCGTCGAAATATAGCAAGCACTTTTTCCATAGATTCCGGCTGCATTGAGATTACACTGGGAACGCCGACGTCATAATCAGTCACGGAAGCAATAGCACCATAACAGAGACCCAGTTCGCGCGCGAAGTAGCATTCAGGATATTGTGTCATATTCACAACATCTCCACCCCAAAGCGTGAACATTTTACTCTCGGCGATTGTTGAAAATCTTGGACCTTGTATGACGATCACAGTACCGGTAGATTGATAATGCGCTTTTATATTTTTAAGTTCGCGAGTAACGATTTCTCGTATGTGCTCGCAATATGGTTGTGCTATTGGTAAGTGGATCAGTTCTCGGTCAACTTCGTAAGTATCATCACGACCCCAGGTGAAATTAATGAATTGATCGGGAATCACAAATGTGCCGGGTTCAATTTCTTTTCGAAGACTGCCTACTACGCACGTCCCGATTACATGACGTACGCCGAGTGATTTCAGTGCCGCGAGATTGGCCTTGTACGGAATCTTGTGCGGCGGGATCGTATGCTCCTTGCCGTGTCTCGGCAGAAAGGCGATATGCCCGCCGCAAAGTTCGCCAACACTGATCGGTCCAGACGGTTTCCCATAAGGAGTTTCCATCTCAATGTTCTCAAAAACCGTTAGCCCTGGAAGCGCGCAGAGACCCGATCCGCCTATAACTCCAATGAGTAATTTCTCCTTGGCGGAGGGCGTCTGCTTGTTCACTTGGTAGGAGAATCCAGATGAGCTCATACATTACCTCCTTTGTAAAAATGGCGTTATTTACATCTCGCGCGGTAGCATTGCCATAAAGTTCTAAAGAACTCCACGCACAACCGCCGCCATCAAGCACATCGTTCAAATCGTCTGTTAAGATTGAGTCGTTTAGAAGCAGCAGACGGTTTCTCCACTTTTTTACCACTTCTGTTTGTCCGATCCTGAATGTGTCTGGTAATTTTCTGATGTGTCCTTGGTCAATACGAAGAAATGGGCAATTGCTTACTTGGCCATCAGCTTGAATAACAAGTTGATTGCCATAGCAGGTGCAGTCAACCGAGAACGGCAGGCCATTACGTAGAGCAGTGAGTTTTTTCTCAAGCTGATACTCGTAAAGGTGCCCGTCCTTAGTCATATTTTTAAGCCCTTGTATAACGCCCTGTGCTGCTACCCGGCAGTAGTTTTCTATACTATCGCCCCCAAGTTCCTGAATAAGAGCTTTACCCTTTAGAAGATTGAAACCGAATTGAATAATGCCAAGTTTTTGTAAGAAGTCAGGGTATTCCTCCAGCTGATGCACATTTGTCGGAGTAATAGTCACAGAAGCGACAACACGCACACCATTATTAACAAGCTGTTTAATGGCGAATTCAATGCTAGTGAAAGTAGAATTACCACCACTTGAAATGCGAATACGGTCGTTATGTTCTCGTGGACCATCTACGCCTATTGCAACTGTTACTTTGTAATAGGCAAATAATTTTGATAATTGCTTGTCTATCAGAGAACCGTTGGTGCAAAGCATAAGTTCAAGCTTTTGAGGAAGCTGACCTGTACTTTGTTTGTCGGCCACATATGGTAACAACTTTTCCAACACTTTTCTATTTAACAGAGGTTCTCCTCCATAGAAAATTAAGAAATACGGATCGTTGTCATGTGGATATTCCTCGGTGTGCTTTTGCCAAAGTGTGATGCTAGCAATAGCGTCTTCAAACGACAATAATATCTCGCCATAATGTTTAGCAAGAGCAGGAATTGGACAGTAACCGCAAGTAAAGTTACAACCCTGGGCCATCATGAGATATAAAATAGTCGGGCGATTGAGTTGTTGTAAGGCTTGTCTTCTCACCACTTTGAGTATTTGATGATCAATACCCGAGTTGCTAATTAGTAACTTGCGAATTAAAAGTTCTGGTACAATATCATGTTTTGGTTGTGCTCCCGCGGTTATACTGGAAATAATATTACGCCAATCCTTCTTTGGAAGATAGATGGGTTCTGGCCGCAACTGATGAATAAGAGCGACTAGTCCATCTTTCTCAAAAACGCGTAGGAAACGAGACGGAAATAGTCGCTTCGCATCAGTGTTTTCCATTGTCTTATCCTTTCTAACATTACCGGTTCTAAAAAGAAGGCCCCTGCATTTCTAATGGAGAGCAGGGGCTTGACATGCCAGTTTCATTAAAGTGTTCGGTTACACTTCCAATTTTACTTTAGTGAGCGCTTCTCGCCATTGCTTCTTGGTGAGTGTGATTTTTCCGCCATTGTCATCGGTGATGATGATCGTGTCGGAGTCGTGATAAATCTCCACGGTTGGACAGCAACCCTGGACGCCGCAAAGCTGAACGCGAGTAACGTTTGTTTTTGAATTATTAATCATAATTCTCACCTCCTTTCCATATTGAGTTGTAAAAGATTTAACTGGTGTTAAGTATAGTTATTATAAGGCGAGATTGTCAAGCGGAGGCGGAGGGGGAAGAAACGAAAAGACCGCCAGCTAAGGCGAAGGCACCAAGGAGGGAGAGGAAAATTATCTTTTTAGTAAACACTAAAATTAATGACGAATTACAAAATGATTAATGACTAATAAATTATAACTCTTCGACAAACTCAGAGAATAAAAATTATGAGGATTCTAATTTGACGAGGCGGTGTTCGTGGTTGGCCAGCTGGTCGTCGTGGCGTTTATATTGGGCGAAGCCAAGTTTACTTTCCTTTTCCAAATTGGATAATTGGCTATAGATATTTTCCAGATCGCCTGACATTTTATGCTTAAAGTCCTTAATTTCGTGTTTAACTCCGGAGATTTCCGAATCTATTTTATATAATATCTTTTCCTCCACATTATCTATTTTATTTAAAAACTTTTTCTCAAGGTTTACAAAATCGCTCTTAATGGCAAGGGCTAACCTATCCAAAGTCATTTTGGGATTCTTGGCTGGCATTGTTTTTATTATACCACTCCTCTGCTTTGGAATGGGTGTGGAAAAGTGGGAAGAAAGGGAAAAAGGATTATTATTTTGGCAATTTTAAGAAGAGGGGGCGGTACATATCGTCTTGAATGCTAATGCGCAGCTCCTGACGGCGAATTTTGTCGCAAAATTTGACGGGCGCTTTGGTGATAATCGCCAAGGGCTGTTGTTCGTTGCCTTCACCCATAACAAGTACCGCGGCCGCGGCCAGGCCATCAGCAACATCGGTGCGAGAAAATTTAAATTTTCTACCGAAGATATCAGAAGCGCCACGATAGTCCTTGATGCCGCGGAAGCCGGCATAGCCGAGAGCGACTCCAGTAACACCGGCGCGAAGCGGCATAGTGCGGCTGTCGGTAATCAAAACACCGAGATGTTTAACGCCATATTTCTGCTTCAGCTTCCGGCGCAGAAAGCGAGCGGTTTGAAAACTATCTTTAGGCAAGAGGATGAGCCGGCCGTTGGCGTTGGACTCGTCAATGCCGGCGGAAGCCATGACCAGACCGTCTTTAACGGTGAGCCAAACGTATTTAGTCGGCATGGCAAAATCGCTTTCGGCGCGAATGAGTTTTTCTTTGGCTTTGGCGCTCTTGGCGACAGCCGTTCTTTTTTCCGACAAGGAAACAATTTTTGAGGTAACAACAACCACCGACCGCTCGGGAAGTTTTTTAAGATAGCGGATGAGGAAAGAAAAAAGATTTTCGCCTTCCTGAAAGATACGGGTTTTAATCGTTTTAATAATCACAAATGCTTATTTGTTAATTTTATAATGAAGCAGAAGGGTTCCGGCGCGATTAAGGCGTTTCGCGGAAAGCAAACGAAGCTGTGTTGTCCGAGTGCCGCCGATGAACATTTCTTTTCCGCGACCGAAGATGAGAGGTTCAATGGTAATATAAATTTCATGAAGAAGGTTATTTTCCAACATGACGCGATACACCGCTCCTCCGCCAAGAACGGCAACGGTTTTATACAGCCGAAAAAGTTCCGCGAGATTGGCATGAGCAGGATTAACAAAGGAAACCGTTCCCCGGCGACGTATTTTTCCCACGCGACTGGAAAGAACGAAGGTATGACGGCGGCGCAAGCGCGAAGCGGCGGCTTGATAGGTATAGCGACCAACAACAACGGCGTCAAATTGAGCAAGTGAATTTTGAAAAAGATATTGGTCTTCTTTACTGGTCCAGTCCGGTAATGTTTTTTTAGTGAGAGAGATTCGCCCGTCGGCGCTGGCGGCAACAAAAGCAACGAAGCGGGTTTTAGGCGAGAAGGCGCGTTTTGGCTTTAGGCGATTAGACATAGTGTAGCCCTTAGATTTTACTTTGTTTCACTTAGGGAATAAATAAGGTAGCCCTTCGACTCGCGGACTCGCTCAGGGGATAAAAATAATGACTTGCTCCCGCCATAGGCGGGCAGGCAGAGGATAAAAATATCACGCTTATATAGTAGGGTATAAAAAACGCCGAGACAAATTATGCCTCGGCGCGGTGAGATTATTTCTCCATACTTTTGAGAACTTGGAGATACAAGTCTTCCACGATTTTTTCCTGCGCCCGTCCGGTTTGAGCGTAATGATCCAGTCCCGGCGCGGCGTTAACTTCCAGAATCCAGAACGCGTCCGGCTTTTCGGCAATGTCGCCGGCAATTATGAGGTCAACACCGCAGAGACGCAGGCCCATATCTTTAGTAACCTTAATGGCAAGCCGTTTAAATGCCGGATGCGCCGTAGCTGTAACATCAACCGCTTCTCCTCCAGTGGATAGGTTGGCGTTGTCCAAGAGGTAAATGTGTTCGCTCTTAGCCGGAACAGATTGTAAATCCAGCCCTTGACGCTTGAGTTTGGTTGCAATTCTCCAATCATCCAGTTTGATTTTGGTATCGCGGCTGGAGGCAGTGAAACGGCGCTGTTTTTTCAGCAAGAGATGCTCGATGGTTAAAACACCGTCTCCAACCACATTAAGCGGTATTCGCTCATAGGCGGAAATTATCTTATTATCAAGGACGACCAAGCGGTAGTCTTTGCCCGCTACCGGCCGTTGAACGAGGGCTATCCGATCTCGCTTAAAAACCGCGCGTATCGCCCGGTAAAACTCATGCTTGGTATGGACTAAGGCAACAGCGGCGCCTTGGCTGCCGCTGTTTGGTTTGACAATAACCGGAAATCCAAGTTTCTCCGCGTAACGGTACGCGTCATCAATGTTACGGCGAGGCGAACCAATCGCTTTTGCCCACTCGTTTGAATAGAATGTTTTACTCCCGGGCACGATCGGATATCCCATCTTTTTCATAAAAAAGTTGGCGTAATCCTTATCTTTGGCGATTTCCGAGGCGCCAAGAGGATTTAGGTCTAAACTGGAATACCGGAAATATCGTTTTCGTCCGCTTTTATAGACGATCTGGCCGACAATTTTCCATTCGGGTTCTGTAATGACGGCGGCGCCGATACGGGGGGCAATTTTTCGCAAAATTTTTCCGAGTAAGGGCGCGATAGTTTTCTTTAACATGATTGTCTCCTTTTTGATTGTCAAAAGATAATTTTTAACTAATTATATAATACATTAATTTTTGCTTTGGCGCAAGTAGGTGTGTAGGAGGGGGTTGAATAATAAAAAGTGAAAGGTGTATACTGAGAGTGGAAGATTTTCCTTGGAGAGTTGGTTTCTCCTTTGGGGAAGATCGCTAGCGGCGGCTTTACCTCCATGTGGGGCCGCCGCGTTTTTTTTATTTATAAGAGATGAGGACGTTAGTTATTTTGGGGAATTGGAGGAGGGTGGATTCAATTTGGGAGCGGAGGGCGGAGAGGCGGCAGGAGGAGAGTCCGGAAAAATCGCCGGAGAGGGAAACGGAGGCGACGCTGTCTTTAATATCAAAAGAATTGAGGCGCGTTCCGTCGGGAAAGTTGGATTGGTAGCCGGCGGCGCGCTCGGCGGCGGTCAGTTTGTTTTGAATAAGATACTCCAAGGCGACGCGGGGGCGGGAGTCGCTTTTGGGCAGATAGCGTGCCAAGGGGAAAACGGCGGCACAATCCCCTACCGATAAGGCGCGGCTGAAATAAATGTCGGCGGGAACGGAGTCGTAGGCGCTGATTAAAACCAGAGCTGGGGGGCCCTGAATCGCTTCTCTATTAAATGACCAAGCAGTAAGGCCGCCGGCCAAAACCATGAGGACGAAAATAGAAAGAAGGAGGAAGTGGTTGGTTAGTTTGCCCATAAGAAAGATGAAATTTATAGGAGTTTTTTAAACTCTTCGTCGGTTAAACCGGCGTCTCTGATGATGCTTTTAAGGGTATAAGGGTTAAGACGGGTAGCGCGAGGTATGATAATTTTTCTGGCGCCGTCAGTCATACCGAGATGTTTTCTACCGAATGTTTTGGCGATCCAAAAACCGGCTTTTTGAAAGGCCGAGACGGCTCGCTTCGCGGAAATATCGGTAAAAAGCATCAGCCTTAAGTTAAGGCGAGGCAACTTCAACTTCTTTCACTTCTGTTCCTTTAAGTTCTTCTCTTGATATGGCGATGTACGCCAAAATCGCGTCTTGAATGTTTTTCAACGCTTCTTTTTTTGTTTTTCCCTGACTATGACAGCCCGGGAGCGCGGGCACGCTAATGTCATACCCATATCTGCTTTTATGAATGATAGTTATGTATTTCATTGTTTTATAATACTTTCTTCTGGATTCCAAATCAAGTTTGGAATGATAAAAAGGGGAGAGGGAAGTTACGAGCGGAGGCGGCGGAGGATGTCGTCTTCCACTTCGGGGCGGGGGCGGCCGAAGCGGGAGGAGACATATTCGGAGAGGGCGGCGGCGCGTTCGGGATTGCTCTGGTCGGAGGGGAAAGTGATGATGTTGAAAGGAGTGGAGGGCTCACCGTTGATAAGTAATTTCACGTAGGCGCGGTAGTTTTCCAAGTTGATGAGGTCGTCCTCGGAGAAGACGGGCGCGAACTGTTTGAGAAGGGTTTCGGCGTCAGAGGCGCCGATGCGGAAAGAGATGATGGAGCCGACGTTACCAAAGACGGCGTTACGAATCTGGTCGGTCAGTTGGGCAATGAACTGGTGCGCCATCACCAGATTGAGGCGGTATTTGCGCGCCTCGGAGAGAATGGTGGCGATGGAGTCGGTGGTGAAGTTTTGAAACTCGTCAATATAGAGGTTGAAGTCAACGCGCTTCTCCTGCGGCAGATCGGCGCGGGAGAGGGCGGCTAAAAGCAGGCGGGAGGTGATGACCATACCAAGTAATCCGGCGTTGATGTCGCCGATGCGTCCCTTGGCAAGATTGACGAGTAAAATTTTATGATTGTCCATAACATCACGAAAACGGAAACTGCTTTTGAGCTGGCCGATGATGGGGCGGAGATAGTCGTTGGCGATGAAGTTGTTAAACTTGGAGGTGATGTAAGGAGTCATATTGGCGAGCGACGCTTCGCCGCCGGCTTTGGTCGCTTCCTTTTCCCAGAAATCAATAACGGAAGGGTTGTGGATGCGGGAAAGTTTTTGGGCGCGCCAGTCGGCGTCGGTGAAGACGCGCGGAACTTCCACAAGAGAGGCGGGTTCATTGACAGCGTCTTCCATCAGGAGAAGGAGGGCGTTACGCATGTACTGTTCAAACATGGGACCCATAGTCTCCGGCGGGAAGAGGCGGTTGAAGATGCTCTGCATTTCGTTGACGACGAAAGTTTTTTCTTCGGGGCGGGAGGGGTCAACGTCCAACATATTAAGTCCGAGCGGGCGATGAAGGTTGCCGGGGTTCATGATAATCACATCGTCTCGCCGCTCGTCGGGAATGAGGCCGGCGATGGTTTCCACCAGGTCGCCGTGGGGGTCAATGATGGCCGCGCCTAAGCCGCGACGGATGTCGCTCAAAACCATATTGGTCATTAGGGTGGATTTGCCGGTGCCGGTCTGGCCGATGAGATAGGTGTGGCGGCGGCGGTCGTCGTCGGAAATCATGACGGGGTGGCGCTCACCGCGAAAACTGGTTTCGCCGATAAGGACGCCGGCGGCGGGCAGACGTTCGGGCGGGGCGGCTTCACGGGCTTTGAGCCAAGCGACACGCGGAATGCCGGCGGTGGTGGTGGGAAAGTGAAAGATGCTGGCGAGTTCTTCGGAGTTTAAAAGAATGGATTCTTTTTTATTAAAAAGGCGGAAGGAGGCGTTGTAGGTGAAGGAGTTGAGGTTGCGGGGGCGGGAGACGTCCAGACGGTTGCGGTTGGGGGACTCCAGCTGGGAGAAGCCGGCCACGACACCGTCTAAGATGGAGCCGGCTTGGAGCTGGCTGGGAGCGGAAGCGACGACGCGGACGTTGACTTCAAAAAGGGGTCTGCTTAATTTGGACTCCAGAGCGTGGATGAGTTCGGTGTCGGCGGGGGGTGGGGGGGAAGGATTTTTTTCGTCGGAAGCTGGGGTTGGGTTGGGAGTGACGGCTTTCAGAAAGTCGCCGGCGGTGATGACAGGGCGGCGGATGAGGTCGGCGGTTTTACCGCCTTTGCGGGCGGCGTCAATTTTGGAGTAGACGGATTTAGAGGCCTGTTTGCCGGCGGGGCGGGCGATGATTTGAATAAGGGCGCCTTCGCCGATTTCATTGATTTTGGAAAGGCCGGAGAGAACGGGCGCGAATGTGTCGTCGCCAACTTCCTGAAAAGTGCGGATAGGAAGGGCGTCGGAGTAGCGGAGGCGAAGGGAAGCGGCGGCCACGGCGCCCTTGGGATTAAAAATATTATACTCACTGACTTCTTTTATTTCCGCTTCCGGCCAGAGGGCGTGAATTTGGCGGATGGCGGGAGAGGCCAGTTCGCGGGCGATGGCGACAAAGAAGTGGATCTCCTCACCGATGTGAGGAACGGCGGCTTCCAGGGTAAAGGCGTGCTTGAAGGAGCCAAGAAGGGCGTAGAGCTGGGTGCTTTCGTTGATTTCGTCTTTGAAGGAGTCGGCGGGTTGATTCGCGGCGGGGCGGCGGCGGGGCAGGCGGATGGAAAGAAGGGTTTGGCGGAGGGAGTCAAGGAGGAGGCGGCGGCGGAGAATGGGAAGATAAGCGGCTAGGCCGAGCGCGGCGGCGGCGGCAATGATAATGAGAGAAATAATAACGATGGTTATCATGAATTATGACTGTGGATAATATATTGACTTTAGGAGAGTGGGCAATTATAATGCAGTTAATCACTACGAGAAAGACCCTTATAGGGCTAGTCCCTATCGGGGGCTTTTTCTTTTTGGTTTGAGTTAATTAGTTTTAGTTTTTGATCCTTGATATATGATAGTTTTACTCCGGTTCGCTTTAGGAGAATAGAACATTTTTCTTCGTTGCTAGGAGATAAAACAACTGATATTTTATCTCTCTCTTTAAGAAAATTAACTAACCCGGAATAATCTCCATCACTTGAAATTATAACTGCTTTATTAAATTTGTTTTCATAAGCGTCTACCGTTGCTTGCAGTACCAGATCAGCGTCACAGTTTTCTTTTGGTTTCCCATCACCGCCATATACCACTTTCTTAAAAATTAAAGTAAATCCGGATTCTTGTAGATACTTATAAAGTTCTTTGTTTTTAGGTATAAGTCCAATAAAAAGATAAGCTTTTTCTACTCCATATTTTTCTGAAAGCCATACTCTAAACTTTTTATAATCTAAACTCCACCCTAAGCTTTTTATTCCCTTATGTAAATTTGCTCCATCAATGTAGGCAAAATTATTTTCTCTTAAGGACATGGGGGCGCGATTAGGGGGTTAGGAGGTTTGGTCTTTGATGATGCCTTTTTTGACGAGTTCGGGATAGAGTTTATCAACGATGGCGTCGTGGAGGGCGTCTAACATAAAAGGGCCGGCGGCGGAGGCGGCGGAGATGGCTTTAGCAATGCCATCGTGTTCGGCAAGCGAGATGAAGCGTTCCACGGCGGTTTTGACGTCGACGGGGGCGTTGACCAGATAGTCGGGAAGATTTTTTTCTGCCGACGAGGCGGGTGGGGTGGTTTCGCCAGTGGACGGACTGGAAGTATTGGGTGCGGTTGGATAAGCGGAGCGGACAGCTTCGCGGACGGTTTCGCGCGGTGTTTCGGCGGCGTTTAGGTTCTGCCTTTCTATTTCTTGAGCGACGCGATTAATGTCTTCTTCTTTAAAATTGGTGTTTTCCATAAGGGTATTTTAACACCACCACAAAGGAATTACCAACCCTTATTTCTTTTTATATATTTTATCGCGCCGATCAATGTAAGAGACAGTAATTTTATAATCCGGCCAATCAACTTTATAAATAACGCGCCAGTCGCCTACTCTTAACTTATAAAAATCTCTAAATTCAGCCGTTAGAACTGAAGGGAAGATAGTATCAAAATTTTCTAAAAGCCAATTCAGTTTGCCGATAATTCTGCGCTGGATGGCTCGGTCAAGCTTAAATAAATCACTTTTTGCTTCCGAGGAAAATTCCAGCGACCAGCGCTTCATAAAGAATTAGCGATAATTTTTTTTGATCTCGGAAAAGGGAATTGTTTTTTGCTTTGAAACCGCCGCTTGACGCAGACGTTTCTTAGCTTTTTTGTTTAACTCTAAACCGAAGTCGGGGTCGTTCAATATTTCTTGAATCGCCCGAACAATAAAACTCTTAATTTGCGGAGTTAATTTTTTATAAACAGTAATTGTAGCCATATGTATATAATATCATTATTAATAAATAGAATCAATTTAGCCGGAGGGTAAGATAATAAGATAAAAAAACCGGCCTTTTTTGGTCGGAATCAATGTCGGAGTACACAAAATGACAGAGTTAAAAGACGGCGATGGAGGAGGCGAGGAAGACGCCGTTTTCGTGCTTAGCAATGTCGTCGTCGGAAGTAATAGCGACTCTATCCCCTACCTTAATGTCTTTGACGGAAAGCTTGAGGCGAGGAAAGGAGTTGTCGGCGGCGGGCTCGCCGTAGCGGAAGATGAAAGTATTGTCGCCGATGACGGCCATCAGTTCGCCTAAGCCGCCGGCAGATTTCGGCTGGGAAGTTTCAATAACCAAAACGGTATCATAGACCTCTTTGACGAGGCCGCTGACAGTGTAGATTTGACCGGCGATGACGTCGGGAACACCAAGCTCACTGCCACCGTTAAAAGGCCAGATATCGTTGACATAAAGATAATAACCGCCGCTTAAGACGATGAGGGCGACCAGAATGAGAATAAAATCCTTGCGTTCCATATGTTAGTTTAATTATACAACAGAACGGCGAGCGGACTCTGTGGATAAACTGGGGGAGCTGGGTGACTGGATTACTGGGTAACTAGGGAATTGGGTGACTGGGGAGGGAGTTAGCGGCAGGAGTTGGTTCCGGTTAGGGGAAGGTAATCAACTCTATTACTATTAAGAATTATATTATTGCCAATGCGTTTTCTTTCCTCCCATAACGCAAGACATGTGGCTCGTGCTTCCTCTTCAGTATCAATAAAACTAAGACTAGCTGATAATTCTTCTATTATGCATTTATTAATTATATCTTCCCTTTCATCTTGCCATCGAGTGCTCCAGGTAGGCACAGACCATAACCCGCTTAGTGGATTTTGTTGGATAATTACCGGCCGATCGGGAAAATTTGGGTCAAAGGTGTTAAGACTGGTATCAGAATTACAGGAATAAGCAAACATCTGGTGAGCCCCACTTTGTGTAATAATGCCAATCGTAGAGATATGGTTATTAATAAGGTCATCTAAGGTATCAAAATGCTGATCGTAAAGAGTTTGACGAACTCCAGTTGTTGATAAAACGGGAGGAATAAATGTGGAGTCTATATTGAGATTTCTTATTTCTGACCTAGTGATGGTGCTGCTTATTCCAATTTGATTAGTAATGGAATTTGGGTTAGAGGTAGATGTAGTATACTCACAAACGTCAGGAACATTATCCATAACCTGTTCCCAAGCAACTTGATTAGGGTTAGATAATAATGTTTCTTGTAATGGAAGCCGGTTAAGTTCAGCACCTACTTGAGCGTTGAACCATTGTTGAAAATTACCACAAGATACTTCAAAGCATTGGTTGGTAATGCGATTGGGAAGTTCGGATAATCTCTCCGTGCAGTCGCCACTGGTGTAGCGGGCGTTGCTAAAAAAATAGGCAACTAGGTTACTGATACCAGTACAGGCACCGCCTATATATTGCGTGTCTTGTGCAAATCTTATATATCCAATCGGGACTGGAGAACTAAACACTTCTATAGGAGATAAATAATAGCCACAAGCATCCCAAGCTTGAGGCCCAGAACAAGAAACTCCGTTTACTGATAAAGGATATTGTATTCCCCCTAAACATATTTCTTCTGTTGCTAATTTCCCTTGTTCATTAATCCGGTAGACGCTAGTTAAATTACAAGACTCACCACTGGCGTTTAATGTATCAGTAGTTGAGATTATCGCATTGAGATCCGTATTTTTAACCGTAGGAGCATCTGTTTGATGGTTAAATTGAGGATATATTTCTTTAGCATCTTCGCAGGCCTGGCCATAAAGTTGTTTTAGATTATTAACTTCATTTTGATCAAGTTCGCCAGCGGCATTACGACAGCGTTGAATGGAGAGATGAAAACTATTTAAGTCTGTTTCGGAAGTAGGGCGAGGAGTGGAGGAAGAGAGGCCGGAGGAATCAATAAAACCATCGGAGAAGAGGCGGAGGCGGGCGGCGGCTATTTGGCTTTCGGTTTCGGCAAGGGCGGCAGTGGCGGCGCGTTTAATAGCGGTTTTGCAGTCCCCTTTCGGCAGATAATAGTAGACGTCTTCGTAGGTGCCGCCGG
>CAYIDJ010000004.1:0-41043 GCA_964362215.1 uncultured Candidatus Saccharibacteria bacterium
GAAGTGGGACAAACTTTCATCAATACGGCGGGTTTTCCAGCCGCGGCGGGCGGCATATTTGAGATACATTTTAAGAAGCTTGCGGGTCCAGTCGGGGGCGTCTTCGCCGCCGGCGCCGGAGTAAAGGTAAAGAAAGGCATTGCCGGAGTCATACTTGCCGGTGAAACAGACCTTGGCTTCCAGGCCGCGGAGGAGGCGGCGGGCATTATAGAAAGCGGATTCGGCGGGAGAAGATTTGAGTTCAGTAAGAGTGGTTTCTAATTCTTCAAATTCGGTGATGGAGTTTTCCAGCTGTCCGGCTTCTTTGGATAATTTTTCGGCGCCGGACTGGTCTTTCCAGATGTCAGGAGAAGAAAGCCGGTCGGTTAGAGCGGTCAGTTTTTCTTTTTGTTGAGGAAGATTAAAACGATCCGCAAGGCGAAGAAAAGAAGCGTACAGTTCAGCAATACTTTCGGAAAGTTCTCTTTCAGTCATAAATATTATATGAGCCACCTTGCGGATTCTCCCGATGCGAACCAAATTTATTAAATTTGGTAATCGCATCGAGGACTCTCGATTTTGTTCCTCCGCTTTCAGCGGAGTAACAAAATCGGAGGAACAGCGGACCTATTTATCCTGTTAGAGCCGGAGGGGAGATTCGAACTCCCGACCTCTGCTTTACGAAAGCATTGCTCTACCGACTGAGCTACTCCGGCTCTAACGGGACAAGCTGAAAATCAGGTGGCGAATTAAGATAACACTATAATACTATAAACTTTGGCGGCGGGCAATGTTGGCGAGGGCGTCAATATTATCGGCGGCGGAGGCGATATTGCGTTTAGTAACGCCGCACTTGAGGCAGTGGTGGACGATGGAGTAAATATCTTTTTTCTTTTCTACCCAGATTGGTTCCATGAGGCCGCCGCAGGCAGCGGCGCGGTCGCCGGGATGAATGTCCACGTGGCGGCTAAAGAGGCAACTGGGGCAATGATTGGTAAAGCCGTTGCCGTGGACAAAAACGCCGCAATGGCGGCAATGGAAAGATTCCACACGTTTTTGAAAACGCCTATCCCTTATTGACATAAAATATCTTCTGCGAGCAGTGAGATATTTTTTAAGAACCCTAGGTTCTCAACGCTCGCTTAAGGCTCGCTACTTTCCGACACGGGGAAATTCTCCTTTCCCCGACCCCCTTTTATTATGTCATTATTGACATAAGTTATGAAGGTGAGCACAATAATAAAAGTTATTTTACATTTTAATAAGGGGGTAGGCAAATGAAGATATTGCTGACTATAGCGGCTATAAAGTACACGCTGATTGCGGTGGTGTTGTTGTTGGGATGGCTGGGTATAAAAACCGGATTAGGGCATTATTTGATGGCGGCGGCTGATGCGGTTGATGCGGATAGAGTAATCAGTCGGCTATGGAACGCGTCGTGGATAGCCAGCTGGAGGGAACAGCACAGCGCTGTGCCCCGTCTTCGTTCTTTGGTTAAAAAAAGGAAAAGGAGGGAATAAAATGTTTGAGATGATGGGAATGTTTGTATTTATACCGCTTGCGATAGCAGGAGCAATTTTCTTTCTATTGCGGGGAGTGTTTCCGGTGATAAGGAGAAAAAATAAGGAGGGTTAACCCTCCTTTTTGTTTTGAAAACTTGTTTTAGAGAGGGCATTCAGCTGGTTGGTTGAGATGGCGGACTTCGCCCTGGCGCATATTTATAAAACTGTTTCCGGTCAGGTTTTCGTTGCAGGTTTTATTTAAGACGACGCCCCAATCCATCTTACCGGGACCGTCAACGCTGTTTAGAACAACGTTGCCGTTAATGAGGGAATTGTCGCCGGAGAGGAAGATGAGGCCGGCTTGGCCGGCAACGCCGCGGGTGTTGGAGTCGGTGATACTGTTGTTGGAAGCAGTAGCGCGGGTGCCAGTAATTTGGAGGCCGCTAGTGCCGGTTTTGATAATATTGTTTTGAAGAACTTGAATATCGGGACCACTGGCTTGAATGGCAAGAGCGTAGGGAGAAGTGATGGCGTTTTGCCTGATAATAGCGCCGGGAGCGTTTAGTCCGGCAATTTCGGGAATATAGATACCGAGAGCGAAGCCCTTAATGGAATTGAGGTCAATGATTAGATTGGTGAAGTTATGACCATTGGAAGAGGCGGGATTTAGACGAATACCGCTGCCACCAGTACCGGAGCTTAAGATGGCGTTTTGATGGATGGTTAAGCCATCAAAGCCGTCCGGTGACCAGATACCAGCGTAGGAAGAGTTGTTAATAATGTTATCGTTTAAGATAATGTTGTGGTTGCGGGCACCGTTTGGAACATTACCAATAGCGCCGGAGACGACAATACCGCTAATACCACCAATAACAGTATTACCGGAAATAACAGAATTTTCGGAGGTGCCAAGATTGATGGCGGAGACAGAACCGCTGACACCGCGGGAAGTAACATAATTGCCGGTGATGCGAGCGCCGGACTGATTGTTGACTTTGATGCCATTGCTGGCGGCATCGGCAATGACGGAGTTGTCGGCAACAATTATGCCGGGATTAGAGTTATAGGGGCCAGAGCCCTTGGGTAAAACTTCAATGCCAATAGCGGTGGGGTAAGTGACTCCCGTCATATCAATGCGGTTATTAAGAATTTGGATACCGTGCAGACCGCCGAAATAAGGCGGAGATTTCTGATTATCGCCGGCGCCAATAGCGTATTGGCCGCAACGGCGGATATACATATTTTGAATAGTGACAAAACTGGAGCCGTCGGTAAGCATAACGGCGGCGCGCGCCGCTATGGTCGGATCCTGGCAGTCAATTTGTAGGTCATGGACGACCACATTATTTTTTCCTTTTATCCAGATGGGATGATTAACGGGGGCGGAGGCATCGGCATCAGGAAGAAGAACGGCGGCATCACTCTCACCAAAAACAGTGGAATCCGAGGGTGGAAAAAGATTTTGACCAAGGCGGTATCGGCCGTTGGGGAAGTAGATGCTGTCACCGGCCGAGATGGAGGAAAGGAGGGTGTTGATGGCAGGAGCGTCGTTGGTGATACCGTCGCCGACAGTGCCGAAGTCCTTGACGTTAAATACCGACGGCGGGTGACTGCCGAGTAATCCTTCCACCAGTGCTTGTTTGGATAAGGGGAAGCGGGAAGAGACATAGTCCCCGAGAAGGGAAGCTAAAACAAGTAAAATTAAACAAACAACGAGAGGCAAAAGAAACTTTTGAGGATTAGAGAATTTTTTAATATCCATAATTTAGCTAATTTTAATAAACAAGAGCGATTTGACTATAGTATATTAAAAAAACGAGTTTAAATCAATTGACGATAAAAAAAGAGGAAGGATATTTTGAACTTTACCGGCCGATTCGCTATTATAAAACAGTATGCGGGAATGGAAACTATGGGTAGCTATCGCTTTTCTTGGCTTTATTCTTTTCTTGATTTTAATCGGCGCTTTCCGCCGCTATCGTGAGTATCGTTCCGAAGATGCTATCCGTTCCGCTTTGGAAGCGCAGGTCTGGCAATTGCGCGATGAAAACAGTAAAATAGGCGAAGATGTGGAGTATTACTCCAATCCCGACAATCTGGAAAAAGAGCTGCGCGCGCGCTTTAATCTGAAGAAGCTGGACGAGCGTCTTTTAATAATTGTTCCCGAAGAATAAGCGGGAGTAGTACAGTGGCAGTACACTAGCTTCCCAAGCTAGGAACGGGGGTTCAATTCCCCTCTCCCGCTCCAAAACACCCAGCCAATAAATTAGCTGGGTGTTTAGTGTTTCTGGCTGCGAGATTACTAGCAGAGAAACACTAAAAACCCGGGAAAGTGGACTTCCCGGGCGTGGCGTACCCAGCTTAGTTAATTCCCGACTAAAAGTCAGGTGGGTGGCCTGCACTTTGCTCCACGGAGCAGAATAACTTGGCCTCCCTTGAAAAATTTATTTGATTCGGAATATTTTAAGCTTGGTACACTTATTATAACGATTGAAGAAGGATTTTGTTACATAAAAATATAGCGACTAGTAACCAGTAACTAACAACTAGGGACAGAATGTATTATTGGTGGCGAGATTTAATAAAAAGGCCAAGTTCCTGAAGTTGGGCAGGGGTGGCGGGGGTCGGGGCGTCCATAACGGCGGTGCGGCCGGCGCCGGTCATGGGAAAGGCCTGAACTTCGCGCAGGTAGGACTCCCCCGTCAGATTCATAAGATTGCGTTCCACTCCCAGAGCGATGCCGCCATGGGGCGGAGCGCCATAACGGAAGGCGGCAAGTATGTGGCCGACGCTATTCTCTATCTCCTGCGGAGAGTAGCCCATAACGCGGTAGGTGGCTTCCAGTATCTCGGGGCGGTGAGCGCGAATACTGCCGCCGCCGGACTCAAAGCCGTTGCAGACAAGGTCATATTGGGTGGTTAAAATCTCGGGTATGTTTTTACCGGCAAGATGGTCTGCTAAGAATTCCGGCTTAGGCATAGAGAATGGGTTGTGAGTAAAGGTCCAACTACCATTGTCGGCTTTTTCAAAAAAGGGGAAATCCACTACCCAGGCGTAAGCGAGGATGCCGGCGGCTTTTTCCGACTCGTTACGCAGGTCAAACTTGTCGGCGCCGAAGCGTTCCACAGCTTCCCGATAAGAGAAACGAGGAAATGGTTTTTCTTTTATCTTATATCCCATTGCTTCCACCACTTGGGTCATCATGATTTCTATCTCCATAATCACGTCCTCGCGTTCAACAAAAGACATTTCTATGTCAATCTGGGTGTGTTCAAAGCCGCGGTCGGCGCGCAGGTCTTCGTCGCGGAGGGCGCGAGCAATCTGAAAGTAGCGTTCAAAACCGGAAACCATCAGAAGCTGTTTGTACTGCTGGGGCGATTGCGGCAAGGCGTAGAACTTACCCGGATATTGGCGGGAAGGCACCAGAAAGTCGCGCGAGCCCTCGGGGGTGGATTTAGTCAGAAGCGGCGTTTCTATTTCCAAAAAGTCGCGGCGGAAGAGAAACTCGCGGCATTTTTGGACGAAGTCGCTGCGGAGACGAAGGTTGCGTTGCATACGCTCGGAGCGCAAGTCAAGATAGCGGTATTTGAGGCGAGTTTCCTCGTTGACGGCGGCGGTGTCTTGACGGGGATCAAAGGAGGGTGTTTCCGCGGAACTCAAAACCGCGATGGCTTCCGCTTTTACTTCCACCCGGCCGGTGGGAAGGTCGGGATTAATCATATCGGCGGGGCGGTCTTTAACTGTTCCTTTTATTTCCAGCACCCACTCGGGACGGACGGTTTTGGCGGTTTCATAAGCGGAAGATTTGGGGTCAATGACGATTTGAGCCACACCACTCCGGTCACGCAGGTCAAGAAAAATGAGTTTGCCATGGTCGCGGCGGGCGACTATCCAGCCGGAGAGTGTTATTGTCTCCCCTGTTTTAGCGGCTGTCTCTAAAACTAAAGTACGCATATTTTTATTATTTTACCGCAAAACGCGGAGAGGAACAATGTTGACAAATATAAAAAACCCAGTAGTATTAAGGCAGTTAAAATTGAAAGGATAAAAAAATGAAAGGATGTCCGAAGTGCCACACGACTCGTTTTGGAAATTTTTGTCATAAGTGTGGAGAGGGGCTTGTTGAAGAGGGGTGGAAGGAGCAGGGAGTAAAAACAGAAATTGAATGTAAACAAAAAAATCCACATTTTATCATCTGTATAAATCCTGAATGCTCCACAAAAATTATTGATGATTGTAAATTTTGTCCGATTTGCGGAGTAGATTTGAGGGTAGCGCAAATTACAAGAGTATAGGATTAAGAAAGGAGATGAGAAAGATGAGGTTTTTCCGATGGATAATGTGGCTTTTCATGAGAAGAAAATATTGCCCGCGGGACAGAAATCATTTTGTTATTTTCAAAAAATTCTGTGATAAGTGCGGCGCAAGATTGAAATACGAGCGACTACCAAGATGCCGGCAATGCGGCGGAGCGGTATGGGAAGCCGAAAAATTTTGCGGTCATTGTGGAGTTTTACTTGAGCCGCGGGCAGTGAAAACAACCTAATAACACAACTGCGGGGGCGATTGACCCTCTTCGAGAGAAGAGGGTTTTATTTTAGATAATAATTAGATAACTTGGTAATTGGGAATTGGAGGGAAAGAGAGGAAATCCCCCGTCCTGCGGACACCCTCTTTATAAAAGGAAATGGAAATACCTGACTCGCTCCGACTCGAGTCCTCGGGACTCTCATCGAGAGTCTCGGGACCGGCAGGCAGGCCTTGCTTTTTGAGCACTCCCTTCCCGCCGCTATGGGCGGGACAAGTTATGAAAAGGAGAATGGGGATTTACTTACGATGTTTTTGTTAGCGGAGGGAGGAGACGAGGGCGTGGGAGTCGGTGAAGGTGATTTTGACGGTGCCGTTTTGGTCGGTGCGGAAAATACGGCTGCCGACGGCGGCGAGATTAGCGAGAGCGACGGGGGTGGGGTGGCCGTAAGAGTTACGGCCGACCTCAATCACACTGACGGCGGGACGGACGGCGGAAAGGAAAGTGGGAGAGGAGGAATATTTGGAGCCGTGGTGGGCGACTTTGAGAATATCTATATCTTTGAGACCGTAGCGGGCGGTGATTTTTTCTTCGGTGGCGGCGTCAATGTCGCCAGTGAAGAGCGCGCGATGTCCGCCGGAGTCAAGAAGGAGAACAATGGCATTAACGTTTGTGTTGACGCCGGCAGCGTCGGGAGGAGGATAAAGAACGGAAACGGTAGAAGAGGCATAGAGAATGCGGTCGCCGGCGCGAAGGGAGACGGAGGGTATTTGGCGTTCTGTCAATGAGGTTTGGACTTTTTGCCAAGCGGCGGTGGCGCCGGGAAGGCCGCTGGCGGCGAAAACGGAGATGGGGTAGCGAGAAAAGACGTCCAGAAAACCGCCGCTATGGTCCAGATCGGCATGGGAAGCGATAGCAATATCAAGATGAGCGCCGAGCAACGGCATAACGGAAGAAAGAGCGGAGGTTACTCCCCCGCCGGGAGGACCGGAGTCAATAAGAAAGCGGACGGGACGGGGACCGGGGAGTTCTATAAGTTCAGAATCGCCTTGGCCGACGGAGAGAAAATAAAGAGAAAGTTCGGAGGGCGGAGAGAAGAAAGCGATGTACCAGAAGGAGGCGTCAAGGAGGAGGGCAGCGGTGAGAAGGAGAAAAAGTTTAGAGGGCATAGCGGATATGGTGTATTAAGTATATAGAAAATATGTGATGAGAACATAGGGAAAGGTTAGTTTATTTAGCGAGCCGTCTAATGTGTTTCATTTATTTCCTTTACTAACGAGAGAGGAGTCATACGTAAGGTAGTTTGCTCCGCAAACTTTTATTTTAGTGGGGGGCGGAGGGAGTGGTAGTAGCGGATGATAATGAGAACGAGGGCGAGGTAGTAAAGGAAAGCCAAGAGAAGGCCGAGGCGGCCAAATTCACTGGAGAGGCGGCCAAAAGATAAAGAGGAGAAAAACTCAATGACGCCAATCTGGTAAGTTAAAATGAGGTTAGCGGGAAGGGAAATAAATTCGGTCAGCAGATTGCCGGCAGAGCCAAAAATGCCGGCGGCGGCAAGCAATCCTCCAAAAAACATGGTATAAGGAACAGTTCCCAAAACCAAAAGATTGGATAGGATAGACAGGACGGAAACGGAGTGGAAGTAATAAAACAAGAGAGGAGCGACGGCCAGCTGGGCGGAGATGGTGGTCAATAAGTGGCCGCGCCAATTAAAAAAAGAGTTACTGGTTTTTTCATCCCAGCCGAGAAGTTCGGAGAGAGCGGGCATAAGGTAAACAATACCGAGAAGAGCGAGAAAAGACAGTTCAAAGCCGACACTAAAGAAGGCGGAGGGGTCGGCGATAAGCATCAGCAGGGCGGAAACAGCGATGGCGTTGCGCACCGAGTAGAGGCGGCCGTAAGCGAGAGCGAGAAGAGCGATGCCGCCCATAACGGCGGCGCGAACAATGGACGGTTCGGGACCGACCATAATGACGAAAAAGACAATGGCGGTAAAGGTGGCGATAAAAGTCAGGCGGCGGGAGAGCCAGGCGCCGAGAGCGGCGCCAAAGGCAGAAATAAGAATAGTAATGTTGTAGCCGGAGAGAGCCACCAGGTGAGTGGTGCCGCTGGTGGCGAGAGAGTCGCGAAAGGCGGGAGTGAAGCCGGAGCGGTCGCCTAAGACAAGGCCGGAGAGAAGAGCGGCGGGAGCGGGCGGCAGGGCGCGGCGGAAAGAATCAATGATGTTTTGCCGGAGGCGGGAGAGAAGATTAAGAAAGCCGCGCGGATGTTCCAGTATGGAGACGGACGGCCAGCGGATAAGAGGGCGGCCGGAAGGCGAGATAAAGAGAACGCCGGTGACGGAAAGGCGGTCGCCGCGGGTTAGGTTCTCGGTTTGATTAACATAAACAGAAACCAGGCCGCGGTAAGGAGAGTTAAGACGCAAAAGAAAGGACTCAGAACGTTCATAAGAAAGTGTACCGCCGACGACTGTGCCGGTGAGGGAAATAGGAATACCGGCGGTAGGAAGATTTTCTTTATTTAAATCTGAAATTGCGAAGGAATAGCCGTAGCCGACAAGAGAGAGGAGGGTAAGGCCGGCCAGCCAAAGGCGGCGAGAAGAAAAATCAGAGAGGAGAGCGGCCAGAAACGCGGCAGAGAATAAGATGAAAGCGGCGGCAATGAAGACGGCGGGGCGGAGAGGAACGGCGGCGGCAATAATACCAGCGGTTAAAAACAATATCCCCCAGAAAGCTTTGTCGTAGAGAGGCACAAATCAGACGCCGGAGGGGTGGCGGAGGAGAAGCGCCGTTTTGGCGATGATTTTAAGGTCAAGCCGCAGTGACTTGTGGCGGGCGTAGTAGGCGTCGTATTCCAGCACTTTAGCGTAAGAAAGATTCCAAGAACCGTTAATTTGGGAGAGGCCGGTGATGCCAGCTTTTTCGTAGCGGAGGAATTGGTAAGCGGGCGGATAGCTGGCGATTTCTTCCGGTTCGTAGGGGCGGGGGCCGACGAGAGAAATGTCGCCGCGAAGAACATTCCAGAGTTGGGGTAGTTCGTCCAGCCAATACTGGCGCAGGACGCGGCCGACGCGGGTAACGCGCGGGTCGCGGCTGATTTTGAAGAAGGGACTGCCGCGGCGTTCGTTTAGGTGGAGAAGAGAGGACTTCTCCGTTTCGGCGCTGGCTCTCATAGTGCGGAATTTAAAAATAGTGATGACGCGGCCGGCGGAAACGCGACGGGCGCGAAAAAAAACAGGACCGGGACTATCCAGTTTAACAGCCAGAGTTATAAAAGGGAGGCAGATACCCAAAAAAATAAGGCCGACCGCGGAAACAATGATGTCCACTCCCCTTTTGGCGGCCGCGTACATGTACATACTTGCCACTTATTATAACAGAAGTGCTATACTGGTGGCTATGAAGATGGCGCTGGTTTACGATTATTTGAATCAGTACGGCGGCGGCGAGCGAGTTTTGCGCACACTGATGGATATGTTTCCGGAGGCGCCGATTTACACGCTTTTTCACGACGAGGAAGGAACGTGGAAGCAGTTTCCCCGCGAGCGGATAGCGGGAACAAGTTGGCTTGATCGGAAGATAGTCGCCCGCTACCACCGCGCTTTTATACCGTTTTTTCCGCGAGCGGCGGAGTCAATTGATTTAGGGGACCGTTATGATTTGATTGTGACGGTCGGCGCGGGATACGCCAAGGGAGTATCCTATCGTAGCGGCTACCATCTGGATTATTGTTTTACGCCGATAAGGTACGCGTGGGAACCGGCAACTTATCTGCCGAGCAAGTTCGGGCGAGTGAGGGGGGCAATGATGAGAGCGGCGGGAGCGCCGGTGCTGCGGTATTTAAAAAAATGGGACTGGCGGGCGGGACAGAGGCCGAATAAGATAATGGCCATTTCCGAATATATTGCCGGACGAGTGCGAGAATGCTGGGGACGGGAGGCATCAGTGCTTTATCCGCCTGTTGACAAGACTGTGTTTTTTATGGAACTGCCCTCAAAATACCGGCAGTATTATTTGGCTGTCGGAAGGTTTTTACATTACAAAAAGTTTGATTTGGTGATAAGCGCGTTTAATGAGCTGAAACTGCCGCTTAAGGTGGTGGGGCGGGGGCCGGAGTTTTTTAGATTAGCCGCGTTGAATACTTCGCCCTTTACTTCGTTTATAACCGCCCCGATGTCGGACGAAGAGATGCGAGGATTATACAACAACGCCGTGGCGCTTATATTTCCGCAGGTGGAAGATTTTGGTTTGGTGGCGGCGGAAGCGATTGCCTGCGGCACGCCGGTGGTAGCTTACCGGTGGGGGGGCGGGGCGGCGGAAATAGTCAGAGACGGTGAGAATGGCATTTTAATGGATAATCAAAGTTCAGAGGCGATTATTGAGGCAGTGAGGCGATTAGCGACAAGCAGACGCTTTGACGCGTCTAAGGTGGAGGCGACAGCGGTAAGATTCTCGCTGGAAAATTTTAAGAATTCACTGCGAGAGGAGATTGGGAAGATAAGTTTAGGCACATAAAAGCCCCGATATAAAGTCGGGGAGCGGTATCATTAATACCTCTCTGAAAAGCAAAACGCCCCGACCTAAGTCGGGGCGTTTGACGGCAGTTTAACCGTGCACCGGATTATTCCGGCAAGCGATTTTTACTCCCGAGACTTCAACGGACGAGCTTCATTAACTTTGAGAGAGCGGCCGTCCAAATCCTGGCCATCCCACATCTCAATAGCTTTTTGCCCTTCCTCGTCGGTGTTAAACTCGACGAAGCCGAAGCCGCGAGAGCGGCCAGTCATCTTGTCAACAACCACAGTGGCGGACTGAACATCTCCGGCCTTAGAAAAGGCGCCGCGGAGAGAATCATCCGTCGTGGTGTACGACAGATTGCCAACGTAAAGCTTCATAAATACAAAACTAATAGCGCGTAAGGCGACCTCTTACGGTCTTGTGGTCCTTACGCTTATTTAAGGCGAAAAGGGGAACCAACAACCGAAGAACACTTACTGCAGGGGAAGTATAACACAGCCGGTTAAGGAAAGCAAGGAGAGGTACTGGTAGGGTACATCTGTGAATTAACAGGTGGTGGAGGGTGGTAGAAAATGGAGCCAGAAGGCAAGGGTCTATATTTGAAAAGGAGGAAAAGGCGAATCGTATTTATGCTCCGTGGCACTTTTTATATTTTTTGCCGGAGCCGCATGGGCAGGGGTCATTTCTACCTACAGCAGAGAATTGTTGGGGGTGGGAGTGGGTGGGAGAAGGAATTTTACTATTTCCTTCTTTTGATTCCTGAAGCGTCAGACGGAAAATGTTTTCAAAAAGCCAGGCGCGGAAGTTGATGAAAAGACGTTCAAAAAGATCGTGGCCTTCCTTGCGGTATTCCACCAGAGGGTCGTGCTGGCCATAGGCGCGCAGGCGGACGGACTCGGCCAGCGCTTCCATATCTTCTAAATGATTCATCCAGAGCATATCAAAAATGCCGAGGAGGTGATTTTTGAGGTGAGGGTTGCCGGAGAGGGAGGTCAGGCGGCGGTCAAGGGCGGCAGAGAAAAAATCGGTAAGAGAAGAACGGCCGGCGGAGAGAGCGTTGCGAAAAGAGGCGGCTTCCTCCGTAGTTATTACTTTGGCGGTAGTAAGAAGATTCACAATTTCTTCGGCTTCGGCGGCGGAGACGGAACGGTTGGAAAGGCTGGCAGCGAAAGAGTCCAGGTGGCGGTTAAGTTCATCGCGCAGGAGGTTTAAGATATCGGTCTCGGGGAGAGTGAGTAGTTCCTGGCGATAGCGATAGGTGCGGAAGCGTTGTTTATTAAGTACGTCGTCGTATTCCAATAAGTGTTTACGAGAGTCAAAGTGAAGGCCCTCTATTTTTTCCTGCGCCTGGCGGACGGAACGGCTAACCATACTCATTTCAATCGACTCGTTTTCCGGGAAGTTAAATCTGGTAAGCAGACGCTGGATGCGCTCGCCGCCGAAAATGCGTAGGAGGTCGTCGTCTAAGGCCAGACAAAACAAACTGGCGCCGGGGTCTCCCTGACGACCGGAGCGGCCGCGCAACTGGTCGTCAATACGGCGAGCCTCATGGCGTTCGGTGCCGAGAACAAGCAAGCCGCCGGCGGCTTTGACCGACTCATATTTATCTTGGTCAAAAGGAGCGCCACCCAAGATGATGTCAACGCCGCGGCCGGCCATGTTAGTGGCGACGGTAATGGCGCCCGGGCGACCGGCTTGGGCGATAATAGCGCCTTCATGTTCGTGGTTTTTGGCGTTTAAAATTTCATGCGGCAGGCCGACACGAGACAGAGCGGCGGAAACAAACTCATTTTGGGCGATGGAGGTGGTGCCGATAAGGACGGGCTGGCCAGCGGCATGAGCTTCTTTGACACGCTCTACGACGGCGCGCATTTTGGCGGCAGAGTCGCGATAGACGCGGTCAGGAAGGTCAAGACGGGCACTGGGACGATTAGGAGGCACAATAACCACTTCCATGCCGTAAACCTGCTCAAACTCTTCGGCGGAGGTTAAGGCGGTGCCGGTCATACCGGAGAGCTTGGGATACATTTTAAAATAATTCTGAATGGAGATTTTGGCGTAGGTGCGCGATTCCTCTTTGACGGCCACACTTTCTTTAGCTTCAATGGCCTGGTGCAAACCGCCGGAATAACGGCGGCCGAGCATCAGCCGACCGGTGAATTCATCAACAATGACAATGGCGCCATCTTTGACAACATAATCTTTATCAAGACGGAAGATAACGTGCGCGCGCAAACTTTCTTCCAAATAATGGACAAGTCGCAGATTTTCCGGAGCATAAAGGTTGTCAACGCCGATAGTCCTCTCCACCCGTTCAATACCTTCGTCGGTGATGGCGACGGAGCGCAATTTTTCATCCACGGTATAATCGCGTCCGGAGACGAGACCGGAAACAAGACGGGAGAAGTCGCGGTACCAGCGGCTAGATTCGGTATCAGGAGCGGAAATAATAAGCGGCGTGCGGGCTTCATCAATCAGGATGGAGTCCACTTCATCAATGACGGCGAAGTGAGGAAGACGCTGGACTTGAGAAGCCGAGCTTTGTGTTAAGTTGTCGCGGAGGTAGTCAAAGCCGAATTCGTGATTGGTGCCATAGGTGATGTCGGCGGTGTAAGCATCAGCGCGGGAGACGGGACGAAGAAAATCCATATCTATTTTGAAACTGCCGGTTAGGTCGCGGGCGCGATCGTCGGCGGCGGGAGAAAAATTAGGGTCATAGAGGAAGGCGCGGCCGTCGGCGACCAGACAGCCGACGGAGAGCCCCAGCAGATAATAAATCTGTCCCATCCAGACGGTGTCGCGGCGAGCCAGATATTCGTTGACGGTAACAACGTGAGCGCCGCGGCCGGTTAAGGCATTAAGGTAAACGGGAGCGGTGGAGGCAAGCGTCTTGCCTTCACCGGTAGCCATCTCCGCGACTTTCCCCCGATGGAGAACAATGCCGCCAAGCATTTGAACGTCAAAATGGCGCTGGCCGAGCGTGCGGCGCGCCGCTTCGCGAACAATAGCAAAGGCGTCAGGAAGAAGATCATCCAAAGTGGTCTCGGCAGAAAGACGCCGTTTGAAACTGGCGGTAACTTCCGGAAAAGAAGAATCGGATAAATCCTTAGCCCAAGATTCGCGGGCGTTTATTTTGGCCACTTCGGCAAGCAACGGATGGACAGGGTTAAAAAGCCGCCGAGTGAGTGAGTTAATAAAAGACATTAAAGTCAAGAAAAACCGGAATTACGAATGGAGAAGACGAGCCAGCTCCCGTTTGAGAGTGTTTCTTACCATATTAATGGCGCGGTAAAGGTCTTCGGCTGATTCCTCGGCGCGGATGAGGCGGCCGCTAAGATGAAGGTTTACCTCCGCATAGAAAACCTCTCCTTTGCGGTGGTGGCGGGTGGTACGAGCTAATTCAATGTCCATAGAGACGGCGCCGAGAGATTCAAACCGGCGGGTTAAACGGCTGATAAAACCAAACTGTTTGGCAACATAATCGCTAATAGCGTCAGTCAGCGTCAGATTTTTGGTCTGGATATTGACGGTCATCAACTTTAATACACTTTTTTTAAGAAATGGATTACAGGAGAAGTCACGCATATGTTAGCACATAAAAACCGTTCCGACCAGTGGCCGGAGCGGTTTTTAATGAAAAGCTTTAAAAAGCTTATCGGCGGCGAGAGCGTTTCTTGGTTGACTTCTTCGTTTTCTTTGCCTTACTTGACCGCTTCGTCTTCTTGGCTGCTTTCCGCCGTTTCTTGGCTGCCATATGCTTGAAGAATAACTTACTTATAATATCCGACTGAGTGAAGTGACGAGCAGCACTCATCGAATAACATGGGGAAATTTTTACAATGAAAAAAACTTCCGCGTTAAACTTTTAACAGAAAAGCTTAACTTAGTTTAATTTTAGAACAAATTGGAAATAAAATGTACTGTGGAAAACTTTTGGACATAAAAATTTTTGGAAAAATTTCAAAAAATGTTGACGCGAAAATTATTTTTATTTGTTTCTGATTGTAATCTTGGCAGAAAAACAAATTAAAAACAATCCGTTTTTGGGCGGATTGTTTTTTATAAATAGAGAAGTAGGCTATTACTATTTTAACTCGGCGGAAGCTCCAGCCGCTTCCAGTTTCTTTTTCAGCTCTTCTGCTTCTTCTTTCTTTAATCCTTCTTTAATGATTTTGGGGGCGCCATCCACCATATCTTTGGCTTCTTTAAGTCCCAGTCCGGTAACTTCGCGCACTACTTTAATAACGTTTATTTTTTGCTCACCGGCGGATTTAAGCTCTACATTAAAAGAGTCCTTTTCTTCAGCGGCGGCGACGTCGGCGCCATTACCGGCGGCGGCAACGGCGGAGGCGGAAACACCAAATTTTCTTTCCAGAGTTTTTATCAGTTCGGAAAGCTCTAAAACGGAAAATTTTTCCAACTTGTCCACGATGTCCTTGAATTTGGGATCAACGGCCGCGGATTCTTGTTCAGCGGAATCGGCGACGGGGTTTTTTGTTTCTTTACTCATAAGTTAAGTTAAAAGCTAAAAGTCTATAAAGTCCATAAAGAAAACCTTAAAGACTTGTTTAATTTTAATTAAGCGGCAGCTTCCAGTTTGGCGGCGCGCTCTTTAAGCACAAGCATAAACATCTTAAGGGGCGCCGCAATCATGCCGACCAACTGACTGAGAAGAATGTTGCGGCTGGGAAGGCGGCTGATTTCATCCACAAACGACTTTGACAGGACAGAACTTGCGGCCAGGTCATAACCGCCGAGAACGGCGAATTTTTCTTGAGCGCGGGCAAATTTAAAAACCGGACCAACGATATCAGTAAGTGTCAGCGGAGAAAACACCACGCCTAATTGAGAGGGAAAATCTTCCGGATTAACGGCAATCCTCTTGGCCGCAAAGGCAAGGCGAAGGAGGCGCTTTTTGGAAACCTTAAATTCGGAATCAAAACTTTTCAGTATCTGGCGAAAAAGAGTGATGTCACGAGCGGGAACGCCGGAGAAGTCCGCGAAGAGGAGAGTGCGGAACTTATCAAGACGAGCGAGCTGTTCGGAAAGTTCCTGTTCTTTTTGTTGTCGGGATTTCATAACAAATTAAATCCTAAATCCTAAACAAATTCAAAACTCAAAAGTTATAAATTCAAAATAAAATTTAGGAAGAAGGGTGAGGGGTTATTTATTTTTAGCTGCGATAGGAATCGCAGAGAAATAAATAAAAACGACCTTTATAGGCCGCAGATGGATACGAACGCTTTAAAAGCGAGTAGTCCTCGGCAGGAGATTAAGCCCTTATTTGGACACCTGCTGTCTGCGGATTATGTTTAAGATGATAGCAAAGCAGAAAAAGAATGTCAATAAGTTACCAGAAAAGTGAGTACAGTGTGTATTTGTTGGCGCAAAAAGAGCGGTTACTACAATATTATCCCGATCGGAACATATTGTAGTAGAGTAGTTTTGGAAAGTGAATCTCCATGGGCTTCCGCCCGTAGTTTTTACTAGATAATAAAAAATCCCTTAGAGGGTATCCAAGGGATAAAGAGATAGGGATAAAGAGATAAAGTAAAAAAGAGTTAAGCCAGTTGCAAAATAACCACCCGATAACCGCGCTCGGCACACCAGTCGCGGTCGCCCAGAAATCGGTGAACGTTCACGTAGAGCGAAACGCCCGAACCCACGCCAACGCTAGCAAAAAAGAACTCACTATGCGACTTAAATAAGAAGAAAGTCGCGTAGCCGTCTTCCCGGAGCCATTTTCGGTGTCTCACCACAAAGCCCTTTATCTGGGCCTGGGTTAAGCATAATTTGCTGGTGTCGGGGGAGATATCAAACATCTGTTTGAAGGCGCCGTTCTTTATCAGTTCATAGACGGCCACCTTGGCTTCAGGGGTTGCCTTTCCCTTCTCGTCCGCCTTCCAATTTCGGAAGTCCGAATCAATTCCGGCGGTAAACACGTCTGTCGCCTCCGCCAGAATCTCGGTACCATCACACGCGTCAATGGTAAGCCACTCGTTACCGGAGATGGGGCGAAGGTAATCGGTTTGTGGGATTGGCGGGGGCACTAGCCAGCAGGGCTCCTTGCGGAGGAATAGTTTTCCTTCATTAAACCATTCTTCTCCGTTTGGACCACCCAACTTTTCCGAAAGATCGCAGAGAATTCCCAATTGTTCTTCGGAAATAGTCACGATCTTCCGTACGACTTTGCCGAGCATGTCTTTTGCCATGGTCAGCCTCCTTTAAGGGGATTTTAAGATACGGCGTAGGCCGTATTCTTTTTAACTTAGGTTTAGGCGCATATACCTTGATAGGGCCTCACGATGAGAAAAAATCAGATTGTGGAAGTTTGCTTTTATATCTTCCAAAGACATAATGCGTGGTACTTCGCCGGTAATGCCCCGATGAGGAAATCGAGGCGCCCTGGGAAGAACGACCCTAAAAACATAAAAGTCATGGAAAGGCAGGCTTTTAAAATATATACACCTGTCTTCCATTTCGTTTTCGTCAATTTTTATTCCTGTTTCTTCCCTTACTTCCCTAATAAGAGTTTGGAAGGGAAGTTCGTCATCATTCTTTTTTCCTCCGGGGAGCTTGAGTTTGTCCCGTTCGGTTCTGACAAGGAGGAAGCGGCGGCCAACTTTGGATGGAAATTCTATGATTCCAAAGACGGCAAAATCGTTGTCCACAGCCAAAAATAGACTTCTGATGTGCTTATAGTAAATGGTTCTTGAAACCATAAAATCACCACCTTTCTTATTATATGGAGTATTTTTATAAGTCCTAATCTTATTATACAACTGCGTATTATTTTGTCAAGATGAGAGGGGGGCCGGCGGTGATGGCGACGGTGTGTTCAAAGTGAGCAGATAAGGAGTGGTCGCGGGTGCGGTAAGAGTCGTCGTCTTCACGGACGATGTCGCCGCCGCCTAAAGAGAACATCGGTTCAATGGCTATGGTCATACCGGGAACAAGTTCAATCCCCTCCCCCGGGCGGCCGACGTTCCAAACCACCGGCTCTTCGTGAAGCTCCCGCCCGATGCCGTGGCCGGTTAAACCCTTAATGACGGAGATTTTGTTTTTGCGGGCGTAGGAGGAGATGATATGTCCGATGTCGCCCAAAGTATGACCGGCGCGGGCCTCTTTTATGCCTAAATAGAGGGCGGCTTCGGTGATTTCCAGCAGACGGCGGGCGGCGGGAGAGCCGTTACCGACGATAAAAGTGCGAGCGCCATCGGTGCAGAGCCCTTTGAAGCGGACACCTAAGTCAATGGAAATGAGATCGCCGTCTTTAAGACAGTAGTCGCCAGGAAGGCCGTGGACAACATATTCGTTGACGGAGGCGCAAATAGAGGCCGGGTAGGGAGAAGAAGCGCCGTCGGGGCGGTAATGTAAAAAAGCCGGCTCTCCACCGGCGGCGCGGATGGCACGCTCGGCTATTTCGTCCAATTCTTTAAGGGAGACACCGACAGCAAGGCGCGCGGCTACCATGGAGAGGGCGGCAGACAAAATTTTGCCGCCCATCCGCATCACGGCAATCTCGTCCCGATTCTTGATGGTCATTTAATACGCCTCAATATAGAGGCAAAGACGCGGTAAGGCAAGGGAGAGCCGTCAACACGAATGAGGCGATAGCCATGTTCTTTGAATGCCTCTTCAAGCGGTTTGGTTTCACGGCGGTATTCTTCCAGACGCTCGCGGATTATTTTTGGGTTATCAATCGCGCGGCGGCGCGTTAGTTTGGCGCCGGTAAAGGGGCTGGTAGTTAAGCGGTGGCCGGCAGTTCCCATAATCGGCAAGTTCATAAGGGGGTCAAGCAGGCGAGTTTGATTGCGGCGCAGGGAAGCGTCAGGAGGAATGATAAGTTCAACCACATAAACGCGGTGACGACCGTAAAGACGTTCTAAGAATGTTATAAGCCCGACGGTTTTACTGTCGCCGAAAGCCTCAAAAGGACGACGGGGTGAGCCGGAGAGGACAATGCCGAAACCGGCGGCGTGAAGGCGGCGAATTTGATTGGTAACGATATTTAAAACTATATCGGAATCTAACAGGTCGCCGCGGTCAAAGGCGGCGTGGGCGGCTTTGAGTTTGGCGGTTTTGAGGTTGGCAGGGTTGTGGACAAACTTTTCCAGAAAGCGGCCGGTGTCATAGTGGATAAGATCAAAATGATGGGCGAGAAGGGAGGCCTGGGTGCCCTTGCCGGAGCCGGGGGGGCCGAATAACACTAGGGCAAGGTTTTGTTCCATAGTAAAAGTATAGCACTTTGGCCGACGTTATTGCTATGTTGCCAGACGGCTAATTACCAAATTAAGAATGACGAATGACGAATTTTGGATTATGGAGTTAGTCGTAGGCGCGGATGGTGAGCTGGGACTCAACTTGGCGCATGGTTTCCAAGGCAACGGAGACAACAATTAAAAGAGAGGTACCGCCGATAGTCAGGAAAGAAAGATTGGGAAAAAATCCCTGGACAACTAAGGGTAAAACGGCGATGGCGCCGAGGAAGAGAGAGCCAAACAAAGTGGTGCGGTTGATAACTTTAGAAAGGAAGGAACTGGTTTGGTCGCCGGGGCGGAGGCCGGGAACGAAGCCGCCGGCCTGCTGGAGGTTTTTAGATATTTCTTTGGGATCAAAAGTAACGGCGGTGTAAAAGTAAGTAAAGACGACTACCAACACAAAATAAGCAAGACCATAGAGAAGAAGATTATTGAAAAAGGCGTTAGCCCACCCATTTAAGACAAGGGAAACGGCGGGCGAGATTAGGACGGCCGCTTGCGCGATAAACTGCGGAAAGAGAAGGATAGAAATAGCAAAGATAATGGGAATAACGCCGGCTTGGTTGACCCGAAGCGGCAGATAGGTGGAGACGCCGCCATAAAGTTTGTTGCCGCGCACCCGACGGGCGTAAGAGACGGGAATTTTGCGCTCGCCTTCAGTAATAAAGACAACACCGCCGATAACGATTAAGGCGATGACTAAAAAGGCGATAATGGCGGCCGGGTCAAGAGTGCCGCTTTGCAGAGAGAAGAAAGAGGCCTGAATCGCCTGCGGCAAACCAGAGACGATACCGGCAAGGATGATTAAAGAAACGCCGTTGCCGAACTTGTATTCGGTGATGAGTTCCCCTATCCACATCAAGGCGATGGAGCCGGCAGTAACGATAAGAACATCAAAGAGGAGGGTGGACGGAGTCAGGTTGAAAAAGACACCGCGGGAATTAAGGAAGTTGATAAAACCGTAGGACTGAACGGCGGCCAGCGGCACGGTAATGAGACGGGAGAGACGGTTAAATTTGGCGCGGCCGATTTCGCCTTCTTCAAAATAAAGTTTTTTTAGATTGGGAAAAACGATAGTCAAAAGCTGCATTATGATGGTGGCAGTAATATAGGGACCGACACCAAGCATGACAATAGAAAGATTGGATAGTCCGCCGCCGGAGAAGAGGTTTAAGAAACCGAGCAGTTGACTGCCGGCAAGAAGCTCCTCCAGACGGAGAACGTCCACACCGGGGACGGGAACGGCGGCCATAATGCGGAAAACAGCGAGAAGTCCGACGATAGCCAGCAGGCGGCGGCGAAGATCGCCAATTTTGAATATGTTGAGGGGGTTTATCATCAAGAAGTTAAAAAATTAAAAATCAAATATAGGTGATTACTGGGATGATTGAGGAGAGTGGACGGTACCGCCGGCGGCTTTAATTTTGGCGGCGGCGGAAGCGGAAACGAGAACACCGGCGGCGATATTCAGCGCGCCGTCAGGGCGGCCAGTGGCGACAATTTTAACGGCGCGGCGGCCGCGGTCGGAGCGGGAAATGACGCTGGCGGCAAAAAGAGAAGAACGAGATATGTCTTTAATACCGAGGCGGGAAAGCGTCCGGAAAGTAACAATAAGAGTGACCGGTCGGGCGCGGCGGTTTTTGTTTTTGCCGACGCCGCGCAACTTAGGCAGACGCTGAATAAGGTCGCGTTCGGCTGGACGAATCCGGTGGCCGGAGCGTGCTTTCTGGCCTTTAATGCCGCGGCCGGAATAGGAGCCGCGTTTACCGCCGCGGCCGACGCGTTTAGAACGGGAACGGCGAGAGGAAGAGGTTATTTCGTGAATTAACATATTTATTGAGGGCGGGTTTTAATCATTTTTAAGGCAACGACAGTGGCGCGAGCGTTAGAAATTTTGTTCTTGGTGCGCCCCAAGCATTTGGCGGTTATATCTTTTACACCGACCAGGGATAGAACGGAACGGACAGCGCCGCCGGCTTTAAGACCGTGGCCTTCCCGGGCTGGTTTCAAAAGCACGCGCGCGGCTCCGTATTTAGCGATAACTTCGTGGTTGATGGTGCGCCCGTTCAAAGGAATGGCAATCATATTCTTTCTGGCCTGGTTTTTGGCTTTACCAATGGCATCCTGGACATCAGAGCCCTTAGCGACGCCGATGCCGACGCGGCCGCGCTCATCACCCAATAGAATAGTAACCCGAAAACGGAAACGTTTACCGCCGGCAATCACACGAGTAACCCGGCGCAGGTCAATCACCTTCTCCTTAAACTCGCTATCTTTAACTTGATGTTTTCTCCTAATCATAAAGTTGGTATTTAAATATTAAAATTCCAAGCCGCCGCCGCGAGCGCTTTCGGCTAAAGCGCGAATACGTCCGTGATAGCGGTAGCGGCCGCGGTCAAAAATCACCTTGGTAATGCCGGCGGCGCGGGCGCGTTCGGCGATAAGTTTGCCAACCGAGCCGGCCACGGTGGTCTTATGGCCGCGAGACGCGTCTTTTTTAAAATCCAAGGAAGAAGCCACGGCCAGCGTGCGGCGGGAAGCGTCATCAATAACTTGAGCATAAATATTAGAATTACTTCTGAAAATGGAGAGGCGGGGGCGGGAGGGAGAGGATAAAAGGCGGGCCCGGGTGCGAGTAAGACGGCGGCGACGTATGGAATTGGTGAGAGTTCGTGTTTTCATAGGTAAAATTAAGCGGCGGCGGCGCCGACCTTCTTGCCGGCTTTGCGGATAATTATTTCATCCGAGTATTTAATGCCTTTACCTTTATACGGTTCCGGTTTGCGGAAGGAGCGGATTTTAGCGGCGGTAAGACCGACCAAATCTTTATCAATGCCGCTGACGGTGATGATATTCTTATCAACGGAAATAGAAATGCCTTCAGGAACAGGGAAACGGATAGGATGAGAAAAACCAAGATTTAAAACAAGATGGGAGCCGGAAATTTCCGCCCGGTAGCCGACGCCGTTGATTTCAAGTTTTTTAGAAAAGCCGCCGGTAACTCCCAGAACAGCATTATTAAGCAAACTCCACATTGTCCCCCAGTTGGCACGCGCTTGCTTAAAACTTTGGCCGCAAGAAACCTTTATCTTGTCGTCAGTAATATCCACGGAAACATAAGGTATTTTCTTTACCGATACCTTGCCTTTGGCGCCAGAGACGACAAAACAGCCGTCCGAGTCGGAGACGGACACGCCGGAGATAAGAGAGATGGGTTTTTTGCCAAGCTTGCTCATAATTTAATCAAACTCTAAAAACTTTGAATTTTTCTACCAGATTTGGAAAAGATACTCACCGCCGATTTTTCCCCGACGGGCATTCTCGGCCGTCATAATACCTTGGGAAGTGGAAACAATACCAAGGCCAAATCCCTGGCGAACCGGACGGAGAGAAGATGATTTAACGTAAACCTTTTTCCCGGGACGGCTTATAAACTTGGCGGTGGAAACACGCGGGGAACCATCGGTTTCATATTTCAAGACAACATCAAGTGTGCGCTTGACTCCCCGTCCGCGTTTAGTGATATCCCCGATAAAATCGGCTGAGCGCATAACTTCTAAAATAGCCAAATCTTTCTTACTAAAAGGAAGTCTGACTCGTTCTTTGCCAACAGCCTGGGCATTTTTAATTCTGATAATGAGGTCGGAATACATATAATTTTATTTGTTACCAGCTGGATTTTTTAATACCGGGGATTTTTCCTTGAGAAGCCATTTCCCGAAAACAGATACGGCATAATCCGAAGTCGCGCATAAAGCCGCGTTTGCGACCGCAATGAAAACACCGATTGACACGTCGGGTGGAAAACTTTGGTTTTTTCTTCGCGCGAGCGATGACGGATTGTTTAGCCATGTTTTAAAGGGAGGCGGCAGGCCTCATAGAAAGATAATGCTTTAGCGCGATCACGGGTTATGGGGATAATGGATACCTCAAGACCAAAGGAAACACGCGACTCCTCGGGAATAATTTCCGGAAAGATGGACTTGTCTTTAATACCGATATTTAAGACACCACCGCGGTCAATAGAATCGGGAGAGAGGCCGCGAAAGTCCTTGATACGAGGCAGTACTATATTAATCAAACGGCTCAAAAAATCAACCGCGTGCGAACCGCGGATGGTGGTGCGGATGCCGACTACCTGTCCAATGCGAAGTTTGAATCCGGAGATGGCCTGTTTAGAACGGATAACTTGTCCGCGCTGACCGGTAATTAAAATAATTTCTTTCAGGATTTCCGGCAGGAGACGATTTTCAAAATCTCCCTCCCGGCTGGAGAGGCGACCAAGACCGATATTAACGACAATTTTTTCCAGATTATTTTTTATAAATGACTTTTCCATATTTACATTGCGGATTGGCAGCGGCGGCAGAATCTGACCTTTTGGCCGTTGGCAGTTTTGACACCAACACGAACGCCACGACCGCAGCGGCCGCAGACAGGCATAACATTGGACAGATCAACACGGCGCGGGCGCTCCACAATCTGGCCGGACTCTCCCTGACGGCGAGGGCGAAGATGTTTTTTAATTAAATTAAGATTTTCCACCGTTAATTTGCCTAATTGAGGATAAAGGCGAACAACCTTACCGGTTTTACCCCGATCTTTACCGACTTTTATTTGGACAAAGTCGCTCTTTTTGACGCGCTGATACATATGGTGGTTAAACTCTAAATAATATTGAATCTTAAACGATTTCTTCGGCTAAGTTAGCAATCTTATCAAAACCTTTTTCTTTCAACTCGCGCGGAATAGGACCAAAGATGCGGGTAGCGACCGGCTCACGCTTGGCGTCAATAATGACGGCGGCATTATCGTCAAAACGGACGCGGGTGCCGTCAATACGTTTGACGGCGCTGCGGGAACGGACGATGACCGCTTTTATTATGTCTTTCTTTTTCAGGTTCTTGCGCGGCTCGGCGACTTGAACGGAAGCAACAATAATATCGCCCAAGCGGGCGTAGCGGCGACGAGTGCCGCCCAAAACACGGAAGCACCGAATGATTTTGGCTCCGGAGTTGTCGGCTACTTTAATAATGGCTCGTTCCTGGATCATATATTTATAAACTCTAAATCCTAAATTCTAAACTCTAAACAATATTGAAACTATTACTTTTACAAATTTTCGCCAACGGGCGGCTGATTTTCCGATTTAGCGGTGCGGCCGATGATGCGCCAGCGTTTAGCGCGCGATAAGGGGCGTGTCTCCTCAATTATCACTTCGGAACCGACGGGATAGGCATTGTTGGCATCATGCGCTTTGAAGGAATGAGTGGAGCGGATGTATTTTCCATACTTGGGGTGGCGGTGAGTTCGGGAAACTGAAACTACGCGTGTTTTGTTCATGCGGTCAGAAATAACTACGCCGATGAGACGTCTTTTTAATTTAGGATTAGCGGTTTTAGCTGTAAGGGTGGACATAATATATAAAATTAACGAGCTGAGCGACTAAGTTCGGAAAGTTTTGTTTTAAGCCGTGCCACTTCTTTTTTGGCGGCGGTGATGGATTTGACGTTTTTAACCTTACCGCTCAAAAGATCAAAACGCATGGTTTGTAAAGCGTGCTCGCGTTCTTTTATCATCCGCTCCAGTTCGGCGGTCGGTTTGTCGGCCAGGGATATTATAAATTGTTTGCGTTTCATAAAAATATAGTTAGCGCTTGAAAATTATTTTGGTTTTGACGGGAAGCTTGTGGCCGGCGAGACGGAAAGCAGAACGCGCGAGCGTTTCACTGACGCCATCCAATTCAAATAAGACGCGGCCGGGGCGGACAGGAAAAACATAATGGTCGACCGCTCCTTTACCGGAACCCATGGTTACTTCGGCCGGTTTTTTGGTGACAGGCTTGTCCGGAAAAACTCTAATCCAAAGCTTGCCTTCACGCTTGAGATGGTTGGTAATCGCCCGGCGAGCGGCTTCAATCTGATTGGAAGAAAGCCAAGAGCTAGCAAGCGACTGCAGACCGAACTTGCCGAAAGAAACGTCTCGGCCGCGGGTTTCAACTGTGCGTTTCCGAGAACGCCCTTTTTGCCACTTGCGGTGTTTAACTTTTTTAGGAATAAGCATAGGATTTGATTAACTGATACGGCGTTCTGAAATTGACTTTGATTCCCGTGGCGCTGGAGCCGCGGATAAGAAAGCTACTTCGCCCTTATTGACCCAAACCTTTATACCAATAGTACCGAAGGTTGTAAAGGCAGTGGCTTCTCCGTATTCAATGTTGACGCGTAATGTTTGGAGAGGAATAGTGCCTTTAGCAAACCACTCACGGCGCGCGATTTCGGCGCCGTCCAGACGTCCGGCAACTTTGATTTTAACGCCGCGGACGTCCCGCCCGTGCATGGCCTGGTCAATATATTTTTTGACCACCCGGCGAAAACGAAGACGTTTTTCCAAATCCCAAGCGATTTGTTGGGCAGTATGCGCGGCCGAAACATCATTGCGTTTTAACTCTTCAATATCCAAGTTTAAAGGCGGAGAAACGGATGGCGGTAATTTGAGTTTACTTAAGGCCTGATTCAGCTGCTGGCGAAGGCGATTGATGCCCTCGCCGCCACGCCCGATAATAATACCCGGACGGGCGGCGCGAACAGTGACGCGGCAGCCGCCGGTAGTGCGGTCTATGGTAATTTCGGCAATGCCGCTTTGGTTTACTTCCCGGCGGATGACCCGGCGAATAGTTTCATCGGCCTCCAAAAAGGGCTGATAACTGCCTTTAAAGAACCAGCGTGAAATCCAAGATTTGGTGATTCCTAAGCGGAATGAGTCAGGTCTTATTTTTTGGCCCATAATATAATATAAACTCTAAACAAATTTGAATTAGATGCTTTTACGGCGGAAGAATCTTCGGAAGACGCCGCTCTTCTCGCTTTCGGGAATAACTTCTTTGCCGGAAGGCGGAAGAATATGTTTAGCGGACGATTTGGATTTGGTTTTAGTAACGGCAGCAGATTCTTTTTTATGCTTAGACTCGCGACGAGGAGGAGGAATGATGGTAAAGGCAGGTTTTATTTTATCATTTTCCGACAAGATTACCGTAACAATGGAAGTGCGTTTTAAAATCGGGGAGGCGGAGCCGCGGGCACGAGGCATAAAACGTTTTAACATACGTCCGCCGTCAACAGTTATTGTTTTAATATACAGGCGGGCGGCGGCGGCAGATTGGTTGTGAGTAGCGTCAGCCACGGCGGAACGAACTAGTTTTAAGAGAGGGACGGAGGAGCGCTCGCGACTAAACATAAGTTCGGCTTCAGCGGCCGAAATGGAAAGGCCGCGCAGGCGGTCAGCAACCAACCGCACTTTGCGGGGAGCGATACGCAGATTTCTTAAAATGGCGCGTTGGGTAATCATGGTTATTTCTTATTTTGGTTGGGGGCGGAAGCGGGACTGCCGGCGGCGGTTTCTTGAGCTTTCTTTTCTAATTCTTTTTGGATTTTACCGCCATGGCGGATAAATTTGCGAGTAGGAGAAAATTCACCCAAATGGTGGCCGACCATGTCTTCCACAACCCGTACTTCTATAAAATTCTTGCCGTTATGGACGGCAAAAACGTGGCCGATCATTTCAGGAGATACTTCCGAAGAGCGCGACCAAGTTTTAATAACCGTTTCGCCGGGGTTGGTGACAGCGGCAACTTTTTTGAGCAGACGCGGGTCAACGAAAGGGCCTTTTTTTAGTGAACGAGACATATATTATTAAACTCTAAACAATGGTAATTTTTAACTTTTACGGCGGCGGCGGGAAGAAATAATAAGAGCCGAGGACGACTGTTTTCGGTGGCGGGTACGGCGGCCGCCAGTAATGTTGCCCCAGATGTCTTTGGGACGCTTGGTGCCGCGCTGGGTTTGACCTTCACCGCCGCCGTAGGGATGGTCAACTGGATTCATAGCCGAACCGCGAACGGTGGGGCGGATGCCTAAGTGGCGGGAACGGCCGGCGTTGCCGATAACAACCAAGTTGTTTTCGGGATTGCTGGCGCGGCCGACGGTAGCAAATCCGTCAGAGAGAATCTTGCGCACCTCGCCGGAGGGGAGTTTTAAGTTGGTGTATTTACCTTCTTGGGCGGACACTTCAACATAAGAGCCGGCCGAACGTGCTAATTGACCGCCGCGGCCGGGAGAAAGTTCGGCATTAAAAACTTGATAACCAACGGGAATGTTTTTGAGCGGCAGGCGGTTGCCGGAAGTAAGAGGGGCATCAAGAGAAGTGATGACCCTATCCCCTACTTTAGCATCGGACCAAGCCAGAACATAAGAACGTCCGCCGTTGTCATAAACCAAGCGGGCGATAAAGGCCGTGCGATAGGGATCATATTCTATGGCTTCAACGCGCGCCGGCAGATTGAGTTTGGATTGCTTGAAGTCAATTAAGCGATAAAGTTTTTTGTGTCCGCCGCCTTGGTGGCGCACAGTGATGCGTCCCTGGGAGTTGCGGCCGGAGTGAGACTTCAAGTGGACGGTCAAACGTCTAAAGGGACGAGATACAGAAATCGGCGACAGGTCAGTGACAGTCATCTGCCGGCGGCCGGGGGTTACTGGTTTAAATTTCTTCATAGAATAAATACTACTGGGAAATAATATCAATGTGGTCGCCATCTTTGACGGTAACGACCGCTTTTTTAATCTTGCTTTTTTTGACCGAAGACCGGAAGCGAAATTTGGTGGCGGGGCGGGGGCGGTTTAAAACATTAACGGATACCACTTTGACGCTGTATATTTTTTCAATGGCCTGTTTAATTGATGGTTTGGTAGCATTGCCGTCAACGACAAACACATACTGGTTGTGGTGGGACAGATCGCCAGCCTTTTCAGTAATATGGGGGTGTTTGATTAGAAGATTGTTCATAAAACAATTTTCATTTGGGGTGATTTGCTTCGCAAATTTTTATCAGAAGAGGCAGTCAGAGCGGAAAAATCAGCAACGGCGGAGCGTTCCATTAGCAGCTGGCGGCGAGAGGATATGTCATAAACATTCAAAGAAGCCGGCGAAGAAGTAATAATATTGGAAATATTGCGCGCGCCGCGGACAAGGCCGGATTTAGCGTCACGACCGGATATTAATATGGCGCTGGGGAAAGGGCGGTGGAAATTTTTAACAAGGAAAGAGATGACACTCTTGGTTTGGCCGTCCGAAGGAAGAGATTCAAAAACCTTGAGATCACCATCGGTCAGGCGCTTAGAAAGAAGGGAGAAAAGAGCTGCCTGCTTTTGTTTTTTATTTATTTTCTGGGTGTAAGAACGCTCGGAAGTCGGTCCGTGAGAAACGCCGCCGCCAGCCCAAATAGGAGAACGGCTGGAACCGTGGCGGGCGCGACCGGTTCCCTTTTGACGCCAGGGTTTGCGGCCGCCACCACGCACTTCGCCCCGTCCTTTGGTGTGAGCCAGGGGCTCGCGGGCATTGGCGCGATGAGCGAGAATAGCAAAATGAACCAAAGTCGGATTCCAGGCAACGCCGAAGATGGTATCCGGAAGTTCTACAGCGCCAACGGTTTTACCTTCAATATTGTAAAGCGGAGTGTTCATAGCGCATTAATTAGATTTATTTTCTTTGGCGGAAGCCGATTCTCCGCCCAAGGCGGAGGCAAGGCGACGAATAGTCAAAAGAGTGCGGCGATTACCGGGAACGGCGCCTTTGATTAAAAGTTCGCCGGCGTCTGGATTTACCGCGATAACGGTTAAGTTTTTAATCGTGATCTTGCGTCCGCCCATACGGCCGCCCATGCGCATTCCTTTAAAAACCCGCTGGACGCCGCCGGCGCCGATAGAGCCAGGGGCGCGCAGGCGGTCTTTGGTGCCATGCGTTTTTTTAGAGCCGGCGAAGCCGTGCCTTTTAACAACTCCTTGAAAGCCCTTACCGATAGAAAGACCGGAAACAGAGATGTTGTCCCCGGGAGAAAAATCAGATACGGAAACGACGCGTCCCGCTTTTATTTCTTCCGGAAGAGAGGAAAGAAGGCGGAATTCGCGGTGGACGCGGCGGCGGCCGACGGGAGCGGAGGCAGAAAGGCGGACAGCGATGTAGCCATCGCGTTCTTTGGTACGAATAAGGTCAATTTTATTGGGAGCGGCCTTAATAACAGTCACGGGAATGACCTTTTCATCTTTCCACACTTGAGTCATGCCGGTTTTCTTGCCGAGGATAAATGCTTCCATAAATTTTACATATGTTCCGGCATAAAAAGAAGAGGGATGTCCCCTCCTCGCCAGAAGAGAGTTTTCTCTCTTCCCGCTTTAAATTCCGGGAACCGTATGTAAGATAGGGATATTGTAACTTATGGGGGGTGGATTTGTCAAAGAGAGACTCGCCATATCAAAACAGGAAGTTGGTGTATTTAGAAAAAGCTTCCTTTCGAGACACGGGTATTTTTTTGCTAAAAAATCCCTCTAACTCGCACCGTCGTGCTCCGCGCGGTCTCGAAAGGAAGCTTTTTCTTCATAAATGATGCATAGAAGGAGGTTTTGATGTGGGCTCGCTAGGGTTGGTGGAGGAAGATTCACGTGTAATTGCAAAACTCCCCTTAAGGGGGAGTTTTGATAAATGTTTGGAGGGCGGTTACGCGCGGGCGCCAGTGCCGAGTCCGGTCTTAATTTCAATATCAATGCCGGCGGGAAGATTCAGGTTAGAGAGGGATTCAATAATTTCTTTATTGGGGTTTAAGATGTCAATAAGACGTTTGTGAATGCGAAGTTCAAACTGCTCACGGGCGGTTTTGTGGACAAAGGTGGAGCGGTTGACCGTGTATTTTTTGAATTCGGTGGGAAGAGGAATGGGGCCAACGATGTCGGCATTATGACGTTTGGCGGTTTCAATAATCTGGCGGCAGGAGTTGTCAACCAGTCGGTGATCGTAGCCGCGCACCCGCAGGCGGAGAAATTCAGCTTGACTTTTTTTAACGGCCATATTCAGAATAATCAAACTCTAAACCCTAAATAATGTCAAAATTCAAAATTATAAACTCAAAACGAATTGATTATTTGACAATTTTAGTAACAACGCCGGCGCCGACAGTGCGTCCGCCCTCACGGATAGCAAAGCGCTGTTGTTCTTCCAGAGCGACCGGTGAGATAAGGGAAACCTTGAAGGTGATGGTGTCTCCGGGCATGACCATTTCCGTGCCTTCCGGAAGTTCAACCGAGCCGGTAACATCGGTGGTGCGGATATAGAACTGCGGCTTATAACCCTTAAAGAAAGGAGTGTGCCGTCCGCCTTCCTCTTTGGTTAAGACATAAACTTCGGCTTCAAAATCGGTGTGAGGAGTAACGGAGCCGGGCTTGGACAGCACCTGACCGCGCTCAATATCTTCCTTTTTGAGACCGCGCAAGAGGATGCCAACGTTGTCGCCAGCCTGGCCGGAGTCCAGTGTTTTGTTAAACATCTCAATGCCGGTAACGACAGCTTTTTGAGTGTCGCGAAGGCCAATGACTTCAATTTCTTCATTGGCGTTGACGACTCCCCTTTCAATGCGGCCGGTGGCAACGGTGCCGCGGCCTTCAATGGAAAAGATATCTTCAACCGGCATCAGAAAGGGCTTATCAATTTCACGCTTGGGTTCGGGGATATAAGTGTCAAGTTTTTCCACCAGTTCCAGAATCGGTTTGGCGGCTTCATCATCGGCAGAAGCGGCCTCTAAGGCCTTAAGAGCCGAACCGCGGATAACAGGAGCGTTATCGCCGTCAAATTTATACTTTTTAAGAAGTTCACGAACCTCGGATTCAACTAAATCAATGAGCTCGGGGTCGTCTACCTGGTCAACTTTGTTGATAAAAACAATAACATTAGGCACGCCGACTTGGTGGGCAAGTAAGATGTGCTCGCGCGTCTGCGGCATCGGGCCGTCGGTGGCGGCCACGACTAAAATAGCTCCGTCCATCTGGGCCGCGCCGGTAATCATGTTCTTAATGTAGTCAGCGTGGCCGGGAGCGTCAACGTGCGCGTAGTGGCGCTTGGCGGACTCATATTCGGAGTGGTGAAGAGCAATAGTAATACCGCGGGCTTTTTCCTCGGGGGCGTTGTCAATCTGGTCAACCCTTTCCTCTTTCTTGGTCCAGCCTTTGAGGAAGAGAATGTGAGTAATAGCCGCGGTCAGCGTGGTTTTGCCGTGGTCGACGTGACCAATGGTGCCGACATTGATGTGCGGCTTGGAACGATTAAATTTTTCTTTTTCGGCCATAGTAAAAAAATAGTTGATTAATAATAATAGCGAAAACGATCAGACTTGGTTAATTGTAGAGGGAGATGCTTTTAATGTCAACTCCCTCAAACTGTCTATGGTCATTTTCGGCCGGCAATGATTTCTAGTTCAACGTTTTTAGGCGCCGGCTCATAGGCGAAGAATTCCATAGTGAAGTTGCCGCGGCCTTGGCTTAGAGAACGCAGTTTGGTGGCATAACCGAACATTTCGGAAAGCGGCACTTTGGCGTCAATGACCTTTATTCCTCCTTCGCGGTCTTCCATGGATTCAATCTGGCCACGTTTGGAGTTAAGGTCGCCGGTGGCATCGCCTAAAAATTCGGCCGGCACGATAACTTGCACTTTCATAATCGGTTCAAGCAAAATCGGCCGGGCGGACTTAGCGGCGGAAGAGAAAGCCATAGAAGCGGCTATTTTGAAAGCGGCTTCCGAGGAGTCAACTTCGTGATAGGAACCGTCGTAGAGAGTAACTTCAACGTCAACGACCGGAAAACCGGCGACGACACCCTTACTTAAGGCTTCTTTGACGCCTTTCTCCACAGCGGGGATAAACTCGTTTGGAATAGAGCCACCTTTAATGGCGTTGGTAAACTCAAAGCCGGAGCCGCGTTCCCGCGGGGCGACGCGCAGCCGGACATGGCCGTACTGGCCGCGGCCGCCGGACTGTTTGATATACTTACCCTCGCCTTCGGAGGAAGCGGAAACAGTTTCTTTATAAGCGACCTGCGGGCGGCCAACAGTGGCGGTTACGCCGAACTCGCGTTTCATGCGTTCCACCAGTATTTCCAGATGCAACTCGCCCATACCGGCGATAATGGTTTCACCGGTTTCAATGTTACCCGAGACACGGAAAGTGGGGTCCTCTTCCGCCAGGCGGTGAAGAGCTAAACCCATTTTCTCCTGGTCGGCTTTAGTTTTAGGTTCAACTTTGACGCTGATAACCGGGTCGGGAAAATCAATTTTTTCCAAGAGGAGCGGGTGGTCGGGATCGCAGAGAGTGTCGCCGGTAGTGGTGTCTTTGGCGCCGACTAAGGCGCCGATGTCGCCGGCACAGATTTCGTCCGCTTCTTCGCGCTGGTTGGCGTGCAGACGGACAATACGGCCAACCCGTTCCTGTTTGTCCTTGCTGGCATTTAAGATATAACTGCCTTTTTTAAAAACACCCGCGTAGACGCGGAAGAACACTAAACTGCCGACGTAGGGGTCGGTGGCCACTTTGAAAGCCAGCGCGGCCAGCGGCGCGGAGTCGTCGGCGGTGATTAAAATTTCTTGGTCGGTTTTCGGATTAACGGCTTTGACGGGAGGGACTTCAACCGGAGAAGGCAGGTAGTCAATGACGGCATCTAAAATAAGCTGAACGCCTTTGTTTTTGAGAGCGCTGCCGCAGAGCACCGGAATGAGTTTGCCCTCGATGGTGGCGCGGCGGAGGACCCGTTTTAAGTCGGCTAGTTCCGGTTCACGGCCTTCCAGATACAACTCCAGCAGTTTTTCATCCTGCTCCACTATTTTTTCAATAAGTCGCGCGCGGTAGGATTCCACTTCGCCGGTAAGATTGGCGGGAGTATCAATTTTTTCCAAATGCTCACCAAAATCGCCGCTAAAGCCGTAGGCCTGGCGCTCAAAAAGGTCAATAACGCCGGAAAAAGCCGATTCACTGCCGATAGGAATCTGAATGGGAATAGCCCGTTTAGAAAGACGACTATGAATAGAAGCTAAGCTTTTTTCAAAACTCGCGCCCAGGCGGTCAAGTTTGTTGATAAAACAAAGGCGAGGCACGTTGTATTTGTCGGCCTGACGCCAGACGGTCTCCGATTGGGGCTCAACACCGGCTACGCCGTCAAAGACAACCACGCCTCCGTCTAACACGCGCAGAGAACGTTCCACTTCCACGGTGAAATCAACATGACCGGGGGTGTCAATAAGGTTAATGCGATGTTCGTAATTTTTGTCGCTGCCATGGGAGGTGGGAATCCAGAAGCAGGTGGTGGCGGCAGAGGTGATAGTAATCCCCCGCTCCCGTTCCTGCTCCATCCAGTCCATAATAGCCGCGCCTTCGTGCACTTCGCCGATTTTGTGAGAAATGCCGGTATAAAAAAGGATGCGCTCGGAAACGGTGGTTTTGCCAGCGTCAATGTGAGCGATAATGCCGATATCACGAACTCTGTCAATTGGGTATTGGCGAGGCACGTTAAAAATTTAAAGTTTAAATATTAAAATATAAAATCAGAGAAGAAAAAAAGAGGAGACGCGGTTAAAAGCTAACTTTCTTTTTCTTGGTAAAACGGGCGAAGTGAGCGAAGGCGCGATTGGCTTCCGCCATTTTGTGGGTGTCAGCTTTCTTTTTGATGGCGGCGCCGGCGTTGTCGGAAGCGGCCATCAGTTCCTCGGCTAAACGAGAAGCGATAGGCATGCCTTTTTTGGAGCGGGCGGCGTTCAAAATCCAGCGAACAGCGAGGATGAAACGGCGGTCAAGACGGACCTCAATCGGAATCTGATAGTTGGCGCCGCCGACGCGGCGGCTGGCAAGTTCCACGGCGGGAGAGACGTTTTCAATCGCTTTATCAAATACAGCTAAAGGGTCGCTGCTGGTTTTGGCCTTGATAATATCCAAGGCGCGGTAAAAGGCGCGTTCGGCAACTGTTTTCTTGCCGTTTTTCATAATGGCATTAATGAAACGGCCGACGTCCACACGCTGGTAGACGGGGTCGGGAAGATAGTGTTTTCGGTAAACGCGCTTTTTACGCATAGACAGTATTAAACTCTAAACAATATCAAAACTCAAAATCATAAATTCAAATATGAACTACTTTTTGGGTTTTTTGGCGCCATATTTTGACCTTTGCTGTTTTCGGTTGGCCACACCTTGAGTGTCAAGCACGCCGCGGACGATATGATAGCGGACACCGGGCAAGTCCTTAACACGGCCGCCGCGGATAATGACAACGGAGTGTTCCTGAAGGTTGTGCCCTTCGCCGGGAATATAGGCGGTAACTTCCTGACCGTTAGTTAGCTTAACGCGAGCAACTTTACGGAGCGCGGAGTTAGGTTTTTTAGGAGTAGTGGTTTTAACCTGCAGGCAGACACCTCGTTTGAAAGGCGAGGGAGAGAAAACCGGATGATTTTTAATGGTATTGAAATAAGACCGCAGAGCGGGAGTTTTTGATTTTTGAGAGGATTGTTTTCTATTTTTCTTTACCAGTTGATTGATGGTAGGCACGTTAAAAGATTAAAATTTAAAAATCAAAATGAAAAATGACTAATAACTACTTGATAACTAATAATCAAACAAATAGCGGAAGTTTCCGCAGTGTTTAAATATAGCGAAGGAAAGCGGTATTGTCAACCCCGTTAGAAAACATTTAACCACGCATCAACTTCATATATTTAAGCGCTTAGTTTACGCGTTTTCTAACGGGGTCAAATAATTAAAAAGTAAATCCGGTGATGAGGGAAAAGAAGGTGTTGGCCAGCGGACTTAAAACAAGAAAGGCGATAGAAAGGGCGATAAAGATGCCGATGAAGCCGAGGCCGCCAAAATAACGCCAGTAGCCGGGAATAAGGTCGGCGGCAATTTTGGAGCCGTCCAAGGGCGGAATGGGAATAAGGTTAAAAAGAGCCAGAATAATATTGACGTAGACAATAAGTTCAAGAAATTTAAGCGTTTCCAAAGGAAGAAAACCGGAGGAAATAAGAGGAGCGGCGGCGAAACGCACCAGGAGGCCGAGAATAACAGCAATCAGGAAGTTAGCGGCGGGGCCGGCGAGGGCGACTTTGAGAGAGCCAAAACGTTTGTCGCGGAGAAAATAGGGATTATAAGGCACAGGTTTAGCCCAGCCCAAAAAAATACCGGAAGAAAATAAAAGCAGAAGCGGAATAATAACCGTGCCGACGGGGTCAATATGGCGGAAGGGATTTAAGGTAAGGCGGCCGGCGTTTTTAGCGGTAGGGTCGCCAAGTTCAAAAGCCATCCAGCCATGAGCGTATTCGTGAAAGACAGCCGAACCGATAATGACAAGGTAGAGAAAAAATAATTCCATAGGTGAAATAACTTGCTTTGAAGCTAATTATAGTGTACACTATTTTTGTTATTTTGGCTAAATATAAAAAAAAAAGTATGAGACAGTGTGCTATCTGCGGCAAGGGGTCAATAATGGCCAACCGCCGCAAAAAATTAAGAGGAAATTATAATCCGACAGGTAGAAGCCGCCGGTATCCCAATTTACAAAAAACCACCTACGAAGGGGGGAAAGTTTTAGCGTGCACGGAGTGCATATCTAAAACTAAAAAAGTTGCGTAAATTAGGGAGTTGATTTTTGAAGAGGCCGGCGCAAGCCGGTTTTTTGGCGGCGGACGTCAAGATATTTATGAAAACGGAAAACGGCGGGGGTGCGAAAGGTGGGACGGCCGGGGCGTTTGCCGACTTTGGAGTGATTCTTCATAATAAGATAAATTGTAAAGGATATTGACAAAAAAATGAAGCCGTAGAAGAATAAAGATAGAACATTGATTGATTTGATTTGACGGCGGCGGCGCGATGAATTCAGGTAGTTGTTATTCAGAGAAGAATCCGGGGATTCGCGCCGCCGCCGACCAAATTTAAAGTAGCCACTCTCACCCGCCGCTGGGGCTGATGGACCCGTAGCCATCAATTATTTCCTCCTTTCAATCATGCCCAGGCGGGTTTTTGTTTGGATAAGCTGGGATGGACTGGGTTGCTAGATTACTGGAGGATTAGTAACTTGATAAATTAGATAGTCGGATTATTGAATGAGGTGGGAAGTTGAGACAAAGTGGAAAGTAAGATACAATTAAAATAGAACATCCGTCGGAAAAGCCCGCCGAGGGCCCAGAAAGGTAATTCTGCGTTTTATTGTATCAGGTCATTGCGTGGCCAAGAGGTACAAAAAACAGAAAAATCGACTAAGGGCTTGAGGCGGGTTTTACTTTAGATAACTAGAAACTGGATGGTTGGATAAACTGGAGAGGAGATGAGATGGAAAAACCACAAGTTTTGGCTTATAATAATTTAAAAACGGGCTGTAGTATACCGGCAGTACGCATGCATGGGGTGCATGTAGACCGGGTTCGATTCCCGGCAGCCCGACAGTGGTGATGAAAAATTTACTGGAGCAGGTAGGTAAAGTTTTGTTTATGAAAACTCAAGTTTTAAAAAATAAAAAAGAATTATTTATTTCCCCAAATTCGCCGTTCCATTTTGACGGTACTTTTCATAAACCCTCTCATTTCCCTGACAAGTTAGATGATTGGGAAAGTGGTAAATATTGGCAAGCTATCAGAATTGATAAAAAGTTGTTTGGTCTTAAAATTGAAAACAAAGGCAAGACGCAAAAGCCAAAGATAAAAGTTTCGGTTTTTTATAATAAAGGCGTTTCTAACAAGGAAATTGAGGGTATAAAGCAGGAAGTTATTTGGCGTTTTGACTTAAACGCAGACTTGAAAGAATTTAACAAGCTTGCTAAAAACGATAAACGCTTTTATCCAATTTTTAGAAAATGGTTGGGAATGCGAAATTCTAGTTCAGAGGATTTGTACGGATTGCTTATTGTTGCAGTGGTTTTGCAAAATGCGACAATTAGACGAACGGTTCAGATGATGAATGCCTTGCTTGATAACTATGGGACAAAACTAAAATTTGACGGCAAAGAAATTTTTGCGATTTGGCTTCCTGAAAACTTGGAAAATGTTTCTGAACAAGATTTAAGAAATTTGAAAATTGGATATAGGGCAAAATTTATAAAGCGTTTATCGCAAGATTTTGCCGAGGGTAAAATTGACGAGCTGAAATTACGAACACTTGACCAAGAAAGTGCGAGGAAAGAGTTAATAAAATTGTATGGAGTCGGACCGGAAACCGCTCGCATTTTGCTTTTTGAGGTTTGTCATCAATATAATACTTTTGACCATGTCGCACCGTGGCAACAAAAAATATATTCTCGGCTCTTTTATGAAAAGCCACTTGTTCCGGCGAACAAAATCAGAGACGACATTAAAAAACAATATGGAAAATACTCTATGCTCGCGGTTCATTACATTTGGGAAGATATTTTTTGGAGAAGAAAGAACGAAAAAATAGAGTGGTTGGAGAAAGAAATTAGACTTTGATTTTGTCTGATAATCTAATAGATTAAAGACCGCTGAAAATAGCGGTTTTTGCATTTCTGTGTTTTAGGTACACACATATGGCGGTTTAATTAACTTGTAATCGGCCAGAAATTCATTTGGCGTTTTGCCGTTTAAACCGCCATATGTGTGTGCACATTACCCGTTTGGATTGACATTTAACTTGCTATTTGCTATAATAAATTACCCCAACGTGAGGGATATAATTTGATGGTGCAAAGGTCAGTTACTGACCCAACACAAAGAGAAAGGAGGAAGGACCATGTTTGCTTTTGGCTATATAAGGCAAGGGGCACAATGGCAAGGTAGTGGCGAGATACCAATCGTCATTGGGTTGATAATTTGGATTGGTTTTTTTGTCAGTTACCCCTGCGTTCTTTGGTATATTGGTGAGATATTCTTTCGGCAAAAAACATAACTCCGTCACCATAATACTCGATCGCCCTGCGCGCATTATTATACGTCGCAGGGTTTTTTCTTTCCAAAAAAATTTCAAAAGGGTTTTTAAAAATATTAAAAAAAATTAAGGGCAAATAAAATTTCATATAACGTATCCGTATATCTGTAGTTTACATTGAGCGAAGCGAAATGTAAATTTGGGCGTAGCCAGATATACGGTGTTAGATAATGTAGCGACTGAAAGGAGCTATTTTATCTAACTCGTTATTATACGAATAAAATAAAGATAGAATGACCTTTTTGGTGTCTTAGACGAAAACGGAATGATAATAACATATGATTATCGGCAGAAAGGCCTTTGATTTTATGGCAAGTTGTGATAAAATGAGTAATTATGACAGCGTTATCTCTGAAAATAATGAATCAGCTGGATGATGCCGCTTGCGGTCCGACGTGTCTGCAGGCGATTTATAATTATTATGGAGATAAAATTTCGCTTAAGGAGGTGGAACAGCAAGCTCATTCTTTATCCGGGGGAGGGACGCTGGCCGTGCTTTTGGCCAATCACGCCTTAAAAAGAGGGTATAAAGTTAAAATATACACTTATGACCTGGATATTTTTGACCCCTCCTGGTTTGATAAGAAAACCAATATCAGCGAAAAGTTAAGGGAACAGTTGCGCTACAAAAAAGGCAATAAGTTTCGCTACGCCAGCAAGGCCTTTTTGGAGTTTTTAAACTTGGGAGGGGTGGTTGAGTTTCAAGACCTTAACGCCGCGCTGTTGAGAAAATATCTGCATAGCAACATACCGATTCTGGCCGGTTTAAGTTCAACTTATCTTTACCGAAGCCCGCGAGAATATTACCGAAAGAGCGAATCGCGCTATGACGATGTGCGCGGAGTTCCTATCGGGCATTTTGTGGTGTTGTTGGGACTGGACGATAAAAATGGAAGGGTGATTGTGGCCGACCCCTATAAAGACAATCCCCTATCCAAAGATAACTATTACTCGGTGGAAATCGGGCGCATTGTCAACGCGATTATGCTGGCGGTGGAGACATACGACAGCAACTTAGTAATCATTGAGCCGAAAGACAGTAAAATAAAATTAAAGGAGTCAAAGGAGAAATTCCTCCGGCCGGAGGGCGAGAAGAGGGAAAGTTTTTTCAGCAGATATTTTTACCGGCTGTCAAAGCTGTTAACGAAGGATAAGAAGCGGTAAAATTATATTTCAATCCTTTTTAACCGGAGGGAGTTTAGAACAACACTTAAGCTGGAAAAGGCCATGGCGGCGGCGGCGAAAATAGGATTGAGCAGAATGCCGAAGAACGGGTAAAGAACGCCGGCGGCGACTGGTATAAAAGCGGAATTGTAAAAGAAAGCCCAGAAAAGATTTTGTTTGATAATTTTCATGGTCCGTTTAGAGAGATTGATGACTTCGGGAATAAGCATCAAGTCCCCTCTCATCAGCGTGATATTGGCCGATTCCATGGCAATATCAGTCCCCTCGCCCATGGCGATGCTAATGTCAGCTTGAGTAAGCGCGGGCGCATCGTTAATGCCGTCGCCGATCATAGCAACAATTTTTCCTTTAGCTTGAAGCTCTCTTACTTTTTCCGATTTTTTGTCCGGCAGGACTTCGCTCATCACGTTGTCTATGCCGACTTGCGCGGCAATAGCTTTAGCGGTTCTTTGGTTGTCGCCAGTGATCATCCAGACATCCAAATGACTGTTTTTTAACGCCTCTATCGCTTTTTTAGATTCAGCTTTAAGCACATCGGCAACGGCCAGCGCGCCTTTGATTTGTTTGGCAACAACAAGAATCATTACGGTTTTGCCTTCGCTCTCAAGAGCCGCGATTTTGTTTTCATAGGGGGAGGTGTCCAGGCCTATTTCTTGGATTAAAGTACGGTTGCCAAGATAGGCCTCTACTTTTTGAGATTCTATCTGCAAAAACCCGCGTAATCCTTTGCCGGAAATCGCTTGAAAATTTTCCAATTTGTGCAGGTTAATTTTTTCTTTCGCGGCTTCATTTATTATCGCTTTATCAAGCGGATGTGAGGATTTCTGGTCTAAACTCGCGGCATACCGCAGAATAGCTTGAGCCAAGGGATGTTCTGACCTTTGTTCCAAAGAGGCCGCGAGGTGAAGAACTTCCGCTTGTTTTTCATCATTAAAGGCCAGGATATCCGTAAGTTGCGGTTTGCCTTGGGTAAGAGTCCCGGTTTTATCAAGAATGACCGTATTGAGCTTGCCGGCAATTTCAAGTGAAGCCGCGTCTTTAACTAAAATTCCTTTGGCGGCGGCGCTGCCGGAGGAAACCATAATCGCCATAGGAGTCGCCAAACCCAAAGCGCAAGGACAGGCAATAATAAGAACGGCCACAAAATTGATAAGGGCGAAACTAAAAGCAGGAGCGGGTCCGAAAAAATACCAGACGAGAAAAGTTAAAGCGGAGATAATAAAAACCGCGGGAACAAAGTAAGAAGAAACTAAATCAGCCAAGCGTTGGATTGGCGCTTTTGAACCCTGCGCTTCCTCTACCATTTTGATGATTTGAGAAAGAACAGTGTCTTTGCCGATTTTGGTGGCGCGGAAAGTAAACGTGCCAAACTGATTGACGGTACTGCCGATAACCGCACGGCCGATGATTTTATGAACTGGCATTGATTCTCCGGTAACCATTGATTCGTCAATTTCGGAGTCGCCTTCGGTGATTTGGCCGTCTACGGGGACGCGCTCGCCGGGTCTGACAATCACTAAATCGTTAACATTAACTTCTGAAATTGGAATTTCAATTTCTTTTCCGTCACGCAAAATTTTCGCGGTTTTGGGCTGAAGGCCAATCAGTTTTTTAATGGCTTCACTGGCTCGTCCTTTCATCAGAATCTCAAAATATTTTCCCAGCAGAATTAAAACAATGATAATAGCCGAGGTGTCAAAATATATTCTCGGCGTTACTCCGCTTTGAGAAAAGAAAGCGGGAAAAATCGTAACGGCGGCGCTGTAGAAATAAGCGGCTAACGTGCCGATGGCGATAAGGGTGTTCATATCGGCAGTACGGTATTTGAAAAGAAGCTTAAGTCCGGCGTAAAATTGCCAACCGACCCAAAACTGCACAGGGGTGGTTAAAATAAGAAGAAGTCCATAGTCATTGAAAAACTTCGGCATAAAAGTAAACCACTCCGGAAAACTACCCAAGAATATGAGAATGGAAAGGAGGCCGCCGAGGATAAGTTTTTGCTTAAGGATATTTAGTTGTTTGGTTCTGGTGATTTTTTCTTTGTCTAAAATTTCTTCCGCTTCGCCTTCTTCGGCAATCGGTTTGTAGCCGGCGTCGGTGATGACTGTAAAAATTTTATCAAGGGAAAGTTCGCGGGGGTTAAAAACTATCTTGGCCCGCTGGTTGGAAAAATCCACATCAGTATTTTTTATACCCGGCAGTTTTTTCAGCGCACCCTCAACCACCATGGCGCAGTGGGGAGAATCCATACCCAAGACCTTAATGGAAACCATTTCGGAATTTCCGT
>CAYIDJ010000005.1:0-40767 GCA_964362215.1 uncultured Candidatus Saccharibacteria bacterium
CCCCTCCAATCCTGTCCGCTAACGTACAATACCACCTCCCCCCGCCGGGTGTATGCCGGCACAACGGCCCCCCGAAAAAAACCATCTCGTCTATATTATTAACCACCTCCATCACCGGAATCCTCAACACATTTTCCTTCCATTCCTCTGTCATCTCTGCTCTCTCCTTTCCATTTTTAATTTTTTGTTCTTTTTACATTCTTAATCTTTCCCCCACTCTTGTCAAATAAAAACCAAATCCGTACTTTGTTTGATTATTGTATCTTGTTTCTTGTATCTTTATACTATTACTATGTCCAAACCAAATAACCTGGAAAAAATCCGCCATTCCCTTTCCCACCTTCTTGCCGCCGCCGTGCTGGAAAAATATCCCAACGCCAAACTTGGCATCGGCCCCGTCGTTGAAGACGGTTTTTATTATGACTTCCTCCTTCCGGCTAAAATATCTGACGCTGATTTTCCTTCTTTAGAAAAACGCATCAGCGAACTCATCAAAGAGAACCTCGTATTCACTATCAGAAAAGTCGCTCCCGCTGCCGCCAAAAAACTTTTCGCTAAACAACCATTCAAACTGGAACTGATTGATGAGCTTAAAAAATCCCGCCAGCAAATCACCGTCTATGAAACCGGCCATGTCTTTACCGATCTCTGCGCCGGCCCCCACGTTAAAAATACCAAAGAAATCCCTCCCGACGGCTTCAAACTCTGGAAAGTCGCCGGCGCCTACTGGCGCGGCGACGAAAAGCGGGAAATGCTAACCCGCGTCTACGGCCTCGCTTTCTCTTCCAAAAAAGAGCTGGATGAAAAAATAAAACTACTCGCCGAGGCGGAGAAACGTGACCACCGCAAACTCGGCGCCCAACTCGGACTTTTCATCTTCTCCGACCTGGTTGGCCCCGGCCTGCCTCTCTACACTCCCAAAGGCACGCTTCTAAGAAAACTTATCGCTGACTACTCCCGCCGCCTCCGCGAGGAAATGGGCTACCAAGAAGTTCACACCCCCCAAATCAACAAAGCTGAACTTTTCAAACGTTCCGGCCACTACGATCAGTACCGTGACAGCATGTTCCGCGTTTCCTCCAACTACTCCGACGAGGAATACTTCTTGAAACCAATGAACTGCCCCCAGCACACTCAAATTTACGCTTCCGCCACTCGCAGCTATCAGGACTTGCCTCTCCGCTTTTCCGACTTCACTAACCTCTATCGCGACGAAAAATCCGGCGAACTTTCCGGCCTGACTCGTCTGCGCGCCTTCTCCCAGGACGACGGCCACTGCTTCTGCCGCCCCGACCAAATTGCGGACGAGTTCGGTCAACTCTTAACCGCCATTCAAAAATCAATGGCTACCTATAATCTTAACTACTCTCTCCGACTCTCTCTCCGCGATGAAAAAAACAAAAGCAAATATCTGGGTAGCGACGCTATCTGGCGCGAATCCCAAAAAACTCTGGAATCCCTCCTAAAAAAGAGAAAATTAAAGTACACTCGCGCCGAAGGCGAAGCTGCTTTCTACGGCCCGAAACTTGATCTCATCGTCAAAGACGCCCTCGGCCGCGACTGGCAGCTCTCCACTATTCAGTTGGACTTCAATATGCCCGCCCGCCTCGGCCTTTCTTACATCGACGCCACCGGTAGCAAACTCGCTCCTGTTATGATTCATAGCGCCTTAATCGGCTCCCCGGAAAGGTTTATGGGGATGTTAATTGAACACTATGCCGGCGCTTTTCCCTTCTGGCTCGCCCCTATCCAAGTACGCCTTCTCTCTATCAGCGACAAAAGTTTATCTTACGCCAAAACAGTCGCCGGCGCCCTTTCTGCCGCTGGCATCCGCCACGAACTTGACGCCTCCGCCTCAACTATCGGCAAAAAAATCCGCAACGCCGAACTGGAAAAAATCCCCTATCTGCTCATTGTTGGCGCCGAGGAAGCCAAAAACAAAACTGTCTCTGTTCGCCGCTCCGGCAAGGGCGATGAGGGCTCCCTGCCCCTCTCCCGCTTTCTCAAAAAAATCTCCTCCGAAACCTCCCGCTAATTTTATTTCCCTACTAATTTTATTTCCCGAGCCCTAGTCGAGGGAATACTTTTTCCAAATAAAAAGCCGCCCTTTCCAAGGCGGCTGTACTCAATTATCATTCCCGCGAAAGCGGGAATCTACAACAATTATTTCAAATACAACGGTCGGCGCGGCTGCGGGTGGTGATGCCTTTCATATTCCCTCACCCGCGGCTCCATCTGCCGCTGCTGCCACCAGTAACGGCCCTTCCACCACCACCCCACCGCCGCCAGAATAAACACCACCACCACCAGTCCACTTACTATCGTAGTAAAATCCATATCTTTCTCTCCTTTCTTAATGAAAGGACCCGCATACGCAGGCCCCGAAAAAAGCAATGAAAAAAACTCACGCCGCCAGGTTTTTTTTCTCTTTGGCGACAAAAGCAACCCTACTGGATTCGCATCCAAAAGGCGCTCTGTGTCCCTTTCTACGAAGCAAAAAGCGATTCTCTTGCTTTTTCACCCCCACCACCCTACCGGCCAAAGGCTTGCCGGATTTGGAAACAAAGAAAACCTTATCGGGTTTAACCGGCTCAAAAACCACCGGTTCGTATCCCTCTTTCTCCCTATGCTTCCGAGTAGGGATAACCTCACCTTCGGAAAGTATCACCGGTTCAGTCGTTTCAGCCAATTCAATCGCCGGCACCGGCTCACAGGAAAAAGTCAGGAGTTCCCGGAGCTCCTCATCCGTGAGCGCCAGTCCCAAATGACCCGCCTCGCCGCCAGTGAACACGGCCTCAACCGACTTCCGCTCCCGCCGCACCAGAGCCCAAACCGCCGCCAACAACAAAACTCCAAAAAACACCGCTATAAAAATATTCATCTTCTTCCTCCTTTTTCCGCTAAAGCGGAAATACGGTAATATGAAATTATCTTGATTCTGCTTAAAGCATAGCATATACTTATTTAAATGTCAAACAAGCCAAAAATCCTCGTTATTCTAGGCCCCACCGCCTCCGGCAAATCCTCTCTCGCCGTCCGCCTCGCCAAAAAGTTTGGCGGCGAAGTTATCTCCGCCGACTCCCGCCAAATCTACCACCACCTCAACATCGGCTCCGGCAAAATCACGCCCCGTGAAATGTCCGGCGTCTCCCACCACCTTCTCTCTACCTTCTCTCCCCGCCGCCTCGTAACTGCCGCTGATTTTCAAAAACGCGCCCGCCGCGCCGTCTCCGCCATCCTCCGCCACCACCACCTCCCCATCATCGCCGGCGGCACCGGCTTCTATATTGATACTCTCCTAAACATGCCTCCCCTTCCCAATGTAAAACCAAATCTACGCCTCCGCGCCTCTCTTTCAAAAAAATCTGTCGCCGAACTTTTCCTCCTTCTCAAAAAACTTGACCCCGTTCGCGCCCGCTTCATTGACCGCCACAATCCCCACCGCCTCCTCCGTGCCATAGAAATCGTCAAAGCTACCGGCCGCCCCGTCCCGCCTCCCGTTTTCTCTCCCGCCTACACCACCCTCAAAGTCGGCCTCTCTCCCTCTCCCGCCAAACTAAAAAAATTAATCACCGCCCGCACTCGCTCCATGCTCCGCCGCGGCCTCGTCAAAGAAGTCCAAAATCTCCACCTCAAACAAAAACTAAGTTGGCTAAAAATAGAAAGCTTTGGGCTTATCTACCGCGAAACCGCCCTCTTCCTCCAAAACAAAATTTCCCGATCCGAACTGATTAATCTCATCAACCTCCACACCTATCAGTACGCCAAACGCCAGCTCACTTGGTGGCGCCGCCAGAAGGACATCCACTGGCTAAAAACTTCTCACCCAGCTATCTCCCTCCTCAAAAAATTTCTAAAATAAAAAAACCTGTTAAATTATTTAAAACAAAAGCCCGCCTAAGTTTTTGCGCAAGCAAAAATTTTGGCGGGCTACCTTATGTCCAACTCCTCCCCCAAAGGATAGTAATACTTAAACCAAGGGCACCTTGCCAATATACTCGAGCGCATAAAGGCGTGGTACAAATTAATATCTTAGTTATATGGCAAATAACATTGTTTAGAAGACAACCTTCCTATTTGCTGGACCGCGCGGAGCACGACGGTGCGAGTCAGAGGAATTTTTTAGCAAAAAAATATCCGTGTCCAGCCAACAGGAAGGTTGGCTTCTTTATTACCGCAAATAACCGTTGGTAGCGAGAGTATGTTGGCGAGGCGCCCTTTTACTCTCCCTATACTTAATACTCCTTACTCTCCCAACTCCTCCCCCAACAACTTCTCCAGCATCTTCGGCTCTCCTCTCCCTTCCGTCTCTTTCATTGCCTGCCCCACCAAAAATTTCAACGACGCTTCTTTGCCTTTTTTATAATCCGCCACCGCTTTTTCATTCTCCGAAATTATCTTTTTCACTGCCGCCACCAGTTCCCTTTCTTCCGAAACCTGCTCCAACCCCTTTTCTTTCACAATCGCCCTTGGATCCGCTCCCGTCTTAAACATCTCCGCCAGCACATCTTTTGCTACCCGGCTCCCTATCTCTCCTTTAGCAACTAAAGCCGCCAAATCGGCAAAATTCTCCGGCGTAATCTTCAGCACGCCAAAACCGACCCCTTCCGACTTCATTAATCCTCTCAAATCACTCACTAGATAGTTGTAAATAATGCCGTACGGCACTCCTCTCTCATCCGCCTTAAACTCCCCCGTTGCCCGTTCATAAAACTCCGCCAACTCCTTGTCTGCCACTAATACCTCCACCTGGCTTCCGGAAAGGTCATACTCCTTCTGTAAACGCTCCCTCTTTTCCGCCGGCAATTCCGGTACGTCTTTTTTTATTGTCTCAATATCAAAATCCGCCAACCGATAAGGCGGCAAATCTGGCTCCGGAAAATAGCGGTAATCATGCGCCTCCTCCTTCCGCCGCTGGGAAACCGTCTCTTGCTTCGTCTCGTCCCACCCTCTTGTCTCCTGTACCACCTTTTCCCCCGCCTCCAAAATCTTGGCCTGCCGTTCTGTCTCAAACTCCACCGCCCTCTCCACCGCCCGGAAAGAGTTCAAGTTTTTAATCTCCACCTTCGTCCCCAGTTTTCCCCCGCGTTTGTCCGCACTCTGACTTAATGAAATATTTACCTCGCACCTCATCTCTCCTTTTTCCATATTTGCCTCCGCCACCCCCAAATACCGCAGCAACAGCTGCAGCTCCTCCGCGAACCGCCTCGCCTCAACTCCCGACTCAATCACCGGCTCCGTCACCAGTTCCATTAAAGGCACTCCCGCCCGGTTAAAATCAACCAGCGTGTGAGAGTCACTCTTATCGTGCACCAGCGTCCCCGTATCCTCTTCCAAATGAATGTGGTCTATTTTTATCTCCCGCCCCCCAACCCGCAAACTACCACCGATAACAAACGGCTCCGGCTGGCTGGTAATCTGATAGCCCTTAGGTAAATCGGGATAAAAATAATTCTTCCGGTAAAACCTGGCTTGCTCCGCCAACTTTCCCCCCACCGCCACCCCTATCTTTATCATCGCCTCTACCGGCTTCCGGTTAGCAACCGGCAGTGTCCCCGGATGCGCCAGACACACCGGACACACATTCACGTTCGGCTTCTTCTCATCCGAATTATTGAGACACCCGCAAAACATCTTCCTCTGGCTCGCCATCTCCGCGTGTATTTCCAGTCCAATTACCGGTCTGTATTCAGCCATATTCTCTCTATCTTATCAGATTCTCGGTCACAAATCTAACCATCAAAAAAAGCCGTCCTGCTCCTCACTTCAGGACGACCTTTTTAGTGAAATAATTATATCACATTTCCCGCTTTTGGTTTATCCACACCTCTCCTTATCAACCCTATCCCCTAAAACTACTATTAAACCTATATGTAAAGTTGGTATTTTTATAATCAAAAGCCCGCCTAAGTTTTTGCGCAAGCAAAAATTTTGGCGGGCTACATTCTCATCCAACCCCTCCCCAAAAGGAGATGAGAACTAACCAAACATCTTGCTAATATACTCAAACGTACAGAAGCCAAATCTTCTTCTTACCTCAATTAAGTAACGCAGATTATAGTATATTTGAGCGCGCATCCGAGGTCGAGCGGGCATAGTTCGAGCATTCATATTTCTTAATATGAATGCTCGGGAGCGAGACCGAGGCGTAGTGAAAACTCTCGCTGGGAGTTTTCACGGTAGCGAAAGTATACTATGAGCCGCGTTACTAGAAACGAGAGTATGTTGGCAAGGTGACCTAAATAGTTTGGCGGCATTCTAAACCTCCATCTCTACTTCACTTCCACCCCCATATTCCGCGCCGTTCCCTCCACAATCTTCATGGCTCGCTCCACATCTTTGGTGTTAAAATCAGCCATCTTCTTCTCGGCAATCTCCTTAAGCTGCGTTTTGGTAATCTTGCCTACTTTATTTTTCAGAGGATTTCCAGAACCCTTTTCAATACCGGCTGCTTTCTTAATCAGAGACGCCGCCGGCGGCGTCTTCAAAACGAAATTAAAACTCCGGTCTTCATAGACCGTGATCAACGCCGGCACCACGTCTCCCGCCATCTCTTTTGTAGCCTCGTTAAACTGCTTACAAAATTCACCTATATTTATTCCTTGGGGGCCCAACGCTACCCCAACCGGCGGCGCCGGATTGGCCTTGCCCGCTTGAATTTGAATCTTTATTACTGCTTTTACCTTTTTTGCCATCGTTTAAACTTAAATTAAAACCTTATAAAAATCAACTTATTATTCTATATTCGTAATTCTTTATCCGTCTCAAATTTTCTGCACCTGCAGTGAATCCAGCTCCACTGCCGTATCTCTTCCGAAAATAGGCACCAGCACCCGCACCTTACCTTTCTCCTCATCCACTCCCCCTACCTTACCCTCATAATCCTTGAACGGCCCGTCCACAATTTTCACCGCCTCTCCCACCGACAAATCCACCTTGAACGCCGGTTTATCCTGCTGCATCCGCCCCAAAAGTGTCTCCACTTCCACTTTGGAAAGTGGCGTCGGCTTGGTCGTGTCCGGCCCCACAAATCCAGTCACCCGCGGCGTGTTGCGCACCACATACCACGAATCCTCCGTCAACGTCATATCCACCAGCACATAACCGGGATAAATTTTCTCCTCCACTTCCTGCCGCTTCCCGTTCTTTACCTTTATTTTTGTCTCCTTCGGCACCACCACGTCAAAAATCTTGTCATTCATAGACAGCGAATCAACTCTTTGTTTCAGGTAGCGCGCCACCGCATCCTCATAACCGGAATAAGTATGGATGGCATACCAATGCCTCCCCTCCACCGTCTCTATTTTATTGTCTTGAGACATATAAATATTAGCTGATAATATACCTTGTCAGCGCCGTTGTAAAAATAAAATCAAACACACCCAAAATAGCTGCCAGTATTACTGCCAGCGCCACCACCATCCCCGTCAGCCGCATCGTCTCCGCCCTGTTCGGCCAGTTTACCCGATGCATCTCCATCCATGCCTCTCCCAAAAAGGTCTTTAATCTGGAAATCATACCTTCTGCGAATTATAACCTAAAAAAATCTCTTTGTAAACTCAAAACCCTCTAAAGTAAGTTTATTTACTATATTGCTTAAAACCTGACCGCTTTTGTCTTGAGCGCGCATCCGAGGTCGAGCGGGCACGGTTCCCGACCTTCTTAGCGTCGGGAGAGCGAGACCGAGGCGTAGTCTATTCTCTCGCTGGGAGAATGGACGGTAGCGAGAGACAAAAGCGGTCAAGTGTAAACACACGCCCTAATAAACTTATACGTCAATCTCCGTCACGTCCAACGCGTGTGTCTGTATAAACCGCTTGCGTGGCTCCACGTCTCCGCCCATCAGAATATCAAACATCTTGTCCGCCTCCTCCGCCTGCTTCACTGTTACCTTCTTCAAAATCCGGACGGCCGGGTCCATCGTCGTCTCCCACAGCTGGTCGGGGTTCATTTCTCCCAAACCTTTATACCTCTGTATATTGACTCCCTTCGCCTGTCCCTCTTTTGCCACTTCTCCCTCTTCTTTACTTTCTTCTTCTCCTTCCTTTTTTTCTTCTATTATCACCTCTTCCTTTTTCGCTGCTGTCTTAGCCAGTTCCTTTAATATTTTTTCTTTCTCTTCTTCACTGTAAGCATATTTTGACTCCTTCCCTCGCGAAATTTTATAAAGCGGCGGCTGCGCCACGTACAAATACCCGCCCGCTATCACCTGCGGAAAGTAGCGAAAAAAAAGCGTCAGCAGTAGCGTCCGAATGTGCGCCCCGTCCACGTCCGCGTCCGTCATAATCACAATCTTGTGGTAACGAAGTTTCTCCATATCAAAGGTGTCAGCAATGGACGTGCCCATCGCGATCACCAGCGACCGGATTTCCTGCGACGCCAACATCTTGTCAATCCGCGCTTTCTCCACATTCAAAATCTTTCCCCGCAAAGGCAAAATCGCCTGGAACCTCCTGTCCCGCCCCTGTTTTGCACTCCCTCCGGCACTGTCTCCTTCCACTATAAAAATCTCTGCCTCCTCCGCTTTTCGGGTGGTACAATCCGCCAGCTTCCCCGGTAAAGTCAGTCCCTCCAGCGCCCCCTTCCGCAACACCGTGTCCTTAGCCGCCTTAGCCGCCTTGCGCGCCTTAGCCGCCAAGAAGCATTTCTCTAAAATATTTCGCGCGTCCGCCGGATGCTTTTCTAAAAACTCTTTCAGTGTCTCTCCCACTACCGTCTCCACCGCCGCCCGCGCCTCCGGACTCCCCAGCCGCCCTTTTGTCTGCCCCTCAAACTGCGGCTCCCGCAAACGCACCGCCACCACTGCCACCATTCCCTCTCGCACATCGTCCCCGGTCAAATTCTCGTCCTTTTCCTTTAACACATTCTCCGTTCGGGCGTAATCGTTTAACCCCCGCGTCAGCGCCGACCGGAATCCCGTCAAGTGCATCCCGCCGTCCACCGTATAAACGTTATTGGCAAAACTCATTTCCCTGGTTTCAATGTCTTCCGTATATACAAACGCCACCTCCACCTCCACTCCGCCCGACTCCTTCTGCGCATAAAAAACATCCCGCTGGATAATTTTCTCTTCGCCGTGGTCCTCATAAAGATACCGCACAAAAGACAACAATCCCCCCTCAAAATGGAAATTATAAATAAACGGTGTCGCCTCCCGCCGGTCAATCAAACGCATCGTCACCCCCCGCGTCAAATACGCCTGCTGTCGCAAATGTTCCAGTATCCGGTTACGGTCGTAAACCACACTCTCCGTAAAAATGCCCGTATCCGGCGTAAACGTCACCGTCGTCCCTGTTCCTTTGGCCGTTCCGGCCTTTTTCACTTTTCCCGTCGGCACACCCTTCTTGTACTCCTGTATGTAAAGCGCCCCATCCCGCCGCACCTCCACTTTCATATAGGACGATAGCGCGTTCACTACTGACACCCCCACTCCGTGCAATCCTGTGGACACTTTATATCCCTCGCCGCCAAACTTCCCGCCTGCGTGCAATGTCGTCATCACCGTCTCCAGCGCCGACTTCTTCGTCTGCTTGTGCGTCTCCACCGGAATGCCGCGTCCATTGTCCTCCACCTTGACCGTATTTCCCTCCAAAAGTTCTATCATAATAAGAGTCGCGTGTCCCCCCATCGCCTCGTCAATGGAGTTATCCACCACCTCCCAGACAAGATGGTAGAGTCCGTCCACACCCGTAGAGCCGATATACATTCCCGGCCGCTTCCTAACCGGGTCCAGCCCTTCCAGCACCTGAATATCAGACGCGCTGTACGAAGAGCCGCCCCCTTTGGGGGTGGTCTTTTTCGTCTCTTTTTCTATCTTTTTCTTCTCTTCTTTTTTCGCCATTTTATTCTTCTTCATCCACCCTTCACCTACTAAACTTTTATTCCCTGATACTTAATCTTTTATCCTTGATTCTTCGGTTTTTATTCCCTGAGCCTGTCGAAGGGCTACATTACAACAATTTTATTTTCTGCCCCCTATTGCCCCATTTTAAGCATCATAGTAAAAGCAGGAATCCATCTTTTTCTTACTCTAATTATATCAAATCCCCACCATAAAATCTACCCCATCCCTCCTTGTCATTCCTGCGAAAGCAGGAATCTATCTTCTTTTTCCCCCATTGACAACCCCATCAAAATATGCTATACTCTCCCACAGCAGTATAAAAATCTTCCTTCCTTAAGAAGGAAAAAACGGAGGAAAAGAAAGATGAAATTCAAGATCAACTTAGAAACATTAGCAGTCGAAGAAATTTTTTGCTGTTTTGAAAATCTAGCCGGCATCAGCACGGAAAACTATCAGCACGTGCAGTTGCCCGGACACGCCTTGACCGAAGTAAACTGGAGTGAAAGCGGATGCGAAATCGCCCTTTTTCACCCAGGAACTGACTGTCGCAGAGGCCACGTTGACCTTTTTGTTAAGGTCAATAAAGAAGAAGAGGTATCGTTCCAACGATATCAAATCCAGACGCCGCCAATTGATGTCAGCAACCTCGAAGACATCTATTGGGTCTGGCCCACCGGACCTCTCTCTCTCATCCAGGTACTCCTCAGTATCGAGAAGTACCTAAAGGGAAAGAATTATGGCTACCTCGGCTTCAAAAATTGGATGCTCCGCCGTTTGAGCACCCAGTTTGCCCCCACCCCCACCGCCTCCTAATTCCCCTTTTTTCCCTCCTCTCTAACTATTCCCCCACCTGCAAAGGTGGGATTTTTTTAGTATTTCTCTGCGGGTACTCCCGTAGTCAGAAATACTGAACCCGCCTACCAATTTTGCCAAGATTTCTGTATCGTATTTCTCACGATCGTGAGAAATACGATAAATACATAGATTATGCTTATCAAAAAAACCAAGTAATGAAACCGCGAAACGCGTGGCCGAATAGACCACCCCTCCCCACCCCCAAGCGCTTCGCCTCTGCCTTCCCCGCAAAATTGATGCGCGGATATTTTCCATAACAAAAGTCCCGCCGCTCGCGAGCGGCGGGACTACATCACTATCCAACCTCTTCCTCAAAAAGTGGCTTAATATAGCCAAACTGTTTATTGAGCGACTTCTGTAAGCTTAACCATAAATAAATGAGTGGAGGAAAAAATTTTTTGTTATAAAACAGCTGGTCGGAAAATCCCTGCCTGCCGACAAGGCAGGCCGTAGGGAGGAACGGGAACCGGCTGTTTTATCAAAAAATTTGACCGGAGCGAATATTATTTATTTAAGCTTACGGCAGGAGCGAGAGAAATAGTTTGGTGGCATTAACCCGTCAACTTTATCCTCCCTACCTTATCACCGCTCCCAATTCTTCTCTGGTTTCTTTTATAATCCTATCCTGAATTTGATTGACTTCTTCGTTGGTTAAAGTTCTTTCAGGAGAACGGTAAACAATTCTAAAAGTATAACTCTTTTTGTCTTTTCCGAATTTTTGTTCGTCTTCATACTCATCAACAAGCTTCACTTCTTCAATTAAATTCTCCGCAAAATCACGAATAATTTCGTAATAATTATTAAGACTTGTGCTCCTATCAACAATAAAGGAAATGTCGCGATAAGTCATAGGAAACTTACTAACCTCCTTATACTGGCTGTTTATATCCTTAAACTGGCTGGTGATTCTCGGGTCATCAGACCAGAAAATTCTAATGTCCGGAATTTTCATTTTAGCCATGGCTATTCTTTCCAAACCGAATCCAAAAGCCCAGCCGTTATAAACATCTGGGTCTATGCCAAGATTAGAAAGCACCTTAGCGTGAACTACTCCCGCGCCTACAATTTCCAACCACTTCTCTGCTTGTTTTATTTCTATTTGGGTACTGGGGTCTGTGAACGGAAAAACATCCTCCAAAAAACGAAACTCCACCGAATCTCCGTAAATAGCGTAAGTTATGGCTTTTAGCACTTCCTGAAGCTCCGCGAGGCCTATGACTTTTTTTTCCTTCTTGCAAATATAAAGCCCGTCAATTTGGTGAAAAATCGGATAGTGGTTTCTGTCTATTTCGTCCTTACGAAAAACCTTACCATAACTCAAAAGCCCCACCTCCCCTTCTTGCTCCAATTTTTTTCTGCCTTCTTCTTTCTGAAGATAAAAAGGCCACATCACCGTGGTTTGAGTCCTTAAAACATAATCTTTGCTGACATAATAAGTATCTGTTTCTTTGCGGCTAGGGTGTAGAGCCGGAGCGTTTAACAAGTCAAAATTATCTCTGACACTGACAATTTCAGGAATTTCAATAACATCAAAACCCTTAAACATATCCATTGCCAAAATCTTATCAATAATAAACTTAAGAGGAGAATTTTCTTTTCGCGCCAAATCCGGCAAGGCCAAAAGTCTTTTTATTCTTTGAGCGGATACGTCTTTCCTTTGATTTAATTCTCTTAAAAATTGCTTGCTTTCCCCGTCTTCAGCGATTAAATAATTTCTTTTAAGCATAAATATTCTGCTTCTAAAACATTTTTTCTAGTATACAACGGAAATCCGCTAAAATCAAAACTTTTTCCGCCAAAAACAAATCCGCCCTAACTATTCATTGTCGGAACTAATTTTTTACTTTCGCTCTTCTCCCATAACTGCTCGCGTCTCCATTCTCACGCCACCTTCTTCTTCTCGTAAACTCCAAACTCCTTGGTTTTCTTTATTAAAAGCGATGTTAAAAACGACAGCAAATTATTAGACGGTGAATTCCTTATCTCCTCCGGCGTCTGTCTCTTTACCCTTTCCAACATCATCTCATTCACCTTATCCGCCAGCTCTTCATATCTCCTCTCGTCCATCTCCTTAAGCGACTCAATCTCATCCCAAAGCAATAACTCATCCTCCTCAATTATGTCCACCTTCAAATCTCCCTCAATGTGCCTGTCTTTAATTTCCCCGGCTAAAATCTTGGCTTTCAACTTATCTCTCAACTCCCTCACCCCCCTCTCCTCCTTTTCTTCCTCATAACCATTCCCCACTGCCTTTATCTTTTCCAACTCTTTTTTTCTAAATTTCTCTAAATCTTCCATTATCCCCATTATATCCTCCTCCCTCCAAAAAAACAAAATCCCCGGCGCATAAGCCAGGGATTAGAAGGTCATAATTGAATAGAAAGATTAATTGGTTTTGCTCCTCGCGGGAACAATCTTCAGCCATCTCACGGACACCAACTCATAATTGGCTGCCCCGATAATGGCTCCGGCAATTGCTCCGATAACAGTATCCCCATAAAAATACCCGATGGTCGCGCCGATCGCCGAATCCACGAAACAAAGAACTCGGAGATAGTAGTGAATATAAATAAACACTCCCTTGATGAACGCGCCTAGTGTCCAGCACGCTACTGCAATTTTAAGTCCGGCAGCAACCGCAATCTGCGGCGAGATAATCGCGCCAGCGATTATACAGCGGACAATATATACCAGCGCCATCACCGGGTTACACTTCCGCATAAAGTCCCTTTCTTGGAGAATCCGAACATTTAGATATTTCTCATATTCCTCGTCCGTCTTCCCATCACGAGAAAGCCTATTAGGCTCAAAAAAAATAATAACGAATGTGGAAAACAAAAAAGTTCCTGGTATAACGTAAGAAAAAAAGAGAGATAAACTTACCATCTCGTCAACTTTAACCAAACCGAATGCATAAAACCACACAGTAATTCCAGATAAAAACAAAAGGATTACGAGATACACTATTGAAACAAACATGATAAGTGCAACATAACTCCACCACACCGCTCTCCAGTAAAGCTTGTTTGGCTTCCAGCCAATCGTTCTCTTGTAAGAGTGGCGAATTCCTACAAGTATCTCTTTGAAGTCCACCATGCAGTAACCCACCGCACCGCCCATCAGGGCACCGACACTCCAAAAGTACTGCCCATACTGAAAACAAGCGGCAATTTCCAACGATACGACTGCTCCGATATACGCACCAAGCAGGCATGCCCAAGCTACCGACCACGATTCTCGTCTCATCTTTCTTTCCTCTCTTTCCAGTTTATTTTGGCCTAAAAAAGCCGTTTTCTAAGTCCCGCTATATTATATCAGATAACACTCAAAAATGTCAAATCCGCGCTTTTAAGCGCGGATTATTTTTTTGTTGCGGGGGTTGGACTCGAACCAACGACCTCCAGGTTATGCCTACCAACTACAGCTTTCGCTGCTCTATTTATCATTAAATAGATTTGTGGTCTGGACTTTCTCTCCGTCCTGTGTCCAGGACGCCTGCCGTCAAGTCTCTACACCTTCCCCGACCTTTCAGTCGGGACTTGGCTCGGGATTACCATTTATTTACATAACATCAGGCTTCCCCGACTTTGACAGATTGTGCATATGAAAGTTACCTCTCATACGGCCCAAAATTGAGCCTGGCGAGCTGCCACTGCTCTACCCCGCGATACACCTACATATTCTATTGACCACTACTGCTTATGTCAAGCCAACCCGCTTTACAAACCCTTGTTTTCAAGTAATAATAACAATTATAAAGGAAAATTTTTTGGGCACGTAGTGTAGCCCGGTTAACACGCCTCCCTGTCACGGAGGAGACCGCCGGTTCAAATCCGGTCGTGCCCGCCTTAAAATAAAATGCCGGCGTAGCTCAGTTGGTTAGAGCGAAGGAATCATAACCCTTAGGTCGCAGGTTCGATCCCTGCCGCCGGCACACTATTTAGAAAAATTAAAAAATACAGAACAAACAAATCGTTTCCCCTTAACTCGTGATCGAACCAGCGGAGAGGGTCGGGGAACCACGATTGGTTCCCCGTGTTGGAAAATATTAAAAACCGAGGGTTTTTAAAGAGTCCCTCCGCTCGCGAGCGGAGGGACGACGTGAGATTCCCTGCCGCCGGCACAAAAACAATAAACGGCTAATTAGCCGTTTATTGTTTTCTATTCACGGAGCAGCCCAAACTCCTGCAGTGCCTTGTGATAAATATCCACCATCTCCTCCGCCTCCATTGCCGTCATCGCGAAATCTGGTTCGTGCACAATTCGGTTGCGTATCTTATGCGCCCGCCACACTCGCTCAATATTGGATAAATTCGCCGGCGTCAACCCCTTTAGCCGATCACCCATCGTCTCTCCCTGATAACCGGCAATTTTTATCACCTCGTCTAATATCAAATCCGCCTCCACTACCGCCAGCCGCCTCTCCGCCTCATGCTGTTTTGCCAATCTGGCTTTCACCTTCTGCCAGGCACGCAGTATCCGTTTTTCGTCCAAGCGGGAAAATTCCACCACATCCAAATACTGCCGCGTTTTTTCATAAACAAAACCGGAACGTATCAGAAGATAAATTATCATCGCCACCATTATAAGTGAAATCAGAAAAGACAGTACCTTTATTGTCGGCAACATATTCAAAAACGTGTCCGCCGACGCCAGTCCCAACGTCAGCACGTCCGCCAGCAGCTTCTTCACGTCAATTAAATTATCCCCTCCTAAAATCATAATGTTCGCTATTTGTTTAAATCCTCATAAAACCGCCCCAAATTAAAAAGATTTGTCTCTCTCCCCGCCGTCCCGATCAACTGAAACCCTACCGGCAGTCCGGTGCGCGGCCCACCGACTGGCTCCACCGGCAACGACAGCGCCGGCTGTCCCGTTAAACTCGGCAGTACCGTAAAAATATCTCCGTAGTACATTTCCAGTGGATCGTCTATCTTCTCCCCGATTTTAAACGCCGGTGTTGGCGCCGTTGGCATCAACATCACATCTACTTCCTTCAAAGCCCGCTCCGCATCCCGTTTAATAATCCGCCGCGCCGCCTGCGCTTTGCCGTAATAAGCGTCATAAAAACCGGCCGAAAGCACGAATGTTCCCAAAATAATTCTGCGTTTCACCTCCGGCCCAAATCCCTCCCCGCGGCTTTTTTCATAAAGTTCAAGTAAAGTTTTCCTTTCCGCCGCCGCCCCGTACCGCAAACCATCAAACCGCGCTAGATTGGAACTCTCCTCCGCGAAAATAGCGATGTAATAAGCCGGCAGTGCGAATCTGATGCTGGGAATGGAAACCATCTTAAATTTCACTCCCGCTTTGGTAAAAATATCTCTGGCTATTTTCATCTGCTCCGCCGTCCGCTCGTCCGTTCCCTTAAAAGCGTTCTTTTCCTCATTCCACAGCTCCGCCGGAATGCCTATTGTAAATCCGCGTGCCATCTCCGAACTGTAATCAGTTACATCCCTATACCGCCCCTCCACACTCGTCGCGTCAAACATATCCTTGCCCGCGATTGCCTCAAATATAATCGCCGCGTCTTCTACTGTCTTGGTAATCGGCCCGATTTGGTCAAAACTGGACGCCGCCGCCATCAGCCCGTACCGCGACACCGCTCCGTATGCCGGCCGAAAACCCACCACCCCGCAAAAACTTGCCGGTTGCCTTATGGACCCGCCCGTATCGCTTCCTAAAGCCGCTACTGCCATATCCGCCGCTACCGCCGCCGCCGAACCTCCCGATGTCCCGCCCGGCACCCTGGTTTTGTCACGCGGATTATGCGTTATCTGCCAGGCCGAATTCTCCGTGGACGAACCCATCGCAAACTCGTCCATATTCGTCCGCCCTAAAAGTACCGCGCCTGCCGCCGTCAGTTTTCTCACCGCCGTCGCGTCATATTGGGCCTTATGCCCTTTTAATATCTTTGATCCGCCTGTTGACTCCTTCCCCTTAACCAGCATATTGTCCTTCACCGCTATCGGCACCCCCTTAAGTATGCCTATCTCTCCTCCTGCCGCTATCTCCCTGTCCGTCTCTTTCGCCTGTTCTATCGCCTCCTCCCGCCACACTTCCAAAAACGCGCCGATCTCGCCGTCCAAATCATCTATTCTTTTTATAAAAAAACGCGCCGCCTCTTCCGCCGAAAACTCGCGTCCCATCAGACGCTTGTGAAACTCCACTATTGTTAATTCCGGCTTCAGCATAAAACAAAAAATGTTTTCCTCGTTTTGAATTTTTAATTTTGAATTTGTTTAGAGTTTAGTCCGCCTCCGCCAACTGGCGGATGGCGGATAGAGTTTAGAGCTTAGTTTTTTAATAAATTGACGGATGGTCAATTTATTAAAAAACTTTCGGTACCTTCAGATACCCTTTCTCTTTGGCGATAAACTGCTCCGGCTCCTTATCCGTTCCCACATCAATTCTCTCCTCGTCCCTCACCGCCTCGCTCGTATTTTCCCGTTCCTGCTCTGCCTCTCCTCCGTCCGTTTCCACTTCCTTTATCTCATCAAAAAAACCGACGATTTCTTTCGCCTCTTTTTTGTACCGCTCCGCTTCTTTTTCGGTAATTTTTACCCTGCCCAGCTCCGCCAACCGCTGAATTTCCTCCTTCGTTATCTCCATATATCCACCTCATCATACATTACCCTTTTCCTTTCCTCAATATAATCAAAGTCCCCTACCTTTAGTAAAAGGTGGGGGACTACCTTACTATCTAACCACTTCTCCACAACAAAGAGTACAGTTAATATAAACTCGCACCACATAGAGATAGTTCTAGCGGCTTACTAATATACTCGAGCGCGCATCCGAGCCCGAGCGGGCACGGTTCCCGACCTTCTTAGCGTCGGGGGAGCGAGGGCGAGGCGTAATTAATTCCCTCGCCGGGGGAATTAATGGTAGCGAGAGTATATTAGTAAGCCGCTTCCCACATATCCAAACTCTTCACCTACATCCTCTCTGGCGCCTCCATCCCCAGTATTTTGAGCCCATTTTTCAATATCTGTCCCGTCGCCGCCGCCAGCGCCACCCGAAAAGGCGCGCTTTCCTCTTGGCTTACAATCCGGTTTTCCGCATAGTACCCATTAAATTCGGACGCCAACTCGTGCAAATAAGCAGCCATATAATTCGGCGCGTTGTTTTCCAGCGCCGCCGCCACTACCTCCGGAAATCGGTGCCATCTTCTTACTATTCCGTTAATCTCAAAATAACCGCCCGCCGCCTCCAGCTCTATTCCCGCCTTCTCCGCCTGCTCCAAAACCGAGTTTATCCGCGCGTTCGTGTACTGCAGATATGGCCCTGAATCGCCCTCAAAAGAAATTGATTTCTCTAAATCAAAAACAATATCTTTCCCCGGCGACTGCTTCAGAATGGAATATTTTATCGCCCCTACCGCCACCCCATCGGCTATCTTCTCCCACTCTTCACTCTCCGCCTTTTCGGCCATGCCCTCTTTGATTCTTTCCTTCACTTGAGCTATCAGCGATTCGGCTGTCATCACCTCCCCCGTCCGCGAGGACATCTTGCCGGAAGGCAATCTCAACATCCCGTGTGAAATATGCCTTATCTTTCCTTTCAATTCCGGCCAAACCTCTCTCATCGCCGCCGTCACCACCTTAAAATAATCATTTACTTCGTTTCCCGTCACTACCACCCACCAGTCGCAATTTTCTTTCTCCCGCTTCAGTTCCGCTAGTCCCAGTTCCTTTGCTTCGTAAGTCGGCAGTCCTTCCGAGTTTATAAACACCCGCGTGTGCAACACCGAATCACGCTTTTCTCCCCTAAACACCACCGCGCCCTCGCTTTCCTCAAAAACCTTTCCCGTATTTTCCCTAACCGTCTTCTCTCCCGCTACCGCCGCCTCGCTCTCAAAAAAGTAGTAATCAAACTTTGTCCCCAGCCGCTTGTACATCTTTTCAAATCGCTCCAAACTCTCCTCTCTCCCTTGGTCATAAATCCGGTTTATCTCCTCATCGCTCTTCTTATATATCTTCCGGTTTATCTCCATTATTTCCCGCTTCGCCTCTGCCTCCGTTTCATATGCTTTATTCCCCGCCGCGTACGCCGTCCCGTTTGCCAAATCTCCTTTTCCCTTCATCGCCGCCCAAATTGCCTTAGCCACATGTATTCCTACATCTCCCTGATAATTCGCCCGCTTCACCTCCGCCCCGTTCGCCTCAATAATCCGCGCCAGTGACTCTCCGATAGTGTTACTCATCAAATGCCCGATATGAAACTCCTTAAACGGATTCGGGTCGGTATACTCCACCATCACCTTTTTTCCAGTTAAACTTTCTCTCCGGCCAAAACTTTCCCCTTCTTCTAAAACCTTGATTAAACTCTCTCTAAAAAACTTCTCCGATAGATAAAAATTGACAAATCCCGCTCCCGCCGCCTCCACCTTATCCACATATTCGTCTTTCTCTATCTTCTCCATAATCTTCTCCGCTACTTCCCGTGGATTATTTCCTTCCCGCTTAGCAATCTTGAACGCCACTGCCGTAGCATAATCTCCAAGTCCCATTGTTCCCGGATGTTCTATTATTACCTCTTCCGCGCCAAACCCAGCCGCCCCCACCGCTACTTTTACCAAACCCGTCAATCTGTCCCTTATATCTTTCATTTTCTTTCCCTTATTCTATCTCACTTTCCTTCCTCCTGCCACCTTACTCGCCAAAATTTTCTCGCCCCTTCCCCATCACAAGATTTCACGGCCGTAAAATCTTGTGTCCCCACTCTCTCCCCCCAACTCCACCCCCAAAAAGATTTAGAAACCTTCAAGTAATAACATGAAAGCAGCCTACTTGTCGGACCGCGCGGAGCACGACTGGTGCGAGTCAGAGGAATTTTTTAGCAAAAAAATATCCGTGTCCGACAAGTAGGCTGCTTTCATGCGTAAACTTTTACAAATCTACCCCAACATCTTCAACAACTCTTTTTCCCCAATAATCTTCACGCCTAATTCTTTTGCTTTCTCATATTTGCTTCCCGGCTCCTCCCCCGCCACCACATAATTCGTATTCTTGCTGACCGAACTGGAAATGTCCCCTCCTTTCTCCCTGATTCTCGCCTTCGCCTCCTCTCTCGTTATACCGGTCAAACTACCAGTCAAAACAAATGTCTTTCCATCTAACTTCCCGCCGCCCGCCGCCGCGCCGCTTACCTCAATTGCCACTCCATTTCTCTCCAGCTTCTCCACCAATTTCACGTTTTCCCGCTCGTGCCACCACTCGTAAATGCTCTCCGCCACCTTAGGTCCGATATCCTGTATTGCCTGCAGTTCCTCTATTGTCATTTTCTGAAAAAAACCTGTCAACTCTCCCACTTTCAACTTTCCGTTTTTAACTTTAAGCTCGCGCGCTGCCCGCTCCGCGAGCAGCTGCGCTGTCTCTTCCCCCACATGCAAAATCCCGAGCGATAATATAAACCGTGGCAACGTTACCACCTTCTTCCTCTCAATCTCCTCCGTAATTTTCTTCGCCGAAACCTCCCCAAACCCATCCAGTTCCGCTATCTTTTTTTCCGAAATCGTAAAAATATCCGCCTGGTCTCCAATTATTCCCTCTTTCAAAAAACGCTCCACGTTTTTCTTCCCCAGCCCTCTGATGTCAAAAGCTGCCCGCGATACAAAAAATCTGACGCTTTCCTTCATTGCCACTCGCGTATCTTCACATTTATGAAGCCCTCCCACCTTTACCACCCGCGACTCGCCGATAGGACATCTCTCCGGCATCTTAAACTCCTTCTCCCGCCCCGTCCGCAGTTCCGCCATCACTTTAGTTATTTTTGGAATCACGTCTCCCGCCCGCGACACAATCACCGTGTCCCCGATCTTAAGTCCTAACCGCCTGATTTCATCCTCATTGTGTAAAGTCGCCCGGCTCACCGTCACCCCCCCCACCTTGACCGGCTCCATAATTGCCACTGGCGTCAGCACTCCCGTCCGCCCCACCTGCACCTTTATTTCTTTTACTATCGTCGTCTTCTCCCGCGGCGAAAACTTATAAGCGATTGCCCCTCGCGGCGCCTTCCCCACCACCCCCAGCCGGCCAAACAGTTTATTGTCATCAACCCTTATCACCACCCCGTCAATTTCGTAATTCAATTTCTCTCGCTCTTTTACCCACTTCTCCCGCCAAGCCATCGCTTCTTTAATGGTCGCGCAGTGCTTCTCATGCAACTCCACCGAAAAACCCAAATCCCGCAATGCTTTATGCTCCTCCGCGTGATTTTTCATCCCCGTCTCCTCCCCAAACCCGTAAGCGTAAAAAGATAATTTCCGGCCAGCGGTTATTTTGGGATTCAGCTGCCGCAGTGACCCCGCCGCCAAGTTCCGCGGATTGGCGTATGTCTTCTTCCCCTCTTTTTTGAGTTGCTTGTTTATTCTCTCAAACTCCTTCTTTGTTAAATATACCTCCCCTCTCACTACTACTCTCTTTCTATTGGTCATTGGTAATTGGTCATTGGTAATTCCTAGAGGTATCGCCTCAATCGTTTTCAAATTTCCCGTTATCTCCTCCCCCACCACCCCGTCCCCCCTCGTCGCTCCCTGCGCCAAAACGCCGCCTTCGTAAGTAAGCTCCACCGCCAACCCGTCCATTTTCAACTCCGCGAAGTATCCGCCAGCCACCTTCCCGCCCAGATAATTTTCCATTCTCTCCTCCCAATCTTTCATATCGCCCTCCGTAAAAGCATCCTCCAGCGACAACATCGGATTCTCCCGCCGCACTTTCTTAAACTCTTTTCTCGGCTCCCCTCCCACTCTCTGCGTCGGCGAATCCGGTGTTATCAGCTCCGGATACCTCTGTTCCAAATCAAATAACTCCTTCTTCAAGGAGTCCAACGCCGCCTCGCTTATCTCCTGCCGGTCATAAACGTGATACAGCCGCCGGTGGTAATCAATCAGCTTCTTTAGTTTTTCTACTCGCTGTCTTGCCTCCTCCTTCTTTATCATTGAAGTTGCGTTAAATTAATCTCCACCGTCCGCACCGCGTCGTTAAACTTTCCCGTCGACCTGAAACTGCTGACGCCTACCAGACCGTCTTCTTTAATTCTGATTATAAAACTGGCTTTATTATCAAAATTCTCCTTGGTCCCGTTAGTATTACAACTTTCTTCCGCCACTTTCCCCATCTCCCCATTATTGAAAATGTGATACAACATGCACTCCACCCCCGCGTCCGCCGCGAAAATCGCTCGTGCTGAAGCCGTCACATCCGCCGACCGCCTTATCTGAAAAGACATCAGTAATCCCGCGATTAAAGTAACGCTGGTAATCACCGCTCCCAACACCACCACCGTCAAAAACATCACCTGCCCCGATGGATTATTTATCTTTAAACTCCCCGATTTTAAACTTTGATCTGTCACTTTGATTTTTAATATTTAAACTTTTAATTTTGGAAATATTTCCTCGCCGACACCGTCGTCTTTAATTGATTTCCTCCTCCCGCGAAAAAACTTGATTCCCTCTCCCTGCTGATATCCACCTTAAAACTTATATCCACCTTATCAAAAACAATTCTTCTGCCCTGTGATTGCTCGCTTTTAATTAAAAAACTACCCTCCTTTATAACCACCGTCGGCGCCGTCAGCGGCTCCATCTGCCCATATTCCAATGTTTCACATCGCTTCTCCCTTCTCAACCCATCGAGTCCAGGAACCTCCTTCCTAGCAATACCGTCACCGATAAATTTATACAACACGCAATTCTTAGTGTCATTTAAAAAAGTCAGTTCACTGTTATTGCTCGCTATAAATTTTTTCCCCGTCCTTATCTCCCTCGCCATCTGCTCCATCACCAAACTGGCGTTGTCGTTGGCCGCCATCACGTCCGTCACTATTCCCTGCGTTTTTATCACCTGTATGTATGCTCCCACCGCTACCACGATAATCGTCATAAACAACCCCATCGCCACAATCAACTCCACCACCGTAAACCCCGTGTTCCTGGGGTTTCTATACGGGGTAAACTCTCCGTTATTAAATAAAAGTTTACGAAGTAAACTTCGTTCATTTTTAACTTTGATTTTTAAACTTTTAATTCTCATTGTCTCCAATTATAAAACCTATCTTCTAAAACCACCTCAATTTTCCCTCCCCTCTCCTCCCAATTCACAGTCGCCTTTACTTGTTTATAATCATCACCAGAACCATTTCCAACCTCAACACTTTTAGTAAAACCTGCTCCGTTCACCGTTTCCGTTGGCCATTTATCCGGATCTGCCATCATTACCTCTCTCTGACAATCAAAACCCCAGTTGTCATCATTAACATCTATGCAATTCTTCACTTCTTCAATTATCCCCGCCGCCAGATATGTTGCCGTATACTGGTTAGTAACTAAACGGTTAAGCCGCAATGAAGACGACAAAAAAGCCAGCGCCCCGAACACGCCCACAATCACTATTCCTATTGACGCCACCGCTTCAATGAGGGCCTGTCCTTCCCGCGACTCAATTGTTTCCCTCAACAATCCCCGTTTTGAATTTCTAATTTTGGTCATTGTAATTTGTTTAGAGTTTAGTCCGCCAGCTGGCGGATAGGATTTAGAGTTTATTAGCTACCTCGTCGTAATCTGCCCCACTTTTGTCACCACCACCTCTCGGCATAAAACTGGCTCCGACAGCGTGCATAACCGAAAAACTGCCTCCCCTTGATCATTACCTCCTACCACATGCACCGTCGGTCGCGGCGGTTCAAACGCCACCGCTGTTTGTCCGCTTCCCGACAAGCCAACTTTCCCGTCAACCTTAAAAGAAGAACCGATTATCTCATCCTCGGACCTGTCCCAGTTGTCCGCTTGCGGGTACGCCACTTCGCATTTTTCCTCGCCTATTTTTGCTTTTAGATATATCTGATAAGTTCTGGCGGTTCTATCTAAACTCACTCCATATCCGCAAGCAACCACTCCTCCCGTCTCTCGCGCTTGTATGGCAAACGTCTTCGCCTTAAACAATACCTGCGTCAACCTGGCCTCCTCGCGAAAAACAGCCATCTGGTCCTTAAGACTGGCTCCATATCCCACAAAAATGGTGGATAAAAAAGCGGAAATGCCTAACACCACCAGCATCTCCAAAACTGTAAACGCGTCTCGCCGTCCGACTTTATGTCGGACCCCATTTATCACCCTCTCCCGACTCCAGTACATGACTCAATTATATCACACCTTTTTCCACCCCCCACCACCTTAATTTTCAGCTTCTTGCTTAAATAAACAAATTTATCCATCCGAAATACGTGCCGAGTATCGCCTCTCCCCAAAAGAAAACCGCCGCCGCCGCCGCGACCAAAAAAGGTCCAAAAGGTATCTGCGAACTCATCTTGTGCTGCCCCCGCGTTAAAAGATAAATCCCCGCCGCCGCCCCCAGCATAAAAGCCAGCATCACAACCAATATTATGTCGGGCCACCCGAAAATTAACCCCAGCGCGCCCGCCAGTTTCGCGTCTCCCATCCCCATTCCCTTTCCTTTCGTCACCGCTACTATAATCAAAAATAGAATCAAAGCCGCCGCCCCGGCCGCTATGTGATTACTGAAAACTTCCGTCCTGCCTCCCAACATCGCCGCGTATCCGCCTAAAAATGTCCCCTCCGCCAGTCCCCACTTTCCGTACCACCACTGCCAAATCATCAACCCCGCCCCCGCCGCCGCCAGCAGCCCGTTTATCTCGTTGGGAATAATCTTAAGCCGCCAATCTACAAACGACAAGGTTATGAAAAAGTAAAAAATCCACACCCAGACAACGGCCAGAATTATAAACCACGCCGTCGGCCCGCCGGACAAAAACACCTGCCGGACATAAAACATCTCCGCCAGTTTATACACCGCCCCCGCCGTCGCCACTCCCGCCAAAATCTCCGCCAGCGGATACCGCCAGGAAATCCGGCTCCGGCACGTTCGGCACCGCCCGCCCAACCAAATAAAACTCAAAAGCGGTATCAGTTCATACCACCTTAAAGTTGTCCCGCAGTGCGGACACCGCGACCGTCCCAAAATATTTTTTGATTCAAAAAAAGAGCGCTCCGGATTATACCGTCCCGCCACCACATTTAAAAAACTGCCCATCACCAGGCCAAAAATAAAAAGCAAAAAATATATAAAAGCCATAGCGCTTTTGCGCTACTCCGCGCTCAAACAATATGTTATCGGCGGTGTGCTGCAACTACCACAATCAGCACCGCCAGTTTGTGTTCCTTCTAACTGTACTCCCACTATATAACCATTATTCGACTTAACATAACAATATTTACTAGATTCACTGCCTGTCACTTTACTATAATCTCCACTAGTGAAATTGAGACTACTCGGATAACCCCCGCTCCGCAAATAACTAACCTCCAGCAAATTCTGTATCTGATGCAAATTTGACATTAGCTTCGTGTCTCTACTCGCCTGCCGCGATGGCCCTAACCCTACCAAAACCAGCGACGCCAGTACGCCCACGATCCCAATCACCACCAGCATCTCAATCAAAGTAAATCCTCTTCTTTCCAATAAAAGTTCGCGCGGCGAACTTCCGCAATTTTTGATTTTGTCCGCCAGCTGGCGGATTGATTTTTGAATTTTAGAAACGAGCTTGCTCATTTTTCAAAACGTCTGCGCCAAATTATAAATCGGCAAGAGAATTGACGCGAATAATACTCCCACAAAAAGTCCTATGGCCACCATTAGCGCCGGCTGTATTAATTCTACCAAACTACCTACCGTCTCATCAACCTGCCTTGTGTAAAAGTCGGCAATCTTCCTAAGTAGCTGGTCTAATTTCCCCGTCTGCTCACCGATCGCGACCAGATTCGCCACCAGCAGCGGAAAATGCGGACTGTCCTCCAGCGCCCGGCTCATTAATTCTCCTTCTTTCACCCGCTCCGCCACCCGTTCCAGTTCTTCCGCGTACACCACGTTTCCTATCGTGCGGGCGGCAATCCTTATCGCCTGCACTATCGCCACCCCCCCCGCCACCAGCACCGACACCGACTGCGCGAACCGCGTCACATACATTTTCTGGTAAAGCCCTCCCAAAACCGGCGTCCGCAAAATAATCTCATTCAATAATCCCCGCCCCTCCTCCGTGCTGATATAGTCCGCCACCGCCACCGTCACAATAATGATAATCGCTATCAGCGCCCACCACCAGGCCAAAATAAAATCCCCCGTTCCCAAAATTATTCTGGTATAAATCGGCAGCGCCACTCCGGTCTCGTCAAAAATCGGCTTAATCTGCGGAAACACATATACCACCATCAGCCCCACCACCAGCACAAAAAGTCCGATTACAAACGCCGGATATATCAGCGCGTTTCTGATTTTGCTTGCCAGTGCGTCTTCTTTCTCCAAATAATCGGCCATAAAAGTCATCGCCTCATCCACTCTTCCCGTCACCTCGGCCGCCCTCATCATATTGATAAAAAAATCGGAAAATACATTCGGGTGTTTTTCCAATGCCTGTGAAAAAGAAACACCGGCGGAAATATCGGCGTTGATGTCAAAGACCACTTCCTTGAGCACTCTGTTTTCCGTCTGCCGATAAAGATTTTTAAGCGTGTCTCCCAGCGGCACCCGCGCCTCCAGTAGCGTCGCCATCTGTCTGGAGAACACCACTAAATCCTTGGAACGCACGCGGTTTATCCAGCTGGCAATCACATCCACCGCCGTCCGCTTTTCCGCGCTCTCAATGGAAAGAATAAAAAGATCGTGAGTATTCAAAATAGCCGCCGCCGCTTCCCGGCTGGCGGCCTCCACTATTCCCACTTGCATCTCCCCTCCCTTATTTCTAGCGTTGTATTTAAACTTCATTCTATATTTAGAGTTAGAGTTTAGAGTTTGCGCGCCGCGTTTTAGCTTCTTTCTAAAAGTATCCGTAACTCCGACGGGTTAAGTGAATAGCTTTCCGCGCTCTCCAGTGAAATCTGCTTCTTCATCACCAAATCCGCCAGCGATCTGTTTAATGTCATCATTCCTTCCTGCACACTTGTCTCAATCACCAGGTCAATTTGGTATACCTTGCGCTCGCGAATCAGGTTTCTAATGGCGGCATTGGCTATCATCACCTCCGTGGCCGGCACCCGCCCCCCGTCCACCTTCGGCACCAATCTTTGCGAAACTATCGCCACGATTGTTGCCGCCAGCTGGCTCATTACCTGCGACTGCTGGTCGGCCGGAAAAGAGTCAATAATACGGTCAATCGTCTGCGCCGCCGAATTGGTGTGCAGTGTGGAAAAAACCAAATGCCCCGTCTCCGCCGCCGTCATCGCCATCCCGATTGAATCTCGGTCGCGCATCTCGCCCACCATAATCACGTCCGGGTCCTGCCGCAACACGCTTTTAAGCGCTCCGTGGAAATCCAGCGTGTCCATTCCCAACTCTCTCTGTGAAATAATACTCTTGTCCTGAATAAACAAATACTCAATTGGGTCTTCAATCGTGATGATGTGATCCGTCCGCGTCCGGTTAATCTCGTCCAACAGCGCCGCCAGCGTCGTTGATTTCCCCTGTCCCGCCGGCCCCACCACCAGCACAAATCCCTGCGTCGCTTTGGCAAAATCATGAAAAATAGGAGGTAGATTCAACTGCTCCACTGTTCGTATCTGTGCCGGTATAAGGCGCATTGCCGCCGACAAATACCCTCTCTGATAATAAGTATTTACCCGAAACCTGGCCTTATCCTGAAAAGCGTAAGAAAAATCGTACTCTCTCGCCTTAGTCAGATACTCTTTCTGTTCCGCCGTTAAAAGCGCCGTTACTAACCCCTCCGCCATCTCCGGCGTCAAAATCAACTCCTTCTCCAGCGGCACCAAAGCGCCGTCTATACGCAGAGTTGGTTTACGCGAAACGGCAATGTGTAAGTCACTCGCTCCCTGCCGCGCCGTCGTCAAAAGCAACTCCTCCAACTTTGTCTTATAATCCATATTCCTTCATTTTATTATATCACATTCCCTTTTTCTTTTTGTCATTCGTCATTTCCTATTTTTATTCCGTCTCCCTCAACACCTCCTCTATCAATACCTCTCCGTTCAACGCTTTAATAATTCCGTCCTGCCGCAAAGTTACCATTCCCTGCCGTTTTATTTCCGCCGCGATCGCCGCCGTCACCTCTCCTGATGATAACGCTTCTGTTAACTCCTTAGTCATCAGAAAAACTTCAAATATCGCCACCCTCCCTATCGTTCCCTTATTGTTGCACGCCGGACATCCCTTCGCCCGATACACGCGATATGGCTTCTTAAATACGCCCCTGATTCCAGCCGGCAGTCCCTTCAGTTCCTCCTCAATTATTTCCGCTATCGTCTCATTCGCCGCCTCTTCCTTCTTGCATTTTTGGCACAACCGCCGCAATAAACGCTGTGCCGCCATCAAATTCAATGCCGGCGGCAATAAAAATTTCTGCACCTTCATATCAATCAGGCGCGGAATAACCCCCACCGCATTGTTGGTGTGAATAGTGGAAAGCACTATATGCCCAGTCAGCGCCGCGTGCACCGCCAGCTCCGCCGTCTCACTGTCGCGTATCTCGCCCACCATAATCACGTCCGGGTCCTGCCGCAAAATCTGCCGCAATCCGGAAGCAAAGGTGTATCCTATCTCCGGCCGCACCTGCGACTGGTTCAGTCCGTCAATAAAATACTCCACCGGGTCCTCTAAACTCACGATATTTATCTCCTGCTTGTTTAAAATCTGCAGTATTCCGTAAAGCGTCGTCGTTTTTCCGCTTCCGGTCGGACCGGATATCAGTATCATTCCAAATGGCTTTTCTATCCCCTCGTTAATAAGTTTCAGGTTATGTTCTGCCAATCCCAACTCCGGCAGCCCCTTCAGTCCCACTGTCGGGTCTAAAATCCTAAGCACGACTTTCTCTCCTACCGGTGTCGGAAAAGTCGCTACCCGAAAATCAATGTCTCGCCCGGACAAAATCGTCCGAAACCTCCCGTCCTGCGGCACCCTCGTCTCGTCAATCTTAAGCTCCGCCAGCACCTTTACCCTTGACACTATCGGCCGGTGGAGCGCTATCGGAAAACTGCTTGCCTCTTTCAATTCTCCGTCCACCCGAAAACGTATCCGCAGACGGTTGCGCTGCGGTTCAATGTGAACGTCTGACGCTCTCTGGTCTACCGCCTCCTGCAGTGTTGACGACACTATTTTTATAACCGGCGCCTCCTCCGATATCGCCGTTTTCTCATCCAGCTGCACTACTCTCTGCCCCGCCGCCGGTCTTCCCGCCACGCCCGAATTTGACAACGCCTTGACCGCCGCCTCCACCTCGCTCCGATACGGCGAATATCTTTTAGCCACCTCCTCAAAATCCGCCACCGCCACCACATATACTCCCAAATTCACCCGCAGATTTTTAGCGATAAAGCGTAGCGCGTCTTGCGCTCTCATATCGTCCGGATTTACCATCCCCACCACCAGCATCTCCCCCTCGCGGCCTATCGGTAGCACCTTATAAGTCAACGCTGTTTCTTCCGGAATAAGATGCAGTATCTCGTCGGTAATCTCTTTGTTTTCCACCGGCCGAAAAGGCACGCCTAAAATCTCTCCCTTAACCTGCGCCACCGCCCGGCCGTTCGCCAATCTCCGGTCAGCTATCACCTGATCAACCGGTTGCGTCAAATAAGCCAGCTCTCCCATGAGCTTGGCTGTTTCCGCCCCTCCCAAAACCCCCCTCTCCTCCAATTTTGCAAGTAAAACCCGGTCATCCATATTGAACTAAAACCTTTACCCCGCTCCCCCTCCTGTTAAAACGGACTGAAAGGATCAGGTCGGCCGAGGTTGCTTGTTGTCAGCGGCGACACCTGCTGGCGCAAACTTTTAAAAGTCGGGTCTGAAATTATAACATCCTGGCTTGACACCACCGTTACCTGTTTCAACTCCTCCGCCCGTTTTTCCAAATCAGATGTGGTCGTCAACGTCGTAATTAAAGGCGATGCCGAAAAGAACAGGTAATAGACCGCTCCGATAATAAATGCCGCTCCCGCCACCCCGTACAATATCGGCATCCACTCTATGCTCTTTTTTTCTTCTTCTAAAACAAACGCCATATTTTTATTCTTGATAATAAGTGGTAATGACAAAATTATATATCTCTCCGCCCCCCGGCCCACCTGCCACCTTAAGCGACGTTAAATCCATCACGGTGATATTGCTCTCTAAAATAGTTAAAAACCGCTTCATGCTCTCGTAACCCCCGGCCGCTTTCATGCTTATCTCCATCTCTCCCACCTGTTTCGTAAACGTTTGCGTCGCTCTATCCTGGGTTGCCTTTACTTCCACCGCCACCGACCTCACCCCAAGCCCCGCCAATCTGGCCAGCGCTTGTATTTGATGGACTGCCCCCGGCACATCCGCCCCGCTCGGCAGCGACGCCGCCAACAACCCCTCAATATTAGCCGCGTTTTGAGAATCGGCATACAACTTGTCTATCGCCGCTCGCGCCTCCTGCTGTGCCTGCAGATGGCTTTCGGCACTCGCCGCCTGTTCGCGCAAACCGCGCACGCTGATAAACGTCGGCTTTACAAAACTGCTGAAAAGATAAAGTGATAGTAACAGCAAAACAACTGCTATTAAAAGCGATAACATTCTCCGATTTGCCATTACTGTTACATTAGCCATATTGCCGTTTTATTGTTTGCGCCTAAACTCCTGACGATCAAAATTAAAATTAACGTCAAAAACCGCCTGCCCGTTCTCGGCTGTAATCGCCGACGTTAAAGTAACGTCGCTTACTCCCGCCATTGCCGCCAGCGCCTTAAGCTGTACCGACAGCTCGTCATAATTACGGGCTACTCCGGAAATCTGAACCTCCTGCTCGTCAACTGCCAGTTTCAAACTGGAGAAATACACTCCTTTGCTGGTACTCCCTTCCAACAGCCGCAAAAACTGCGTGGTATAAACGTGGTTCTGCAGCACTGCTCGCATATTGGCCAGCCGCGAATAAAAATCAATCACCGCCTCCTGTTTTTCCACCGGTACTCCCGTTATCAGTTCCTCCGCCTGCTGGTCTGCCTCGGCTTTCTGGCTCATCAAAATTGCCTTGTATCCGTATTCCAGCCCTATATAACTTGTCGCCATTACCAAAAAAACCAGCGCTGAAAAAATAAGCAGTCGCCAAGTCAGCCCTCCGCCGCTGGCTCCGCTCCGCCGGGACGTCAGCATTTCAAAATTTGATTGTGTGTTTGGCATTTATGTTCTTATATCCCCATACCTACCTCCTGTCATTCCATCCTTAAAATCCTTTGGATTTTTAGCTAAATCTCCCTCATCGCCAGCCCCACTGCTACCGATAGTGTCGCCGAGAGCTCTGTTATCGCCGGCTCCAACTCTTCCTTATATTTAAAACCCAGAAACGGGTTGGCGACAATTACCGGCAATCCCAATTGCTTCTCCGCGTATGTTGCCAGCCCCGGCATATTGGCGCCTCCGCCTGCCAGTATTACTCTTTCTATCTTCGCTCCGCCCGGCGATTCTTCATACCGTTCTTTCGCCCTCATCACCTCTTTAAGTATAACATCTGTGAAAGGAAACATTATTGTGGACAATTCAAATTCCGCGCCCGTCCCCAAAAGTCCCTTCTGTTTTTTCATCTCTTCCGCCCGCCTCATGTTTATATTAAGCCCCTGCGCCAACGCCCGCGTTAAGTGATTGCTCGCGTAGTCAACTTGCGCGCTTGATTTCACAAACCCGTGGTCAACTATCGTCAACGCCGTTGACTGCGATCCGATATCTAAAACAATCGTCGGTGTCTGGTCAGAGCGAATAAGCGCCCGTACGACCGCCAGCGTCTCCACTTCCAGCGCTAAAAGTTGAAGTCCCGCCTCCGTAAAAATCTGCCGATACTGTTTTATTTTCTCCGTCGGCACCGCCACCAGCAGTATCTGCCTGATTGTCTTTCCGTTTTCATCCTGCCGCGCGCCCATCGGCAGCCAGTCAATCGTCACCTCCGACAACGGCAATGGGATATACTGCTTCGCTTTGAATCCCACCGCCTGTTTCATTTCCTCCTGGTTCATATCCGGCATCTCAATTAAAGTGGTAAAAGAGGAAAATATCGGCAGCCCTGCCACTGCCCGCCTCGTCCTTGTTTTCATCTCTCTCACTAATTTTTTAAGCATTACCGTCACTTCCTTATCAAAGACCTGCATCGTGCTCGTCTGAATCACCTCGTTAGCTCTCTCAAAATGCCCGTAGTTAGAAAGGATGCCGTAATTGACCAAGCTATACTGCTCTCCTACTCGCCCCACCTCGGCTACTTTAATGGACGCCGTGCCGATATCCACTCCCAGTACTGTTCCCGCCCCCAATATATTTTTAAAAAAATCTCTAAACATTAAATTCTGCTCTCAAAAAAGAAAAAGCATATTATTATTATACTATATGTTTTCCTTATTAACGAAAATCTGGCGTCTGGTTTTAGATATTCTCTTCCCCAACATCTGTTTCTCCTGCCGCCGTTTTCTTAAAGACGACGAAAAAGTTCTCTGTGCCGCCTGCTCCCGCGAACTTATCATCGCCTCCGCTCTTTCCTGTCCCGTCTGCTCCGCCCGTTTACCCGTCTCTCCTATTCCGCCTCGCCTTAACTACTGCCACCCCGCTGCCGGTTTCCGCCTCGGCGCCGCTTTAAGCTACCGCACGCCAGCCGTGCGCTCCCTGATTCACGCGCTTAAATTCGGCCGTCTTACTCCCGCCGGAGAACTCCTGGGAAAATGCCTCGCTTCCTACGCCGAGGGCCTCGGCCTCCTCTTTCAAAATTATGTGATTGTTCCCATTCCTCTCTCCGCCTCCCGTCGCCGCGCCCGCGGTTTTAATCAAGCCGAACTTCTCGCTTCTATTCTTGCTCGCCGCCTCAACTTACCCCTAAAATACCTCCTTATCCGAACCCGTCACACCCGCCCGCAAGCAGAACTTAAACGCGCCGCCCGCGAGCATAACATCGCCGGCTGTTTTGCCATCCGCTTTCCGGAAGCGGTTAAAAAACAAAACATTATCCTTGTGGATGACGTCTACACTTCCGGCTCAACTATCCGTGAAGCCGTTCAAACCCTAAAAACCGCCGGTAGCGGAACCATCACTGTTCTCGTCGCCGCCCGCGCATAATTCCAACAAACTAAACGCGGGAAGAAAGCGGCCCTCAAACAAATTCCGAGATTTTTTTAGCACAGAGTATAAGAGTATATAAGTATCTCGCTAATATACTCAAGCGCGCATCCGAGCCCGAGCGGGCACGGTTCCCCTCTCTTTCCTGCTCTGTAAGAGAGGGGGGAGCGAGGGCGAGGCGTAGTCCATTCCCTCGCTGGGGGAATGGACGGTAGCGAGAGTATATTGGCAAGATACTCTTTAATACTCTCGAACAGCCCCGGTTAAAAAAATCATCAACTATACTTTCCTTCTTCCCCTCTCATACCAAATCACCAAAAGAGGACTGGCTACGAATATGGACGAATAAGTCCCCACCATCGTTCCGATTAAAATCGTCAAAATAAAGAATTTAAGCGTCACCGGCCCGACCAAGAGCAGCGCCGCCAGCACAAAAACCAGCGTCATTGATGTGTTGATGGAACGCGCCATTGTCTCGTTCACGCTCCGATTCACAATCTCCGGCAAAGGCATTCTCCCAGCCGCCGCTACCAGATTCTCACGGATGCGGTCAAATACCACAATTGTGTCATGTACCGAAAAACCGGCAATTACCAAAAGAGACACGATAAAATTGGTATCTGCCTCAACCGCGAATTTACTCCCCAGTACCGCCACCACCCCCGCCGGAATAATCACGTCATGCGCTAAAGTTAAAAGAGTCACCAGACCATACTTCCAGGAAGACACCGGCTGCGACACCTTCCGAAACGCGAATGCCACAAACACTGAAATGCCGAACAGCACCAGAACTACTGCCCATATCGCCTTGCTTCTCAAATCCTTTCCCACTGTCGGCCCGATCGACTGAAAAGAAAGCTCCGTAAAACTCCCCAGCTTGTCGCGCATTATGTTTGCCAGCTCTTGATGCTTATCCTCGTTTATTTCCGCCAACCGGATAATGAAACTTCCCTCTCCGCCGCGCGTCACCGCCACTCCCGGCACTTCCGCTCCTATTAGCGTATCCGTAACTGCCGCCGCCGTTATCTCATTACTCTCAAACTGCGCCTGCCACAACGTCCCGCCGGTAAAATCAATTCCCTGTCGCCAACCAAACCACGCTATTGCCACTATCGCCGCCGCAACCATAACCACCGAAATTGTCAGCCACACTCGCCTCGTGCCAACGATATTAAACCCCTTTGTTTTTTCCTGTTCCATAATTAAAAATTATATAGTCGTCGCTCTTTCCTCTCTTCCTCTGCTAAAAACAAAAAGCAGTGTTCTGGTAACCGTAATCGCCGAAAACATACTCACTAAAACTCCGATTAAAAGTGTCAGCGCGAACCCGCGCACAAAACTGGACGTCAGATAATAAAGAATCACCGCCGTTATAATCGTGGAAATGTTGGAATCTCTGATTGATGTCCAGGCCCTCTTAAACCCTTCTTGAACCGCCTCCATTCGCCCCCGCCCCCGCGCCAACTCTTCCCGTGTCCGCTCAAAAATCAAAATATTGGCGTCAATCGCCATACCGATGGAAAGTATAAAACCGGCAATGCCCGCTAAAGTCATTGTTACCGGCACCGCTTTGAATATCGCCATCGTGATAAGCGTGTATATAATCAACGCCACCGACGCCCACACACCAAACATTCCATAATAGGAAATCATGAAAATAATAATCGCGATTAGCCCCGCTATGCCGGCCACAATCGCCATCCTTAATGAATCCGCTCCTAAAGTAGCCGACACCGTCTGCTGGTTAATGAGCGTAATCGGCGCCGGCAACGCTCCGGCATTAAACCTTTCCACCAACGTCCGCGCCTCCTCCACCACGAAGTTGCCGCTTATCTGTGCTCTGCCTCCGCCTATTTCTTCTCTTACTGTCGCCACCTGAATCGGCTGATTATCCAAAAACACCGCCAACTGTTTGCCGATATTGCGCTTGGTTATCTCTTGAAAAATATTCGCTCCCTCGCTGTTAAAATCCAGTGTTACCACCGGCTCCCGTGTCGTCTGGTCAAACACCAGCTGGGCACTCTCAATATACCGTCCAGTCAGTCCCGTTTCCTTAAAGATCGGCTGCCCGCCCGTTTCCGTCGGCTCTATCACCTCCCGGAAATCCAAGGTTGGCGTCAGCCCTATCTGTCGGATTGCCTCCGATATCTCCGTCACTCCCGCCAAATTTACCACCAGCCGGTAACTGCCTCCCTCTCGCGCTGTGAAAACCTGCGGCTCCGCCACCCCGAAAAGATTAACCCGCCGCTCAATCACATCTCGCAATCCCGCCATTACCGTATCGCGGTCCGCCACCGCCACCTTGCTCATATCCGCGTCATAAATCAAAAAACTGCCCCCGATTAGGTCAAGCCCCAATTTCCACGGCCTCACCGTCCGCGCCAAATTTTCCGCCGGCGGCACCGGATAAACAAAAAAAAGCGAAATTAAAACTGCCCCCACCACCCCCGCCAGCATTAACCGGCTTCTTCCTTTACTCATAATAAAACGTATCTACTATACCCATCTTTCTTCTGAAACGCAACCACACACACCTCTGCCTGCCCCCTCTATATCCTTCTTGCTTTTCCGCCAAAAAATAGTAAAATCACAACTACGCCCCGTTAGCTCAGTTGTCCCGATTTTCTCTGCGCAAAGCGCAAATAGAAAATTGAGGATCCACGATCCCGACACTTCGTGTCGTGGATCGGGAGTAGAGCAGCCGGCTGGAGGACTCTTAAGTAGAATGTTATATAATAATTTATCGCCCCGTTAGCTCAGTTGGTAGAGCAGCTGCCTTTTAAGCAGACGGTCGCAGGTTCAAATCCTGCACGGGGCACGAAAATCGCCTCTCGGCAATTTTATTAAGCCCGGGAGTGAGTCAACTACTTGACTCACGTCAGGATTTGAATGCCGGAGCATGTGCGTGTCAGTAGACACGCACCGCAGGCAGTGCCCAGCCCGAGGAGCGCGACGGCGCGACAAAAGGCGAGGGAAAATCTTGCACGGGGCACACAAACAAAAAACCAAGATTTATTATCTCGGTTTTTTGTTAATATATAAACTTTATGGACTTTTAACTTATCTATTCTATCTCCCCCTTCAGCTTCTCCAAAAGTTCCTGCGCGTGCTTACTTAGTTTCTTCGGCATCACTACATTAAACGCCACTATCATATTTCCCCGCCCCCACGAACCGAAAACCGGCATTCCCTCTCCCGGCACCGTCACCGCTTCCCGCAAGTTAAATCCGGCCGGAATCACTATCTTCACCGGCTTGCCGGCAATACTCTTTACCGTTATCTCTGTGCCCAAAAGTAAATCAATCACTGACAGCCGCACTGTTGCCAGTAAATCATTTCCCTGCCGCCGGAACCGCTCATGCGGCTTAACCGTCACCTTCACGTAAAGATCTCCCGTTCCCGCCCCCCGCTCTCCCGCCTCTCCCGCTCCCGCCACTCTTATTATCTGCCCGTCCGCCACTCCCGGCAGAATCTCAACCGTTACTTTCCGTTCTCCTTTCATCCGCCCAGTGCCTCCGCACTTGCCGCACGGCTTATTTGGTGTTTCCCCCGCCCCCCGACACTCCCGGCACTCCTTCACTTGCGTGAAACTTCCAAAAAAAGTTTGTCGTGATTCTTTTATCTCTCCCCGCCCGCCGCACTTCGCACAGCTTGCCATTCCCGCCTTTTCGTCATAACCCAACCCCGCGCACGTCCCGCAAGCCATCTGCGCCGGAAAAACTATTGTCTTCTTGGTGCCAGCCAATACCTCCTCTAAATCTACCGTCACGGTGTACTGTAAATCCGACCCCTGCCGATACGCCCGCCGTTTCCCGCCTCTCGCCGCCCCCCCAAAAAACATATCAAATAAATCTTCCACGTCCGGCATCACGCCGCCTTCAAAATCAAAACCAAACCCGCCAAACGGCGACCCACTCGCTCCACTTCCGAAACCAAACGGTTCCGCTGTCCCAAACTGGTCATATTGCTGCCGCTTCTCCTTATTGGACAGCACCTGATAGGCCTCGTTCACTTCCTTAAACTTTTGCGTGTCTCCACCCGGCTTGTCCGGATGATACCGGTGCGCCATTTTCCGATACGCCTGCTTAATGTCGGTCTCGCTCGCTTCCCGCGCCACCCCTAAGATTTTGTAGTAGTCCTTCATGTTTCGTCTTCTTAATATATAAAATCCACGCCAAAAATCAACCACGTAAACAAATTCCTATTTGTTTACGCTCTGCTACAAATCAAAGCTGCCGCAAGGCAGCTACCTTATGTCTAACTTCTTCCCCTCAAAAAAATAGAGATATGTTGTGAGTTTATATCTTAGTTACACACTCTAAACAGCATCGTAGAAGCCGAGTTTCCTGTTTGCTGGACCGCGCGGAGCACGGCGGTGCGAGTCAGAGTGATTTTTCAGCAGAAAAATACACGTGTCCAGCGAATAGAAAGCTCGGCTTCTTATCACTGCCAACAGTGTAACACTTAATACTTATTACTTAATACATTATACTTAATATGTATGGTTGCCCAACTTCGCTTTTTACTTTTTACCGCCGCTTTCGCCACCCTCTTTCTCTTACTGCCCGCCTCTCCCGTCCACGCCGCCTTCAGCGGCAACTCCACCGGCTACGCCTGGAGCGAAAAAGGAGGCTGGATAAGTTTTAACACCACCTCCGCCTACGGCGTGCAAGTCACTGACACCGCCTTGGACGGTTACGCCTGGGGCGAAAAAACCGGCTATATCTCCCTAACCCGCGACTCCGGCACTCCCACTTATGGCGTTACTGTTTCCATTAGCGTCACCACCGGTCAGCTTTCCGGTTACGCCTGGAGCGAAAAAACCGGCTACATCCGTTTCGCCGCCACCTCCTCCACTTATGCCAATACCTCCGCCTTAAACTACGGCGTCACTATCAACGGCACTACCGGCACCTTCTCCGGCTACGCCTGGAGTGAAAAACTCGGCTGGATTAAATTCTCCGGCGTCTGTTCTTCCGGCACCACCAGCATCTGCGACGGCGGCGTCTACGGTGTCACCACTACCTGGCGTACCTCCACCAGTGCCTCCGACGGCTCGCTGGAATCCGCCACTATTGATTTTGGCACCGCCTCCTCCACTCCCAACTATCTTATCTGGCAGGGCACCCAACCCACCGGCACTGTCGTTAAGTTCCAACTCGCCTCCGCGAGTTCTAGCTCCGGCCCTTGGAGCTACATCGGCCCCGACGGCACCACCGGTTCCTACTACACCCCCTCCGGCCCCAACATCGCCGAAAAAATCCGCCAAGCCAACCACCTTAACCTCCGCTACCTGCGCTATAAAATATACCTCTACTCCGACACCGGCCAAACCGTCACCCCCACCGTCACCGACGTCACCATCAGCTTCAGCCGCTAGTTTTCCTTATGTTTAATACTAAAATCTCACCTACTGGCAGAATTTTTATGCTCACTTCATCACTTCCTTGCTTGCCGCTAAAATATTCTCCGCTATCTTCACCGCCTCTTCTGCATCCTCTAAAATATATGACTCCGCCGGAATAGCCGGCTCCGGCAAAGCATCAGGATAACGAGTAGCCAAATAGTGACGGTCAAGAATCTTTCCCGATTCAATTAAAGAAGAAAATCTTTTGTCTTTCTCGGCGCTTAACCTCGCCAACTCCCCCACTGAATGCACATTAACATATCTCTGCCCGCTATAAATCAAAAATGCTTTCAGTGACTTTTGCGCCGACTGCTCAGCGAAAAAAGCGGCGTAAGCATAGCTTTTCGCCCCTAAACTTCTTTTCGCTTCCTTTAAATCATATTCCGCCTGCCGGAGCCACCTCTCGCTTTGTTTCTTACTGTCTTTCATAAATTATCTTTGCGCCCGCCAGCGCGCTCAAAACAAACGGGTTGCCGTCTTCCGTCATCTGCTTAAACTCCTCGGGTGTATATACAAAAATATCCGCCGGCACCGGCAAAAACGGCGCCTCTCTCAACCGCTCTAAAAAACGTTTGTCGGTGTCCTTTATTATAATCAAATCCGTGTCGCTGTACTCATCCGCCTCTCCCCGCGCCCGCGAACCAAACATAATAATTTTTTCCACCGGCCCATACTCATTCAAAATAATATCAACGATTTCTTTTTCTGAAATTTTTTCCTTCGTTTCCATTGCTCTTCATTCTACCACTATTTCCTCCTCCGCACAACCCTGTTTCACTCACTATAAATCACGCTTGCAAGAGCGTGATTTTTATATTTATCTCTTCTCCACTTTGTATCCGCACCCCACGCACTTCCAAAACTCAAACACGTCCTCCTTGAACGAGAAAGGCACCATCGCCCCCTCGTGGCACTTGGGACACGTCGGCCACAACCCGTTATTTTGCCTTTTATCTTCTCCTTCCATAAATAATTAACTAATTATAACTTATTTATCTATACTATACCAAATCTAAAAACTTTCTCACTGCCGCCACAAAAAATTCTATATCCACCAACCTTAAGCGCAATATACCGTCAACAACATCATAATTCACATTATCGTAATCATGCGCCATTACATTTCTAAATCCGACCATTCTGGTCATTTTCCCCGACAAATCAGAATCAATTACTTCTTTCTCTGATAAAATAGAAAAACTCTCACTCATCGTCACCGGTTTTCGCCACTGCTTAAGTGAAATTATCGCCTCCGCTAAATCAATAGATGCTTGCGTCACTAAATATAAATAACGCTCTAAAGCTCTTAAACGTACCGCATCGCTTATAATTTCCTCCTTAGAGAACTTCTTAAACTCTTCTAGTTGGTCAAGATATTTTATAATGGAACTTATTTTATTTTCTATCACCGCGACATTAGTCATATACTGAAACTTATTGTGTTCTAAGCTCTGGTTAGATTATATTTTCTCAACCCAAACTGAAAATCAAAATAGTCATTCATTATCTTCCCCTCTATCTGTATCTTAAACGGCTCCTCTTCCAATAACACCTCCCCCTCACTAATAATAGTAAAAGCCAACTCCGGCTGTTCCAGTGAATTAAGAATTACCACATCAACATTGTCGGTCTTGAGAATATCTTGTAGCTCTTTCATAACAGAAATCTTTTTCTCAAAAAAATTACCATCTTCTTTGAAATAGACGGCAAAATCATAATCGCTCAAAGGGCCACTGTCTTTTCTCGCTCGCGAACCAAAAAGATAAGCTGCTCCTGCGCCGTTTTTCTTAAAAACTTCTTTTATTTCCCTTTCTATCTTTTTTTCCACCTTTCTATCTTACCACAATCCATCAACCTTATCAACAAAAAACAGCATCATCCCCCCCTCGTGGCACTTCGGACACGTCGGCCACAACCCGTTATTTTGCTTTCTTTCCTCGCTTTCCATAGAAAAAAATAATTTTAATTATGAACACATTACTATATCTAACTAAATCGTAAAAACTTTCAACAACATCAAACTCAATAATAATCAATAAAAGATTACTACAATTCCTGCCCTTCCTGCACCTCCATTAGCCCCAACGCCATCATCTCCACCACCAGCAATTCCACCACTGCCACCGGAACCACCGGAACCAACCGTTACCGTATAATTACTACCAGGAGTAACAGATGTGTTATTTATGTACTTCACCGCACCTTCTCCACCACCCCCCCCTCCACCTCCTCCATCCCACCCAATTACAGTTGAATTATCTCCACCACCACCTCCCCCTCCAACACCATAACCCTGTCCTCCACTACCGCCAGTTCCATGAGCGCTGCTTCCGTTGGTAGCATTAACTAAAATATCATAGCCTCCTCCACCTCCTCCACCTCCTCCACCTCCTCGTACCCCAGACCCCACCGCCCCTCCACTGCCAACACTTCCAAATGGAGGAAAAACGTAGCTACCGCTACTACTTATCACACCGTCAGCCCCACTTGTACCACCACATCCTCGCCCCCCATTTCCACCATCACCACCAGAACCACCTGAAAAAATAGTTCCACTTCCAACAATCCCACCCGCACCCCCTGCACTA
>CAYIDJ010000006.1:0-38135 GCA_964362215.1 uncultured Candidatus Saccharibacteria bacterium
GATAGCGTCACTCTCATCAATGAATAAAATTGACGGCGCCGCTTTCTTGGCTTTTTCAAAAGCGTCTCTTGAACGCGAAGCTCCCACTCCCACAAACATCTCCACAAATTCCGATGCCGACATAAAAAAGAACGGCACCTCCGCCTCGCCCGCTATCGCGCGCGCGATCAAAGTTTTTCCTGTGCCCGGCGCCCCTATCAGCAATACTCCTCGCGGTATTCTCGCTCCCAAGTCCGCGAACTTTTTCGGTTGTTTTAAAAATTCTACCACCTCCTCCAGCTCCTGTTTGGCCTCTTTCAGTCCCGCCACGTCCTTGAACGTTATTTTCTCCTTGAACGGATTATACGACCGGATAGACGACTGCCCGAAAGTGAACGCCTGATTCATGCCGCTCTTCGCCCCCCGGAAAAGATAAAAGAAAATCGCCGCGATGATGATTATCGGCAGTATCGTCGGAATCAGTATTCCCGCCCAAAACCGGAAGCCGCTCTGGTCTTCCACCCGCATCATAACCGCCCGCAGCCGCTCCGGCGCGACCCCATAGTTAACTAACGTCTCCGTCAGTCCCACCTCCCCCTCCTTCTTGGCCGTAAACTTTTCTCCGCTTTTAAGAATCACCGCCAGGTCGTTGTCGCGCACTGTTATACTCTCCACCTCTCCCGCCGCCACCCTACCCGCCAGCTGGTCAAGTGTTATCGTCTCCGTGGGCGTGAAACCCTCCATTGTTATTGAAAAAATCAGCGCCAGCGCCACAAACGTGGCTAAAATCCATATTAAATTTTTAGTAAATGTTTTCATCTTAGAAACATTTTAACTTTTCTTGCTTCTCCCGCGCAAACACGAACCACCTACCCCCACTCTATTCGCGGGTATAAACACCCGCTTTAGACTTTAGGGACTTTATGGACTTTCAGCTAACCTTATTTCTTCAGCTTCAAAATCAGCCGCTTATCTTCCGGCCTAAGTGTTTCTATAACAAACTGGTACTCCTTCTCCAGCTCCAGCTTTTCCTTCATCGCCTCCACCGAACCGAACTCGGATACGTGAATAAGGCCCTGCACGTCCGCTCCCTCCACTGTTATAAAAGCTCCAAACGGATTGTATTTGAACGGCTTGCCCGTCACCGTTTGTCCCTCCTTAAATATATCACCCAGCGTCTTCCACGGATCGGGCTTTAACGCTTTCAGCGACAACGACACCCGCCCGTCTTTTATCTCCATTACCGCCGCTTTCACCTTTTCGTTGACCGACACAATCTCCCGCGGGTCGTCCACTAATCGATGGTCCAGCTCGGAAATATGGATTAATCCCTCCACCTCCGGATCGTCCGTGAATCTCACAAAAGCGCCAAAATCGGCTACTCCTGAAATTATTCCTTCCACCACTTGCCCCACCGCGTATTTTTTCAATAATTCCATTACATTTTCGTCGGTTATGTTCCGCTCCGAAATTATAAGCTTCGCCGCCTTCTGATTGACGGTGATTATACGCACCTGCATCTCCTGCCCCTCAAATTTTTTCAACTCTTCTAAAATTCTTTCTTTCTCGCTGTCGGCCACCCTCGGATAATGCTGGTTGGATAGTTGCGACACCGGCAAGAACGCCTTCACTTCCTTAACGGTGGCGACCAATCCTCCCGAGTTGGCGGATTCAACCGTTACCGCCAAAATCTCGCCCTTTTCCTTCATATCTTTAAGCTCTTGCCATACTTTCTGCTTGTCCGCTTCCGCCAGCGATAGTTCCGCGTAGCCGCTGCCGTTATCCGCCTCAATCACCTTAGCCACCACCTTATCGTGTATCTTTAAGCTCTTGATTATCTCCCGGGCGTTCATTAATTCTCGCCCATAAACCACTCCCGTGGTCAGCGGTTGCAGATTGAAAAACGCGCCTGCGCGTGTTTGACCCAGATATTCCGCCTCCACTAACTCTCCCGGCTTGAGCGTGCCGAAAAGCTCCGGTTTGCTCTTCATAATCTGAAACATCACCGAACGTTTTTTTGTTGTCTTGGCTGTGGCTGTCTCTACCATACGTGAGTGGCAGTATAAACTATTCATCTCCCCCTTGTCAAAAACTTAATCACTGCAATCTCTCTCTTCCTGTCATTCTCGCTTGCCCCACCAGAAACAGCGGAGCGGCAGCGGGAATCTAGACTTAATTTTTTGTGATTTTGAATTTTGAGTTTTGACATTATTTAGGATTTAGAGTTTAGGGTTTAGAATTTGATTTGTAATTCGTCATTCGTCATTTTACCCCGACCTTTCCGAAGTGTCGGGGTTGAAAATTTACCAAGCTTTATTATAAAAAACCGGACTATAAACCCACCTCTAAGCATTGAAAAAAATTTTAAAATCATGTAAAATGTCTTTATGGTCATCACCTACCACGGCACTAATTGCTTCCGGATAGTAAGCGGAACCTTCTCGCTTGTTACTGATCCAACAAGCGAGCGTATGAAGCCGGATCTAACCCTCAAAACCTTGACTAATCCCGCCGACCCCTCCACCGACCCCCGTCTTATTGACCTTCCCGGCGAGTTTGATGTCGCTGGCCTCCACGGCCGTGGCCTTGAAATCTTAACTGAATCCACTAACCTTTTTATTAAAACCGCCTTTGTCATCTCCGGCCTTGATGATTTGCGCCTGGCCTTCTTGGGACATCTATCCGAAACCCCCTCTCGGGAAACGGTTGAATCCTTGGGTCATGTTGATATTCTCTTTCTTCCTTTAGGCGGCAAACCCTATCTTTCTCCCGCCGCCGCCATCAAAACCGTTAAACTTATTGAACCTAAAATTGTTATCCCCGCCCTTCACGGTTCTCACTCCGATCTCTCGTCTTTTTCTTCCGAATTTGGCGACCCCCCCGCCCCCGCCGACAAGTTTGTGGTTAAAAGCAAAGACCTGCCCGACAAAGGCCTTAAAGTTATTTTGCTTAAAAACGAATGAAAAAATTTACGCAAAAACTGATTGCCGACCTCCGCCTCTCCGACGACCGCCGTAAAACGCGTTGGATTTTTGGCTTAACCGCCGTTTCCTTCTTGCTTATTTTTTCTCTCTGGCTCGCTTTTTATCGCTTTGTTGTTTTTGCCCGCCCCGCCTCCTTCGCCTCAAATCCTGCGGACTCTACCCCCGGATTTATAGATACCGCCAAAAGGGGATTGGCCACCGTCTCCGATGTTATTAAAAGAACGGCTAACGGCGAAAACATTTTAACCGTCACCGGCGGCTCCTCCGCTCCGGTTTTCGTTCCCGTTCTTCCCCCCGAACCCCCACCCCACCCTTTCCCTTCTTTATAATTTTAATAAAAAGTTTATACAGCAAACTTCCTAAATTGAAAATTGATAATTGAAAATTATTAATCCATGCCTTCTAAACCAGAAAAAAAACACGATTCCCACGATAACCCCTCTCCTTTAATTATCTCTCCCGAAACCGAAATTGTCAGCGAGCTCAAAGAGTCATTTTTGAGCTACTCCATGTCGGTCATTGTTGACCGTGCCTTACCTGACGTCCGCGACGGCTTAAAGCCGGTTCACCGCCGCGTTCTCTGGGCTATGTGGGACTCCGGCCTTAACGCCTCCGCTAAACTGCGCAAATCCGCCAACGTTGTCGGAGAAGTTTTAGGACGCTACCATCCCCACGGCGACTCCGCCGTTTACGACACCATGGCCCGCATGGCGCAGGACTTCTCTCTCCGCTACCCCCTCATCCTGGGCCAGGGCAACTGGGGTTCAATCGACGGAGACAGACCTGCGGCGATGCGATATTGCGTAACTGGCGATACCCTAACCGTCACCGACGGGGGACTGGTACCCATAAAAAATTTAGCTGCTGGAGAAAAAGATGAACAAGATATTAATATTTCCATTCTTTCACACAACCGGCGCGCTAATCGCGCCTCCAAATGGTTTAATTCCGGCACTCACCCTACTATCAAAGTAACCACCCGGCATGGCTTTTCTGTCCGCGGTTCATACAATCATCCCATTATGACTTGGGAGAAAAACGCTACGGGTGTTCCCCGTTTCCGCTGGAAAATGCTCCAGGAAGTTAAACCGGGAGATGTCGCCGTCATTGACCGTACCGGCGATCTCCTCTGGCCAGAAGAACCGCTTGCGCTTTCCTCTTACTATCCAGTAATTAAAAACGCCCGCCGGGTCAAACATATTCTGCCGACACACTTAACTGAAGATCTCGCCCACATTATAGGTGCTTTGCTTGCCGAAGGCACAATTAACGAACACAAAATAGAGTTCTGTAATAGTGACCAAAATTGGATTAAAGAATTTCAGGAACGGTTTTCTCGTGTCTTCCCCGACACCCGTCTACACCTTTTTAATCGCCAGCCAAGCTCTTATGGAAAACTTCCCTATACGCGCCTGGAACTTCATTCTCGTCAAGTGGTCGCCTTCCTGCGCAATCTTGGCCTTAAACCGGTAAAGTCGGCCTACCGCTCTATTCCGGAAACCATTCTGCGTTCGCCACGGCCAGTAGCCGCCGCCTTCCTGCGTGCCTATGCCGAAGGTGACGGCACTATTACTTACTCCAGTAAAATGACCGAGTTGTCATTTATCTCCAAAAGTGAACCTCTGCTTGGAGAGCTGCAAGTACTGCTTCTGCGTTTTAATTTAGTCGGCACAAAACGTTATGACTCATATCGCGGCGTTTACAAACTGTATCTGCGCGGGCTAACTAACTATCGCCTCTTCGCTTCTGCTATTGGTTTCGTTTCCGCCCGCAAATCTGAAAAATTACTTGCCGCTGTCACTCGTCTCACCAAAGAATATTCACAAACCGACTTCATTCCTTTCCTCCGTCCATATGTCAGCGCTCGCCTTTCCTCAAGTTATACTGATCGCCGTTTTACCGAGGGGCATAATTTTGACCGCTATCCCGCCCTCGCCCAAAACAGCGAACGCGTTTTAACTGCCTTGGCTCCAGAATATCAATCTGAAACCGCCAATTTCTTCGAAAAATTACTTTCCAATAATTATCTTTTTGATGAAATAATCTCCGCCGCCCCCGCCGCCCCCGTCCCCGTCTACTCTGTGCGGGTAGACAGTACCTGCCACTCTTTCGTCGCCAATGGTTTTATTAATCACAACACCGAATGTAAAATGACTCGCCTCGCCGAGGAGATGTTGCGCGACATCAATAAAGATACCGTGGACTGGAAACCCAACTACGACGGCACGCGTCTGGAGCCGAAAGTCCTCCCTTCCGCCCTTCCTAATCTCATTATCAACGGTTCCATGGGTATCGCCGTCGGTATGGCCACCGCCATTCCGCCGCATAATCTTAATGAAACTATTGACGCCATCATTCACTGTGTGGACCACCCCGACTCCTCAAGTCGTGATCTCCTTAATTTCATCAAAGGCCCCGACTTTCCCACCGGCGGTGTTATCTACGACAAGAAAGCGATTCTGGAGGCCTATACCACCGGCCGTGGCGCCATCACTACCCGCGCTGATGCTGAAATAGTCCCTCGGGGCGGCAAAGAATCTTCTGGCCGCGGCGCTTTTGATATCGTTATTACCACCATCCCTTATCTCGTCAACAAATCAGACCTCATTCAGAAAATCGCCTCCTTGGTGGTGGATAAAAAAATGGACGGCATCAAAGACGTCCGCGACGAATCCGACAAAGACGGACTCCGTATTGTCATTGAAATCAAAGCCGACGCCCCTCCCCAGAAAGTTCTGAATCAGCTCTGGAAATATACCGACCTGCAGAAAAACTTTAATTTGAATATTGTGGCTCTCGCCGGCGGCCTTGAACCCCAAACCATGTCCTTGAAGGACTTGGTGGTAAATTTTATTGCTCACCGCAAAGAAGCGGTTACCCGCCGCTCCCGCTTTGAACTCGCCCGCGCCAAGGAACGGGCGCACATCCTGGAGGGATTGTCTAAAGCTCTTGATAATATTGACGCCGTTATCACCACCATCAAGAAATCGGACAATCGCGCCGCCGCCGCTGCCAACCTCAAGAAAAAATTCAGCTTCTCCGACGCCCAAACCACCGCCATCTTGGAAATGCGCCTCCAGTCGTTAGCCGCTCTTGAACGCCATCAGATTGAAGAAGAACTTAAAGTCAAACGAACCCTTATCAAAGAACTGGAAGCCCTCCTCAAAAGTGAGACGAAAATTTTTGGTGTTGTTAAACAGGAACTCCTTGACCTCCGCGCCCGTTTCGGCGACGAGCGCCGCACCAAAATCGTTTCCTCCGCTTTGGGCGAATTTTCCGACGAAGACCTTATCCCCGATGAAGAGGCGATTATCACCCTTTCCGCCGGTGGCTATATCAAGCGCCTCCCCCCCGACACTTTTAAGAGCCAGCGCCGCGGCGGCCGCGGCTTAATCGGCGGCGGCGACCTGGGTGAAGAAGATATGGTCAGCGAATTTGTCAGCGGCAGCGCCCACGACAACATTCTTTTCTTCACCGACCAGGGTAAGGTCTTCCAAACTAAAGTTTACGAAATTCCTGTCGCCTCTCGCGTCTCCAAAGGCAAGGCCATCCATAATTTCTTAAACATTCCCGCCTCCGACCGCGTCAGCGCTATCGTTGTTTACCCTTCGGCCGCCGCCGGCTCCTCCGGTCACTATCTGGTGATGGCTACCCGCGATGGTATAATTAAAAAGACGCCGCTTTCCGATTTTACCAACGTGCGTCAAAGCGGTATTATTGCCATCAACCTGAAACGCGGCGACCTTCTGAAATGGGTGGAACTTTCCACCGGCCAGAGTGAAGTTGTCTTAACCACCGCCGCCGGCCAATCCATCCGTTTCCGCGAGTCAGACGTCCGCTCTATGGGGCGTTCCTCTACCGGCGTCATTGCTGTCCGCCTCAAAAAGGACGACCATGTCAGCTCTATGAACGTGGTTTCTGGCGACTCAGCCAAAACCGGCCGTCTGCTGGTGGTGATGGAAAACGGCTATGGCAAGCAAACCCCCCTTTCCGATTATAAAGTTCAGAAACGCGGCGGCTCCGGCATTCGCACCGCTCACGTCACCGGTAAAACCGGCCGCGTCGTCGCCGCTAAAATCATCACCGACCAAGAGGAACTCTTCGCCCTCTCCGCCAAAGGCCAGATAATTAAAACCGAAATCAAGACCATCCGCACCGCCGGCCGCTCCACTCAAGGAGTCAAGGTTATGAATGTCCGCGCTGGCGACAAAGTCGCCGGCATCGTCTGCTTATAAAATGAAAATTGAAAATTGGTAATTGAAAATTATTTTATAGTTTCATCATTTACTTATGGTATTTTCCAAATCCCAACTCATCATTATCGGCTCCGTCCTGGTTATTATTCTCTTTTTTGTCCTTGTTTTTTTAGGCGTCATTCCCGGACTGCGCTCTGACCTCGGCGGCCAGACCGAGCTGATAATGTGGGGTGTCTATGATTCCGCCGACGACTTTGCCGGCTCTTTCTCCGGCCTCCAAAACGTTTTTCCTAATGTTTCCATCCGTTATGTTCAAAAAGACCCCTTGACCTACGAAACCGAGCTCGTCAACGCTTTAGCTCTCGGCTCCGCTCCCGACATTGTCATGGTCCACAACTCCTGGCTGCCCAAGCACATGAATAAACTTTCTCCCGCTCCCGCCGCCACCTTTGATCTAAAAGCCGTCCGCGATCTCTTTCCCGCCGTTGTTGAACAGGACTTCGTCTCCGGCGGCAATGTCTACGCTCTGCCTCTCTATATAGACACCCTTGCTCTCTACTACAATCAGGACCTCTTCAACGCCGCCAACCTTTCTTTTCCTCCCTCCACTTGGGACGAATTCATCTCCGATGTTGATACCCTAAAGAACGTTGACCGCACCGGCAAAATTAACCTCGCCGCCGCCTCAATCGGCGGCTCCGCCGACAGCATCAACCGCGCCACCGATCTGATCTATCTTCTTATGCTCCAATCCGGCACCCGCATGGTGGACACCGACTACACCTCCGCCGTCTTCGCCGACTATTCCAAAGACGGTGTCCGCCCGGGCTCCTCCGCTTTGGAGTTTTACACCCAATTTTCCAACCCCCGTTCGTCTCACTACACTTGGAACGATTCCCTCCACTATTCTCTTGATAACTTTTCCGAAGGCACCACCGCTATGATTTTTGATTACGCCTTTTCCCGCGAAACAATTATCAATAAAAACCCTTTCCTCAAATTCGGCATTGCCAAAGTTCCCCAATTGTCAGACGCTCCCATCCCCGTCAACTTCGCCGACTATTGGGGACTCTCTGTCTTAAACCGTTCCCCCTACCGCGACCTTGCCTGGCAAGCGGTTTCTTTCCTTACCACCGACACTAGCTCCGTTAACAGTTACCTTGCCGCCACCTCCCGCCCGCCGGCCCCTCGCTCTCTCCTTTCCGGCTGCAGCCGTGATACGACTCTGGCTCCCTTCTGCGCCCAAACCCTAACCGCCCGCGCCTGGCCCCGTCCCGACCAGTCCAAGGTTGATGTCATCTTCTCCGATGCCGTCAAAGGCGTGTTGAACGGCAAACTTTCCATTCTTAATGCTTTAAACGAAGCCCAAGACAACGTTTCCCTCCTTATAACCAAATTAAAATAATCCCTACCTTTTATCCCCTGAGCCTGGTCGTTGGGCTACCATAATTATGTCATTCTGAACCCCGACTTTAGTCGGGTGAAGAATCTCTCCCCCCGTCATTCTGAACACAGTGAAGAATCTCTCCCTTATTTTGTGTCATTCCCGATGACCGGTCGGGAATCCATCCGTAATTAATCATTAGAAATTCTTAATTAGTAATTTTCATGAAACCCTTCCTCTTTCTCTCCACTCTTATCTCCTCCTTTCTCTTCCCCCTTCTCGCCGCGGCCCAAACTCCCCTTGTTACCTGTCAGGACAACTGCACCTTCTGCGACCTTATCGCGACCGGCAATCGCGTCGTCCAGTACGTTACCGTCATCGCCTTTACCGTTGTCGTGCTCTATATTGCCTGGAGCGCTATCCAAATGATTATCTCCGGCGGCGATGAATCAAAATTCAAATCCGCTAAAAAATCCATCTACATCGCCCTAACCGGCCTCGTTATCATTCTCGTCTCTTGGGTCTTTATCTCCGAACTCCTCTCTATCCTCGCCGGCGAAGGCGGCACTGCCACCCCCTGGAATGAAATCCAATGTAGCGTCTCCTCCGTCACCCCCGCCTCCTCCGCCGGAGGCGGCTCTACTGCTGGCGGCGCCTCCGGTAGCAGTGGAAGCACTGCCTCCTGCCAGCAGAGCTTTAGTGTTTCTGCTTCTCCAGGTTGTTCCCCTCCAGGCGGCTGTATTGATGTTGGTAGTTATGCCGACAGCTACAACTGCGCTTCTGCTGCCGGCGCTTGTTATCTTTCTCCCACTGCCGCCGCCCGTGCCCGTGCTCTTATCGGCCAATTCAGGCAAATTGCCTCTACTCGCAACCTTAATTGTTCTCTTACTATTTCTTCCGCTATTCAAATATCAGGCGGTCCCAGTGCCTCTGATTGTCATAAACCAGGAAACTCTGCCAGCGGCACTTGTTTGGATTTTAACCTCTCTCCGTATGAAGGATGTAGAGACGCGTTTTACGCCGCTGCCGCCGACAGCGGCAGTGTCGTTTCCTTTCTCGACGAATATAATCCTGCCTGTGGTGTGAGCTGGCAAACTGGCGACAACATCCACGTCAATTTCTAAAACGCCTCCCTTCCCATACTTAATACGTAATACTTTATACTTAATACTTCTTACCTCACCCGCCCCCCCTGTAGATAGAAACAACAACCAACCCTCCCCATCTCCCCCTTATTATGTTATAATCAACCCATCTTCAATAATTAATAATTTTATTCTGTCATTCTGAACGCAGTGAAGAATCTCTCCTTTCCGTCATTCCTGCGGAGGCAGGAATCCTCCCTTCCCCCTCTCTTGTCATTCTGAGGCCTTACCGAAGAATCTCTTTTCTCCCCATACTTAATACGTAATACTTAATACATAATACTAATCATGAAATCCCTCTTCTCTTCTTTAATCCTTCTCCTCCTCTCCTTCAACCAAGTTTTCGCCCAAAACACCGGTGGGGGTACCAATAATGAAAATACTGGCGGCGGCTCCAACCCCATCACCATCCCCAACCCCCTAGACCCCACCAACCAAGGCAACGTTACCATCGCCACTCTCCTCTCCCGCGTTACCGATTTCCTTGTTCTTATCGCCGTCCCCCTTTTAACTCTCGCTATTCTTTACGCCGCCTTTCAAATGATCACCGCCCGCGGCAATGAGGAGCAGTTCAAACTGGGGAAAAAGGTGTTATTGTACGCCGTTATCGGTTTTGCTATACTTCTGGTAAGCGAGGGGTTAATCAAACTTATAGAAAGTATTCTTGTCGGCAATAATCCGACTCCATAAAAACAAAACCTCCCGCCCTATCAAACAAAGTCGCAAAGGTCGTTAAAAATCACATTAAATTAAAAAAACAATGAAACAAAAATTATTCAAACTGGTAGCGCTCGCGGCCGCCTATAGTGCGCCCTTAATCGCCGCCGCGCAGATACAACAGATTGGAACAGACAGCGGCATTATCCCCACCGGTAGTGTTGGTTCAGCATATACATTCGGAAATCTTCTTAACACGGGCAACGCTTTGTTAAATATAACCGCATCATTAATTGTCGCTCTTTCTGTTATATTCATCATCTATGGCGGTTTTACCTTTATTACTTCCGGCGGTGATGAAACTAAAGTAACAGAAGCCAGAAACCGCATCATCTATGGTGTTATTGGTATTGCTATTATAATTCTTGCCGGCCTTATTTTCACGTTTGTTGGCAGTATTCTCAATACTAGTACTACTACTTTAGCTCAATAAAGTGGTTTTAACATCAATAACTCATTTTTTCTTTCAGTAAATCAAAACAGCAACGCCCAAACGTTGCTGTTTTATTTTGCTGGTTGTATAATTTATTTATATGTCTTCTATCCGAAAAAAGTTTTTTACCTTAGCCACTCCCGCCGCCCTTTTCTTTCTGCAAACAGCATCCGCTTTCGCCCAAGATAATCCCGCCCGCATTCGTGACGCCCAAGGTGTCTTAGACGCCCTTAATCGCATTGTTGACCTCGCCGCTTCTGTTATGGTGGCTCTCGCAGTTGTGTACTTCATTTACAACGGCTATATGTTTGTCTCCGCCGGCGGCGATGAGAATAAAGCTCTCGCCGCTCGAAAACAGCTAATATATTCTCTTATCGCTATTGCCCTTATTATCCTCTCCACCAGCGCTTTCCGCATCGTCAGCGACCTCTTAGGTGGTGCAGACAACAACGCTCCAACGTATACTCCCGGACAACTAGATATATAACATCAAACAAAAACCCCCGCCTTTTACAGCAGGGGATTTACATCACATTAAGGTACTACTACCACGGCAGAGCTTCAAGAATTAAATGTCCATTACCTTTAAACCTTATCTTAGAAACTCGCCCCAGCTTTGTTTCAAGATTAACCTTTTTAATCTCTCGGCCATCAATTTCTACTTCAATTCCATCTTGATGGTATGCTTTCCATTTTGCATATTTAAGAGAATAAAAAGGTTCCGTCCATCTGTCAGGCGACAGCTCCACATCCATCACCGTCACCCACCCATTATAATTCTCAACCGGAGCCAGTCCCAATGAAGTTTTTCTCTCCGCCCCCTCCGCCTTCTGGCTAAAGCTTAGCGCCGGTACCGGGATTTCAATCTCCTTCAATTTGAAACTAATCCCCTGATGATAAACCTCCCTTGACTTCACCACCACCTCTTCCGTCACTGGTTGAAGTTCCACCCCATATTTAGGGTCAAATCCCGGCTCATCAAAGAATCGTATGCCTTCCGATGTTGTTTCCGCGTACCATTTAATCGGTTCACCTGTCTGCGGATCAAAAAACTGACTGTTGAACGAATAGAAGAACAACCCCAAAAAACACATTCCCGATAAAATACCCAAACCAATCAGTCCTTTCTTCTGCGTCTCTTCTTTATTGGCCACCGCCGCTTTTATAGAGAACAAAAACGGCAGTATCATAAACGCCACCACTGCCCTTGCTAGCCACACATCAATCCGTAACTCATTATGCAGCCAGTTGGAAAAGTAAATAAAAACCGGCACGATAAAAATGAAACTCCCGAACTTTAATAAACTGACAACCCCCAAAACAACCGCTATCACCGCGATAGTTCCAATCACTACCTTCTTCCTGTTCATTGTTCGATCCTACCTTTCTATTTTATTTTCAATATCTTTCTGTTTCCATTATAATACAAAACCTTATAAAAGTAAACAAAAACCCCCGCCGTTTCTAGCAGGGGATTCAAACTATATCAAGGTACTACTTACCATGGCAACGCCTTCACAATTACACGACCATTACCACGAAATCTGACTATTTTATTTGAACCAACATCCAAATGTCCACCAAAGTTTATTCGAGGTGATTCTTCTCCTTTCACCTCTACATCTAACTTTCGCTCCGATACATTAATCCATTTCCACTTGTGGAAACGCGTAGAATCAAACCACCCCGTCCATTCCGTAGGCGACAGCTCCACATCCATCACCGTCACCCACCCATTATAATTCTCAACCGGAGCCAGTCCAGGCGAAGTTTTCTTTTCCATCGCCTCCGCGCTCCGGCTGAAACTGGGCACCGGCACTGGGATTTGAATTTTTTCAATTTTAATTCCCTTGTGATAAATATCCGTCGCCTTCACTGAAAGTGAAGGAAATAAAAACATTATCACCGCCAGTGCCGCCGCCGCCAACCCCAGTCCTTTCACTAAGGACTTTTTCTTTTGGGGCACGGCCGCGACCAGCATACCGAGAGCCATCAGTGCCGCTCCCAATACTGCCAGTTTCAACGGCAAACCACTGGTCGGGAGACCGAATAACGAAATCTCCCGTCCGAATACCGTACCGCCGGGCTCCTTACTAATATCCATTGGGAACAGCCAGGCGCAGACGGAGATAAGGAAAAGCACAAACCCCACCGGCACCAACTTACTGGAAACAATCTCCTTTCCCGCGTTTTTCATTCGTGTATAGAACCACGAACTCACAAGGCCAATAATCAACAACCCAGCCGCCAGGAACGCCAACCGATACCACACCGGCGAGTCAATGGATGGAAGCGGAAAAACACCCGCCCTCCATCCACCTCCTTGCACCTCACTTACAACCGCTTGTGCCTCGTTGATTTGCTTTCCAAATGTACTCACAGCGGCAAGTTTCTCTTCGCGTAACGGTTTTCCTAATCCTATCCTTAAGCTCTCTAGGAAATCCTTTCCTAGTACATCTCCCGCTTCCGCCGCCCCTTCCTCCCTGTATTGAGCTATGGTGTTTCTGTTATTTTCCTCAAACACAGCCGGAGCCGCCCTTCCCGATATTCCCCAGTCAAAATATCCGCCCAAAAAGAAGTAATAAAGAGCAAAACCAATGAGTACAGTTCCAAAAGCCATCCCCTTATATTTTGGGGTCCCTTTCCACGTTAACCACAAATTAACAGCAATAATTGGAAATGATAATAAAACAGCCGTCGTTCCTAACTTGAAAGCAAAAATAAAAATTGCCACTACTGCCGCAAAGACCAGGATACTACTAACCTTCTTCAACTCCTCCCAATCAATCTTCTCTGATATTTTCTTCCACATTTTATCTTCTCCTTTTATCGCCTCGGGATCCCCCGCAGGCTGAAAATGTGAACTAACAGAGTCCCCACCACCCCGACCATCTCATCCCACGCGTCAGTTATATTAAATTGACTTTGTTGCCTTTTTTCTCTGATGTTTCTGAAGGCGTTACGAAACGCTTCGCGAACATCGTCACCCAGGAATAAAATTGAGAAGCCAAAAACGATGAAGAAAAAAACAATTGCCGCGAAGCTGCGAACTCCCGGATTAACAAGAAAATAAATAACGGTGAAAACCAGCAACCACAAGCAGTTGAAAGGAATAATATTATTTTCCTTTACCGCTGGGTCGCTTGCCTTCGGCAGTTCCACTACTCTTTGTTGCCGAGTTTCCACTTCTCTGACAATCTGAGCTGCCACCGCTACTTTCTTTCCGTTTGCGGGAGTATTGATTAAACACTCCGTTGAACCATAAGCATTTACAGCAGTTGGATCTCCTTGTAGCTGATTTTCCAGAAAAAACTGAACCAGCTGTCCCTCTCGATTATTAGCCAAAAAAGTAGCCGTAATAACCGCCTGTCCGTCTTTCAAATCTACTTGAACTTGTAACTCAAATATCGGTTTTTTTGGTTTATTATTGGCCATAATAAGACCTCCTAGTAGTGTTTTTTAATTTTCAATTTACCTATTTCCAATTATAGCATATTAAATAATATTTGTCAAAAACAAAAACACCCCCTCCATTCTTAAAGGGGGTGCGAAATTTTTACCGGCAGAACGTGACTATTTATTATATATATTCACTGTTCCGCTGGCATTATTGACCACCATGCCGCCCATCATACCGAACGGCCAAGATACCTTGAGCCCCGTAACCCCGCTACACTCAAAAGTAGCGGCTGATACCATCGCCGTCGCCGATTTACAGAAAGCTTGCGCTATTTCTCTATTAATCGGACGCAACGGTTCTCCGGTGCACGGATCATATCCCGGTAAAGCGAACAGCTTTACACCGTCACCGGAAGCATTATACCAAGCCAAAGGTTCTCCCGTTCCCGGATTAAAAAACGGAGGAGTCGGCGGTATATTTTTAACTTCATCTGTTAACTCGTTTTTACTCACCTCATAATCAGTGACAACTTCTTCTGTTACCGGCTTATAAGACGTCCCGAGTACCACGTCATACCCGGGAGTGTTTGAAAACACATATCCTCCGAGGGTTTTAACATAATAATTCCCCGGCGCCTCCGGTGCACTCTTCACGTTCAAAAAAATTAATACAACAATAAGAACAAATCCTCCACCAAACAACAAAAGCGATATGAGTTTTCTATACTCTGCCACCCACCCCCAAGCCTTGTCTTTTAATCTCGGTTTGGTAATCGGCGGACTTCCCACCGGCTCTGGTATCAGCGGCGCATTCCGATTACTTACATTTACAGGGTCCATCTTTCTTCTCCTCTTTCTCTGATTTTTACCTCTCAAACTTCTGCGCCAGATTATACTTCCATAATCTCAATTTGTCAAATCATTCTTTTTTATCTATAATCTGAAGTATCTTCAGGCGAGTGGCAGAACTGGCAGATTTACCCCGACCTTCTTAGCGTCGAGGTTTATCCCGACCCAAAGTGCTGGGATGGCGGAACTGGTATACGCGCTGCGTTTAGGGCGCAGTGGGATTATCCCATGGGAGTTCAAATCTCCCTCCCAGCACTTTGGGTCGGGGCGCGCCGCTCTGTTCAGAGCGCTATGAACACAAGCTCGTGGGAGATTTAAACGCCGGAATTCCGATTTTCACCAGAAAATCGGAACGAGGCGGTGGGGAGCCCGAGTCCCGCTGACGAGCGCGACAAGAGGCGAGGACAAATCTCCCTCCCAGCACCATTTTTCTAATCTTTCTCTGTTATATTCCGTCGTACATTTGTGTTTTGTCATACATTTATACGCGTTCCATTATACATTCACGCGTCCCGCATCGTACTTCTCACGATCGTGAGAAGTACGATAAAAATTCCGTGATATTTTATAGTCAATTCGTCAGCCATTAAATTCTAATCTAAACCACCTGCTTCAAACTTCCCGCCTTACTTATCTCAAATATTTCTACATACTCATCCATTTTCAACTTAAATAAATCATCAATAAGTTCTTTAGAAATTTTAACTTTTCCAATCCAGACGCTTTTTTGAACCATCCTAAATTTTAAGTTTTTCAAAACGTTTCTTATCCAATCTCTTTTTCTTCTTTCGTTTTCTGGCACGTCAAAAACCACTATTGAAAATCTTTCACTATTTTTAGGTTCGTAGTTATTTTTTGGTAGTTTATTTTTTATCCCTTCTTCTAATTCCAGTATTTTTTCTTTACCTTTTTCCGTTAAGAAAAAATATTTCTTTTTCTCTTTTACTCTTTCTTTTATCAACTCGTCTTTTTTAAGCCCATAGATTAAATCCCTGTGTCTCGCTCTTAATTCTCTATTTATCCTTTCATTATATTTTCTGCTTTCTATATTTCTTTTTTCAAATTCTATTTTTCTCAAAGATGCCCCATATCCTGCCCTCAAAAACGCCTCTAAGAGAGTAGCGCCATCCTCTCCGATTTCTTTTATTGTTTTCAGCGTCGCTAAAATTTTTTCCCCTTTCATGTTTTATCTTATTTATTTACTTATCATTATATCGTATTTATCACGATCGTAACAAATACGATAAAAATATAAGCATATTAGAAACAGCGTATTAGAGACGCAGTGAAACTGGTAGGTTCTTAATCAAATGAGCGTTTAGGGCGCTATGAGTGCAAGCCCGTGTGGATTCAACTTCCACCGTCCCCACTAAAAATATTATTCTCCGCTACATCCCTCCACTCTCCTGTTGCTCATAGAATAAACTAAATCACAAAACGTCTTTGTCAGGTCAAAATCTCCTCTCGCCGCCGACCACTTGGCTAATGTGAATCCTTCTTCTTCAGTTCGGTTTTGAAAAACGCTAAATGTCGGCGATGGGTCAAATATATACCACAGTATCTTCTGTATAAAAGGAAACTCGCTTGGTAGGGAAGAATAATATCTTTGCGCCATCTCCGCCCTATAATTTTCCGCATCGCTATTTGATAGTCCCCCCACACACCCCTCTAATGGTTGGTAAGTTAAGCATGGTTCTTCTAACCACCAACTGCTTATACCCAACTCTCCCAGCCATACCGGTTTATTTGCTATCACCCCATACTGCCCCCTTAACTCATTAAGAAAAGCTCCAAAGGCGGTTAACTTACTCCTTACTCTTTCAATGTTTCCTCGTTCGTTGTTTCCAAGTCCCCAAGCGTAAGGATGTAAATTCCACACGTCAAAATAATTAAGCACCTCTCCATTATGGTACTGAACAAGCTTCCGCAGAAAATCATCTTCTCCGCCGACATTAAAATCTTGCCCCTCTGTAATTCCTTCCGTTAAACCATTACCGGACACTGCTCCCATCACTACCACCGCACTCGGGTCCGCTCTTTTTATGCCAGTATATGCTGCTTTCAGCATCTCAAAATAAAGTTCATGGTTTTCTCTCGGATTACTTCTGTAATCCTTGAAAAAAGAATTAAGGTTCGGCTCGCTTAGTATCTCCCAGTACCTCACTCTTCCTCGGAAATGATTCGCCAGCTTATAAGCAAAATTTTCAAAATCTTGATTATTAAGCGGCGCCGTATTATGAAGCTCGGTTGCGACATCACGGGAGAGTGACCCGTAAACAACTAATCTCTCATTAGTAGTAGCCGCCGCACGGTAAGTGTCTGCTGCCGGATGCGAACTTGCCCACGGCGGCACCTCCGTTATCAACCCCAATATATCTATACCGTGTTCTCTTATCTTATTTACTACCGCGTCATAATCATAATCTGGTATTAGGATATTATTATTAAACAACGACTGTGAACTATCTAATGTCTCTATATTAAACCACTTAAAGTCAGTACGAATTACGCTTATTCCCGCCACCTCCATTACTTCCAACACCTTATCAATTTTATCTAAAGGATAATAATTAAATCCATAAGTCATCCAGCTGGTTGTGCCAAATATTGGATTAGGTGCTGGACGTTGTGCTAAAACAGAGTCGGTGATTTCTCTGCGGAACGTGCTTTGCTCAACTATCACTAGAGGAGCGTATGTCCCTACTTTTCCATATCGGCAATCAAAATTCATTACTCTGTCATTCACCGCGTCAAATTTATAATCATAATTCTCCGCCGGACTGTCGCAATACACGGTATAATTTATCGTTCCGGCCGCATTTCCGCTCACCCTTACATTTATTCTGGCTGTGAGCGGCGCCTCTCCCTCTCTATTCTCTATACTTACTACCGCCTCCATGTTTTCATAATTTACTGTATTGCTTTCTATACTTTTTATATTTCCGGCTCTGTCCGTAATCGTATAGCGATATTTATAGGCAGCCCCCGGCTCAATTTGGTTGTCGCTAAAACTCGCCGTTCGCGTCTCTATCGCCTGCCACTCATCATTATTTTTCTTTTTTTCCACTGTTGTTATAAAATCATTTCCCAAACCAGACCCTCCTTGATCGTTAAAATTACCTTGAACGTTTACCAATCCCGTCTGCTGATTTATATTTGCCGTCGCTGTTCCATCCGGCAGCTCTCTATCCACACTAAACGAACCCACCCCCGAAACTATTTCTGGATTTTGTTGATACCGCACCTGCCATTGATAAGCGCCGGTTTCTAATGGTAACTCAAGCGTCTGCCGTCCGCTATCTTCTCTTCCTATTTGCCAGTCGGTAACCACTTCTCCGTTTTGTCTTGTTATTCTAAACTCAACCGGCGCTCCTCCCGCCACTCTTAAAACCACCGGCCTCTCTTCTCCAATCCACTCCGAAATTGACTCAATTGTCAGTGGTACCGTCGTTATTATTGTTGCCTCCCCGCCTGTTCCGCCTTGATTTCCACTATCAATCGGAAAAGCTGTTACTTGTTCTCCACCTCCCACGTCCGTCACCTCTCCGCCTTCCGTTGTATTTAATCCTCCCCCCGTATCTATTGTCTGTCCGCCCTCTATTAACTGCCCATTTCCACCTGTGTCGCCGCCAACCTCACCCACATTATTTCCAGAACTTGTTGTTATCTGCCTGACCCCATCGCAGTTTATCTCCGTCCACGTACCCGTCTGTCCCAATATCTCATAAAACAAAGTATTCAAACCTATTCCAATCGCGAACAGTATAAAAACTCCCTGTAATGCCGTCTTTATAATTTTTACCGCCTGCCCATACCTGCTCTCCGACCCGCCGGAGATAATCATCATAATTCCGCCGATTATAATCGCCCCCGTCCCTAAAATCACCGCTAAATCAGTGATAAAATTTATAACGTTCTGCCCCGTCGCCACTAAATCACAAAAACTGCACTGATCGGTACAGGAAACCAGCGGCCCCGCCAGGTCGCTCATCGTTCCAAACGCCGCCCTCGCCTTATTTATAAAAAATTGTGGCATTTTTTACTCTCTTCTTCTTCCGTGAAACGCGCGGTGTACTTCCTTAAGTTCGCGGTTCGTCAAATGCGTGTATATTTGTGTCGTTGTAATATTGGCGTGTCCCAGCATCTCCTGCACACTCCGCAAATCCGCCCCGTTTATAAGCAAGTCCGTCGCGAACGCGTGCCGCACCAAGTGCGGATGTACTCTCTGTCCGATGCCAGCCGCTCTCGCGTATCTGTCCACCAGCCGTTGTACCGCCCGCGGCGTAATTCTCCCCAGCGTCTTCGGCGCTGCCGCCTTCGTGTAACTCACGAACATTGCCTCCTCCGCGTCCGTCCGTTTATCCAAATATTCTTTCAGTGACCCCTTAGCTCTATCCGATAAAAACACCACTCGCAGTTTTTCTCCCTTTCCCCGCACCGTTATCTCCCCCCGCTCTAAATTTGCATACCGGTCAAGCGCGCATAATTCCGCCACCCGCAGTCCCGTGGAAAACAAAACCTCCAAAATCGCCCTGTCTCGCCTCCCTTTTATCGTCACCGTCTTTGGCGTCACTAGCATCCGTTCCAAATCCTGGTATCTAATGGTTTCAATCTGTCTCGCCGGCACCTTTGGTAATTCCACCTTGTCCGGTGAAAGCGTCTCCACGTCCCGCCTTATTAAATATTTAAGAAAATTGCGCAGCGCAATTATGTAATACGACTGCGTCACTTTTTTATACGGCCGCCGCGCCAGCTTCATCCGCCAGTTGCTGACCACCTCCGCCGTTATCTCTTCCGGTTGCTTTATGCCCGTATCCTTCATAAACACCGCCAAATACCGTCCGTAATTTTCCCGCGTCTTTATTGAACGGTTTTTTTCTACTTCCAAGTGGCTTAAATAATCGTCCAGATATTTCTCAATAGGGGACTGGTCTTTCATCTTCTTTATTTTATCACATTGTGCGACACGTAAATAAATTCCTATTTATTTACGTGGTTGCATCGTAGATCGACTCTCGCCTTGGCGAGAGTCTCCTTAGCGTTTGTCTTTATTGGGCCGCATAAATTCCTATTTATTTACGCCCTCCCCACCAACCATCCCCAAATACACGAATTCCACTTCTCTAATTACCAACTCCCGCGAGTCCATACCAGATAAGTTAAGTGTGAATTCTAAAACTCAAAGGCGCCGGTATCTTACTTAGTGAGACCGCGCGGAGCACGGCGGTGCGAGTCAGAGGAATTTTCTAGCCAGAAAATATCCGTGTCTCACTAAGTAAGATACCGGCGCCTGCACATCCTAGCTTATTTCACACCATAATCTTCATCCGGTACAGCGAGCTTCCCTTTTGACTTATCCAAAATTTTACCGTATACTACTTAATATATGTTAACTTCTCGGCAAAAAGCTAATACCGCCAAAGAAGTCAGGAAGCACGACCGCGATACCGGCTCCGCCGAAGTGCAAATCGCTATCCTTTCCCGCCGTATTGACGAGCTTCAGTCCCATCTCAAGAAAAATCGCAAGGACAACCACTCCCGCCGCGGCCTTCTACAGATGGTCAGCCAACGCAAGAAATTTTTAAATTATTTGACTAAAAGCGATCCCGTTGCCTACGGCAAATTAGTTAAAAAACTGGGCCTCAAAAATAAGGCCTAATTTTCTTTTCTTTGTTGTCCGCGCGCCGTCGTCCTATTCTCATGGCTAAAACCAAACATCAACCGGAACGAGTCGGCATCTTCGTTGATATTCAGAACCTTTATCACTCGGCCAAGAATATCCACCACAGCCGCGTTAACTATAAGGAACTTATTCGCAACCTCGTCGGCCGGCGTCAACTCATCCGCGCCTTGGCTTATGTCGTCAAAAGCGACACTGTTTTGGAGTCCACCGTCTCCCGCACCACTGGCCGCACCGAGGCCTCTTTTTTTGAAGCGCTGGAAAAATCCGGCCTGGAACTGCGAGTCAAAGACCTGCAAGTTTTCGGCAGCGGCGCCAAAAAAGCCGACTGGGACGTGGGACTGGCCGTTGACGCCATCCGCCTTGCCCCCTCGCTGGACGTCGTTATTCTTGTTACCGGCGACGGCGACTTCGTGCCGCTGATTGAGTACCTGCGTTTCGGTCTTAGTCGCCGCGTTGAGGTCGCCGGCTTCAAAGGCAGTTCCTCTTCTCGCCTCAAGGACGCCGCCGACTCTTTCAAAAATCTGGAGGCGCTGCCGCGGGTATTGAAAAAGATTGATATTAAGCGTTAAATTATACTCCTATGTCAAAAACTAAAACTTTCTCCGTTGATATTGCCGGCCGCCCCCTTCATTTAGAAATCGGCGGTTTAGCCGGTCAAGCTAACGGCGCCGTGCTGGCTCGCTATGGCGAAACTATTGTCTTAGCCACCGCCGTTATAAGTCAATCTGACGCTCTCGGCGACTTTTTCCCCTTAACCGTCAACTACGAGGAAAAATTTTATGCCGCCGGCAAAATTTTAGGTTCTCGTTTTGTCCGTCGCGAAGGGCGCTCCTCCGACAAAGCCACCCTTACCAGCCGCCTTATTGACCGCTCTGTCCGTCCCCTCTTCCCGGAGGCCTTCCGCCGCGAAGTTCAAATCATTATTACCACCTTTTCCCTTGACGAAGACAATGACCCCGACTTTGTCTCTCTTATCGCCGCCTCCACTGCTCTTGCTATCTCCAACATCCCTTGGGCTGGTCCGGTCGGCGGCGTTGGTGTCTCCAAAATCGGCGACTCTTTCGTTATTAATCCCACTCTCGCCCAATTAAAGAATGGCGTTGTTTCTTATTCCGCCTTTTTTGCCGGCGTCCGCGACAAAATCAATATGATTGAAGTCGCCGCCTCCGAATCCGCCGAAGACGACATTATCTCGGGACTTAAAACCGCCGTTACCGCCATCAATAAACTCATTGCCTTTCAGGAAGATATAATTAAATCTGTCGGCAAACCCAAAGCCGATATCTCTCTTCCCACCCCCCCGCCCCCTCTCGTTGATGCTGTCCACTCCTTCCTTTCTAACCGCTTGGACTCCGTTCTTTTTCTTCCCGATAAAAGCGAGCGCGAAGCCGGACTCTCCACTCTCCGTCAGGAATTGGAAAAAGAACTCGCTTCCGGCAACTGGACCGAAGACGACCTTCAGCGCCTTCCCGCTATTTTTGAAACTGAAGTTTCCGCCGCTGTTCATAAGGCCGCTCTGGAAAACAGCCGCCGCGTTGACGGCCGCGCCTTGGACGCCATCCGTCCTCTCTCCGCCGCCGTCCATATTTTTGATCGTCCGCACGGCACCGGCCTCTTCTCTCGCGGCGAGACCCAGGCGCTCGCCACCACCACTCTCGCTCCTCCCGGCCAGGAAAAACTGGAAGAAACCGCCGCCGACACCGTTAAAAAACATTTTTTTCTCCACTATAACTTCCCGCCCTTCTCCACCGGCGAGGTTAAACCGCTCCGCTCTCCCGGCCGCCGCGAAATCGGCCACGGCGCTCTGGCGGAAAAAGCCCTCCGCCCTCTTATGCCCTCTCTAGACGAATTTCCTTATACCGTGCGTGTCGTCTCCGAAATTCTCTCTTCCAATGGTTCTTCCTCTATGGCTACCGTTTGCGCTAGTTGTCTGTCTCTTATGGACGCTGGTGTGCCTATCAAAAAGCCGGTCGCCGGTATCGCTATGGGCATTATGACCGGCTCCGGCGGCGCTTATAAAATTTTGACCGACATCCAAGGTCCGGAAGACCACTACGGCGATATGGATTTCAAAGTGGCCGGCACTCGCGACGGCGTCACCGCCGTGCAAATGGACGTCAAAGTGAACGGCATCACCCCCGATATCTTAGCCGAGGGCCTCGCTCAAGCCCGCCGCGCCCGTTTGGAAATCTTGGATGTTATGACCGGCGCCATCGCCTCGCCCCGTCCGGAAATTTCTCCTTACGCTCCGCACGTTTTCATTCTCAAAATTAATCCCGAAAAAATCGGCGAACTTATTGGTCCCGGCGGCAAAATCATCAACGGCATTATTGCCCGCACCGGCGCCACTATTGATATTGAGGATGACGGTACCGTCTTTATTGGCGGCCTCGACGCCGACTCTCTGAATAAGGCCCTCGCCGAAGTCAAAGATATTACTCGCGAGTTTGCTATCGGTGAAATTATTGAAGGCAAGATTATTAAAATCATGGAATTCGGCGCCATCGTTGACTTAGGCGGCGGCCGTGACGGCATGATTCACGTTTCCGAACTCAAAAACGGCTTCGTTAAAAAAGTGGAGGATGTCGTCAAATTAGGGGACCTCGTCCGCGCTAAAGTTGTCAAAATTGAAAACGGCCGTGTCGGCCTCTCTCTCAAAGCCCTCTCCGAAAAATAGTTCCCTCTCTTGTTTGTTTATTAAGATATCCACAATTTTTCTATCCTTCCTTATTAAAGGGGGTTATAATTTAAAAAAGGGTTATTCCCCTTGCGATTAAAATTAAAAGAGTTCTCTAACTCGCAACCTCTTTATGGAAAACCAAAATCCCATGCCATCTAGCGGCGGTCAGGTTCCTCCTCCGCCCTCTTCCGGTTCCGTTGACATCCGTACCCAGCAGTCGGACATTCAATCAATTAAACAGTCCGGCGGCAGCACCCCCCTTCCTTCCCAGTTTAATCTCGGGCAGTCCGTTCCTTCTTCTCCTTCTGTTCCCGAACCGATTAACCTTCCCCCCCCCATTCCTCCACCCCCCTCTCCTAACAACTTCGGCCTGCCTCCTTCCCCTCCATCCTCAAGCGGAGAGTCAATTTTCAATCCTGCCGACGCCTCTGCCACCCCCGCTCCTTCCGGCGGCGCTGACTTTAAAAAAATCAGTTTGATTATCGGCATTGTTGTTGCCGTTGCCGCTTTGATTTGGGTCGGCTATATCTACATTTATCCTCTGTTTTTCTCGTCTTCTCCCGCCCTTGAACTTCTTTCTTCTCCCGCTCCGGCTGTTGTTGTCACCCCCGTCGCCCCTCCGCCCCTCGTCCACTCTTCTTTCGTCAATTTTGATGCCTCTCTTCCTTCTCTCTCCGTTCCCGTCATTGGCACTTTCCGCTCGGATCTGGCTAACGCCCTTTCTTCCGCTTCCGCTCTTGTCCCCGATTCTATTATGGAAGTTAAAGTTCAAAACGCTCTCGGTGAACCGGGCGCCTGGAGTATTTTTCTAAACACGCTCATTCCGGAAATTACTTCCGAAACGGCCGCCGCCATCTTCGCGGACGACTTTACCGCTTTCGTTTATGTTGATAACAACCTAAAATCTTGGCCCGGTTTTATTGCTAAACTTAAATCCTCCGCCAGTTTAGTTGACGCTGGCTTTCAAGTGCGCGCGCTGGAAAGTTCTATCTTTTTACCCAACCTCTTCCTTGCCGACTCCGGTACCCCCGCCGCCGCTGGTTTCAAAGACGGCCAGGTAAATGTGGACATTCCCACTCGCTATCTAACCTACTCCTCCGGCGCCGTCATTAACTACTTCTGGATCGGCGACTATTTTGTGCTCGTCACTTCTTACCCCGGCGCTCAAAAAGTCATTCCTCTTATCCAAACCTCTAATCTCTGATTATGGATGAAACGAAACGCCAGGAGTTACTGAAGGAAAAAGAAGAAACCATTAGTCGTCTGGCGGAAATTGAGTCGCGCCGCGCCGATTACGGTTCCGATGTTGATGCCGGCGATGAAGAATCGCACGAAACGGCGGAAATCGGCTTGAATCTTGGTATAGAACAATCTCTCAAAAATCGTCTGGCGGAAATTGAAGACGAACTTGTCTCTGCTAACTGATGGCCGACGTCGCCAAGGTTTATTCAGCCGAGCTTGACGGCGTCGCCGCCCGGCTCGTGGAAGTGGAGGTCGACATCAATGTCGGCCTCCACGCGTTTAACATTGTTGGCTTAGCCGACAAAGCTCTCTCCGAAGCCCGCGAGCGGGTCAACTCCGCCCTTAAAAACAGCCGCGTCAAACCGCCCAATCAGGAAAACCGCAAAATCACCGTCAATCTCGCTCCCGCCGACATTAAGAAAACCGGTTCTCAATATGACCTGGCGATAGCGGTGGGCTACTTACTGGCTTCCGGCCAGCTTCGTCCGGTAGGGGAGAGCCGTGACCTCTTTATCGGCGAACTGGCTCTCTCCGGCGCTCTCCGCCCTGTTTTCGGCGCTTTAAGCATCGTTGAACACGCCCGCGCTCACGGATTTAACCGCTTCTTTTTACCCGCCGCCAACGCCGCCGAAGCCGCTCTGGTCAGCGGACTCACTCTCGTGCCGGTTTCCGACCTCTCCCAGGTTATAAACATTCTAGAAGGCCGCCTTCCGGCTCCCCCCTCGCCCCCACCCCCTGCTCTTACCGCCGCTCCGTCGGCCATTAATTTATCCGACGTCCGCGGCCACGCTCACGCCAAACGCGCCCTCGCTATCGCCGCCGCCGGCGGCCACAACCTGCTTATGGTCGGCCCTCCCGGCTCCGGCAAAAGTTTGCTGGCACAGGCGCTCATTTCCATCCTGCCCCCGCTTACCGCCGCCGAAGCCGTGGAAGTTACCAAAATCTATGGCGTCGTCGGCTTAAACCGCGGCCAGGTTATTTCTTCTCGTCCTTTCCGTTCTCCTCACCACTCCGCCTCCGCCGTCTCCATCATTGGCGGCGGCGCCTCGCCTCGTCCGGGTGAAATTAGTTTGGCGCACCGCGGCGTTCTCTTTCTGGACGAACTGCCCGAATTTCATCGTGATGTTTTGGAATCCCTGCGCCAGCCGCTGGAAAACGGCGCCGTCACCGTCTCTCGTGCCCGCGGCACTCTGGAATTCCCCGCCCGCTTCACGCTTATCGCCGCTATGAATCCCTGTCCCTGCGGCTTCTGGGGCGATCCTGAACGTGCCTGTCGTTGCGGCGCCTATGATATCATCCGTTACCAGAAAAAACTTTCCGGGCCTCTTCTGGACCGAATTGACTTGGGACTCACCGTGCCTCGCCTTTCCGTTTCTGAACTTCTTGATCCTCCCTCTCTTTCCTCCACCACCGAAACCTCTCGTCTCTTAAACCAAGTCCTCGCCGCCCGCGCCCGCCAGCACGAACGCTTCTCCTCTTTCTCTCGTCCGCTCTTCACCAACGCCGAACTCACTTCCCGCGAGTGCGACGAGCTTATCAAACTGAATGCCTTAAGCGAGGACTTTGTCAAAAAAGCCATCTCCCGTTCTCTTCTCTCTCCCCGCGGCTACTACCGCCTGCTCAAAGTTTCCCGCACCATCGCCGATTTGGAAAACTCCGCCTCCGTCACCGCCGCTCATCTCAAAGAGGCCTTCTCCTACCGCCTCAAAGACCCAGAATAAAAACAAAAAAGAGCCCTCGGGCTCTTCTTTGGTTTATACTTTATTTAGTACTTCGCAAATGGGTTCGCCGCTCCGTGCACCTCAAAGTGCAGGTGGCATCCGGTCTCGCCGTTGACGTTGCCCGTGTTGCCGGTCAGGGCGATTACCTCTCCCTGCATCACCAAGTCTCCCGCTGTCGCCAAATTCTTGCTGGTGTGAGCGTAAAGCGTTTTTGTCCCGTTCGGATGTTCTATCGCCACATAACTGCCATATCCGCCACTCCATCCTTCTCCTGCTTCCTCACTTACTGCCCCACTCTGAGCCGCGTACACCTCGCTTCCGCACACCCCCGCGATATCCACCGCGTTGTTATAATGCAGCTGCCCCCAGTTCCAGCCGTTAGTCGGCATTATAAAATAGCCGCCTATCTCCGGCAGGCGATAGCCGCTCACCTCTCCCTCTCTTCGTATTCCTCCTTCTGCCATCACCGCCGCGCTGTTTATAAACGGCGAGTCGTTTACGCTGTCATCCGTCCTCATTCCCGCTGTTTCCACAATCCCTTCACTTATCAAAGCCGCCCCATTGTTGCTATTATAGATAGGTCCTCCTAAAACCGGACTGGAGTATGCCGCCTCTGCCGCTCCCGCCGCCCCCGCCGCCAAACTTACCCCTATTAAAGCCACTACCAATAGCATTCCCGGGATAAAAGGGTTTTTAACAAGGCGGATTGTTTTTTTAAGTAGTGTATGAATAACGCCAATATTTTACTCCCTAACCTCTCTCCCCGTCAACAAGAAGCGGTAAATAGCCCTATAAATGGGCCTCTTTTGATTGTTGCCGGCGCCGGCTCCGGCAAAACCGCGACTTTAACCGCCCGCCTCCGCTTTCTGATTCAAAAAGGCGTTTCACCTTCCCAAATAGTGGCCATTACCTTTACCAATAAGGCCGCCGGTGAGATGCGCCGCCGCCTCTCCGATGTCCTCAATTCTTCTTCTCCGTTTATCGGCACTTTTCACGCCTTCGGCGTTCGTATTTTAAAAAGCGAAGCTCGCCGTTTTGGCCGTCTACCTTCTTTTTCCATTTATGACCGCGATGATTCTAAACGTGTCCTCACTAATCTTCTCAAAGAACAAGGTGTCTCCGATCGCCGCGCCTCCGCCGCTATTCTTCTTTCCCGCTTAAGCTGCCTCAAAAACCAACTTCTCTCCGCCGATTCTCTTCTCAATTCTTCCGAGCCGGCCAATCGCGTTCTATATAACATTTTTCCTCTTTATGAAGAACGCCTCGCCGCCAATAATGCTTTTGACTTTGACGACCTTTTAGTTAGACCGGTTGAGCTACTGTCTTCTGATTCCGCTCTTCGCGCTCGCTATGAACGCCGCTTCTCGCACTTGCTGGTAGACGAGTATCAGGACGTCAACACTGCCCAGTTTGAACTGGTAAAGCTTCTCTCCGGACCCGACCAAAACATCACTGTTGTCGGAGACGATAATCAGGCCATCTATGCTTTCCGCGGCGCTGACTTCCGCAACTTTCTTAACTTTGACCGCCACTTTCCGGAAACGCACGTTGTCGTCTTGGACCAGAATTATCGCTCCACTGGCCACATCATCTCCGCCGCCTCCGCTGTTATTGCCCAAAATAAAATCCAGCGCCATAAAAAATTATGGACCGCCGGCGCCGCCGGTCTGCCGGTTAGCATTCAGGAACATGAAGACGAGATTTCTGAAGCTGACTGGATTGCCAGTCGCGTCGCTTCCGCCCCTCGCGTGGACACCGCCGTTCTCTATCGCACTAACGCCCAATCTCGGCCGTTGGAACAATCTCTTATTGAGTCCGGTCTCCCTTACAGTATTTTCGGCGGCCTCAAATTCTATGAGCGTCTGGAAATACGCGACCTCGTTGCCGCCTTGCGTTTTGCCGCTAACCCCCGCGACCTCATCAGCTGTGAACGACTGACCAAGAACCTGTACCGCCCCGCCGCCCGCCGCCTTCTCGCCTCTCTTCCCGACGCCACCTCTCTTCCTCCGGGCGAGCTTCTGAACTTCATTCTTACCACCGCTGATTATGCCGATCTGCTTACTCGCCGCTTCGTTAACGCCGATGAGCGTCTAGAAAACGTCGCCGAACTCTCCGCCTTTATTTCCGGCTTCAGCGACCTTACTTCCGCTTTAGAAAAAATCTCTCTCTTTGAAAGTTCCGACCGCCGCTCCGGCTCTGCCGACTCTCTCCCCTTAAACCTTATGACTATCCACTTAGCCAAAGGCCTGGAGTTTGACCGCGTTTTTATCGCTGGCGCTTCCGAGGGTCTTCTTCCTCACGAACGCTCTTTTAAAACCTCTGCCGACATAGAGGAAGAACGCCGCCTGATGTATGTCGCCATGACCCGTGCCCGCCGCGAGCTTTTAATTAGTTTTTATGGTATCCCTTCCCGTTTTCTCTCCGAAATTCCCGCCTCTAACGCCGAGTTTAATGTTTTAAGAGACCTTAATAACGAAGAGCGCTTCATCAGCGTCTGATTTTCTTCTTTCGGTAAAATCGTTATTTTGTGGATAGAAAGTTACCGTAAGGTAACTACCATATTATTTAACTTCTCCCAAAAGAATTAATAAAATTGAGCTAAGGGCGACTTTCTAATATACTCAAGCGCGCATCCGAGCCCGAGCGGGCATGGTTCAAGCACTTAAATTTCCCAATTTGAGTGCTTGGGAGCGAGGGCGAGGCGTAGTCCATCTCCTCGTCCCGATTTCTGCTTGCAGAAATCGAGGATTCTCGATAGCGAAGCTATCGGAACTGGGGAGATGGACGGTAGCGAGAGTATATTAGCAAGTCACCCCCCATTTTTTCGCAAATTGTATTATAATATATTTATGCTCTCCAAACTCCTTTTAGTCATCGCTGTCACTGCCGCCATCGTCATAAGCTACCAATTTGTGCCCTCCTCCGCGCCCGCGCCTTCCATTCCTGCTGTTTCCGTATCTACCCCATCTTCTGCTCCCACTCTCTCTTTTCCTGTTACTACTCCCTTGCCTATTAACCAACCCCCGCGCTCTTCCTCCCCCTCTCTTTTAACTCGTCTCCTTTCTCCTTTTGTAACTAATCCCTTAGGCGAAACACCTTCTAATCTCGCCGTTTCTTCTCCCGCGCCCGCCGCCGCTTCACCATTCACCTCACCTTCACCCGCTCCCGTTGACGAATCAACTATTTTCAATAAACTCTGGCCTGACTACTACCGCGCCTCCTTAGCCGACACCCGCGACTTTCTCGTTTCCCGCGACTATCTTTCTGAAAACTCAAACTACTCTCTGGACACCGAAGCCTCCATCTGGACTTTCTTAAACGACTACACCACCGCCTACCGTAACATCGCTTCCTTATCCGACTCCGAATATGCCGAACTTAAAAATAATCTCTCTGCCGCCCCCGCCTTGAAAGACGCCCAGCGTCAGGAAATCATCGGTGACCTTTCTTTCTCCTTCCAACACCTGCTCACCAATCTGTTCAGCGCGCCCATCGCCCGCGCCAGCTGGGTCTCTTCCGCCGGTGGGGGACTGTGTTATCGTGATGACGCCCCCGGCAATCTCGCTGTCGGCCCCTCCTCCCCCGCCGTTTCCTGCAATTCCGGCCTATGGTGTTCCCACGGCTGCAGCTTTCGCGCCGACTGCGGCCCCTATGCCGGCTCCTGCAACGTCCAACTCGGCTGTCTGAACCAAACCTGCCGCGGCTTCGCCAACGCTCTCTACGACCCCTCTACCTCTATGTGTGGCTGCGGCTGATAAAAATTGAAAATGTAAATATCAAATATCAAAGTGACAAATCAAAATTCAAAATTAGATAATTATAAAATCAAAGCCCGCATTAGGCGGGCTACAATTATTTTTCATTTTGATTTTTAATTTTTAAACTTTATTTATGCCCCGCCTAGCCCAACACTTCCTCAAAGACCGCGATATTCTCAAAAAAATCGCCGCCGCCGCCGAACCCTCCGACGGCGATCTTATTATTGAAATCGGCCCCGGCCACGGCGAACTAACCACTGAATTGCGGGCCGCTAACAAAAAATGCCGGATAATTGCCGTGGAAAAAGACCCACACCTCGCTTCTGCTCTTGAGAAAAAATTTTCCTCCGACTCTAATATCACCATCATAAACTCCGACATCCGCGACCTCCTCAAATCAAAGTTTGCGAAGCAAACTACCTCAATTGAAAATTGTAATTTGAAAATTGAAAATTCTTTTTATAAGATAGCGGGCAACATTCCTTACTACCTAACCGGCCGTCTTCTCCGTCTGATAGGGGAATTACCGCGTCCTCCGCGTCTCACCGTCCTGACTATCCAAAAAGAAGTCGCCGCCCGTCTCACCCCGCCCCCCAACCGTTATAATCTGCTCGCCGCCTCGGTCGCCTGGTGGGGGATAGCCGAAACTCTTTTCTCCATTCCCCGCGGCCAGTTTTCTCCATCTCCAAAAGTTGATTCCGCTGTTATCAAAATCTCTCTTCGTCCCCAGATCGGCTCGCCCGCCGAAGCCGAACGCTACTTCCGCCTTGTCCGCGCCGCTTTTACTCAACCTCGTCAGCTTCTGGTTAATAACCTTACTCGCGGACTAAAACTCCCCAAAGCGGAAATATCCAAAGCTCTCTCTTCTCTTTCTCTTCCGCCCAATTCCCGCCCCCAAAACCTAAATTTTGAACTCCTTCTCAAGCTTAATTCCGCCCTCTCTTTTTAGCGCCCCTCATCTTATTTTGAGTTTTGTCCGCCAGCTGGCGGATTAAATTTTGAATTTATTTAAAGTTTCCCTCTTGTGGATGTTTTCCTACTGTCCCTGATGCTATAATTAAATCACTATGGAGCAGAGTTTTTCGCGGACAACTAAGCTCGTCGTCTTTGCGCTCGCCGCCGCCGTTTTTCTGCTGACCGCCTTCTACACCATCGGCCGCTGGCAGATAAAACAAGACCGCCAGAACGAAGCCGTCGCCGCTTTAACCGGCTACACTTATCGCGCCTTAGGCGACACCGGCGAAAGCAACCTAACCGCTAAACTCGTTAATGTTTTAGCTCAAGAAACTATCAATTCTTCTCAATCCGGTATCCCTATAAATAACCAGGAAAAAATAAAGGAAATAACCAACCAAACACTGTCCGACTTCCACCCCGAATCCCTCATTCCGAAAATTACCGACTCCCAGATTAAAATCACCTCTGATTCTGACTCGGTAGCCATCGATCAATATCTCCAGCAATTTGAGAATATTTTTAAAGACGGCAGTTTTAATGGAGTTGATTTAGATAACCGTTCGGAAGCTACTGCCGTCATTGTCCATAACTACAAGCGTTTCATTTCCGATCTTCAATCTCTGCCGGTTCCAACTCCTCTCACTAATTTTCATAAGCGGGAACTGGCTCTGCTTCTAGCCAAGCTGGCTGTCTATCAAAAAATTCAAAACTACGAAAGTGACCCCTTAGGCGCGCTGGTTGCCATTCAGTCCAATGACTTCCTCAATACCCAATTTGTCAACCTCAAAAACGATTTGAATAACTTTTTGGCCTTAAATTATGAATAACAAAACTTCCACAACCGCTAAACTTCTTGCCGCCCTCTTTATCACCGCCGTTACTGTCGTTTGGAATGTTAACGCCGCCTACGCTGCCGTCCCCGTTCGGGAAACCAATCCGGATCTTCTTAGAAACACTAGAAAAATAGCTAACAACACCAAAAATATCCTTAAGGAAATGAAAGAAGAATGGAAAAAAAATGTAGAGCAGGAAAAAACTAAAATCGGAATCCTCCGCTACCTCCAGCAAAATATTGCTAACTATGTTACTGGTGGCAGTTCCACCGACTCCAAACCCCGCTTCATCACCAACTGGGAAACCTACCAAAATGAGAGTTTTGAACAAGGCAAGCAAACCGCCATTCGCGACTTAGAAAGCTCCGGCTTCCTTGCTTCCGGCAATGAGGTTGATCAGCTCATCATCGCCCGACTAAACGGCGAGCCATCCACCCCCTCCAGTGACAAATCTTCTTCTGATACTCAAAAATCCCAAACTAAAAGTGAACCTTTGCCTTCTCCGGTCGGTGGCGGCCAAAATCAGGAGTTCAACTACAACTCCTATCTCAACTCCTGGCTTCCGGAAAACAATTACTACGGCAAGTATATGATAGCCCAAGACATTGTGGAAACTAAAGCCGCCGCCCGCGCCGAAGCCGCCAAAAATGAAGCTATTGCCTCCAGCGGATTTCTTGGTGTCAAGGAAGGCTGTGACCAACTCGGCGCCAACTGCAACATTACCCTCCCCGGCAAATCCGTTGGCGATATCTTAGCTGGTGCTCTCAACTCTGAAATTGATTATGCCGCCAACGCCGGTGAAGGCGCCGCTCAAAAAGCTTTGGCAGAAAATTATGGTATTCCCACCGCCCCTGCCGAACCACCACTAGTGACTGATATTATTAGTCAACAGGAAGGCGGTTTAACTGGCGTTGTCCAAAGCCGCACCCCCAACTCTTCTAACGGTCAACTCTCCGGTGTTAATTCTCCTGGAGGTATTGAGAATCGCGAACTACCCGACGGCGGTATTATTCCTATTCCCGACGCCAACCAATCAGCCGATGCCACCGTCGACGACTTACTCAACCAATTTATACAAGATATTATGAATCAAGCCGAAACTACGGTTACCGATATAATAAATGGTCTAGACGACTCTTCCGATTACGACTCTTTAGAATATGAATCCTCCACCTACCGCGACAACAAAATCGCCTCTTATATTGAAGTGCAAAAAACTATCTGGTACCTGGATGACCTTAAAACCGCTCTTGAAACTTGGGATAATAGGCCACTATATATCTCTCGTTATTCCGCTACAGATTGTACCGCCGGGAACGATAATTGTTATCTCATAACAGGACTAAGCCAAGCCCGAACCTCTCTTATCACCAGTATTAACAACATTGAACAACGGCTTCAATCCATTCTCAATAACCTTAATGGAGAAATTATTTCCACTTCTTCTAATAATAGTGACTCCACCGCTTTGGCCTCCTCTGCCGCTCAAAGAGAATCCCTTTATGATCTCTATCTTGCCGGTCTTACTGTTAGCGACCCTCCTTCCGAAAACTTTGATCTTAATAATGTTTTGCCGATTAATCTGTTATCAGGAGAGGCAGACACTTGTCTTATAGAAAAAACAACAGCTGCTTACATTTCAGTTTCACTAACACCCGGTTGTTATTCTCCACGTGCAATTTTTCGCTATATCTATTCTTCTTCGGGTAATATCACCTCTTCCTATTCCTCAATATTTAAGTTTTTCCAAAATGAATTACGTTATCGGTACAACAGTACCATTACCGGTAGCGGTAACTACCTCGGTCTTACTCTCAACCCTCCTTCGCCTTCTTTAAGCTGGAAGTTTTATCTCCATAAAAACAGAATTGAACCCTACTTGTCGTCTCTCTCCTCTCGTCTTGATAATCTTAATGACGATATTCTCCTCTTAAGTGATAGTGGCGCTCTTAATCGCAAAATCGCTTATCGAGAAAGCCAGGAAGCAGTCGCTCGCGAATCATATAAGGCATCACGTTACATAGAAGGTGTATTAAATAGTTTTGTCCTTGATATCTTTAATTTGAGCCGCACCACCGAAATTAACGAATATAAAAGATCACTTAGTAACACTTCCGTTTCTGCCGCTGGCAATGCCTGGTTAGTAAATATTGATAATAATTTACTTTCTTCCGCGCAAAACAAACGCGACGTCTTTAATCAGCTTTTCTTAGCCGGCATTACTACCCCCGGTAATAACAGTTTTGATCTTCTTAATAAACTTCCCATCAACACCTCTTCTAATTCCGCCCCTGCCGACAATGGTGCCGTTGAAATTCCTGTGGAAATCAACCCCGCCTCTCCCATTAAGCAATCTGTCGCTCCCTTTTCTTCCAGCCAAAACTTCCTCGGTCTCCCCGTTAATACTGTCTTCTGGCTCCACCTCAATAACCTTCCGTCTTACCTCAATGCTATACGCGACAAAATCTCCCAACTCCAAACCGCCGGCTTCCTTTCTCCATAAAAAATCTCCCTGTCCCTGTTAGTCGTCCCATCTTATGCTCTCTAAACTCACTCAACTTTCCCAAAAACACTGGCTGAAAATCACCCTCGTTTTCACCTTCTTTTTTGTTTTTCTATTTTTCTCTTTTCCTAATTTATCTTTTCTTCAAACTCGCCCTGATGGCGTTCCCGCTAATGCTGTATACAACTTAACCACTAGACAATGGGAAGAAACAAGAACTTATGATTCATCTGATCCAGGATCAGAAGAAGTAATAGTAACAAGAACTTGGGATGAAAACGGACATCTTGTCGGTCCCCCCACTACTAATATCGCTATTAAAAAAACTGCCAGCGATGCTGTTGGCAGCATCACTAAATGGCTCGCCAACAAAGCCCTTCAAAACACGGTTTGGTTTATCGTCTTTCTTATCGGCTACATTGCCGGAGCCATTTTCTATCTTGGTGGCCTGCTTATCACCTTCGCGCTGGAGATAAACGCGCAGGTGGTCAATATGAACGTCGTTCATACCGGCTGGGTTTTAACTCGCGATCTTGCCAATCTCGGCTTCGTCTTGGGTATTTTAGTCATCGCTTTTGCCACCATCATTGACTACAGTTCTTATAACTTCAAATCGCTTTTTAGAAAGTTTATTATCACCGCCCTTCTCATCAACTTCTCCCTTGTTATCGCCGGTATCATTCTTGATTTTACCGGCATCTTAACCGCTCATTTTGCCACTCTCGGTCTCGCTCAAGGCCAAGGTTTTAACGAATTCTCTTCCAAGTTGGCTAGCGTCACTCAAATCAGTGCTCTTCTTAATCCGGATACCGGAGCTCTTGCCAATCTCGGCGCCCAGTTTTCTGTTCAGATTTTCTCCCTCGTTTTTATTGTCGTCTTCACTGTCTTAGCCGCCATCGCTTTCCTCGGTATTGCTATTATGCTCATCACCCGTTTCCTTTATCTCGCCGGACTTCTTATTATAGCCCCTCTCGCTTGGTTCACCGGCATCTTCCCCGGCATTGATTATAGCCGCCGTTGGTGGAGTAGCTTTCTCCAATGGTCCTTTTTCGCCCCCATCTCTATGTTTTTCCTTTATTTATCTATTGCCTTCTTAACCGACAGCAACCGCAACATCCAAACAGTCAATACTGCCAGCCAGGATATTGCGTCCAACCTTGCCGGAGTTAACGCTCAACTTGCTTCTTCCGGCGCCCTTACTCAAACCTTAAGCCAGATTGGCACCATGATTGTCGTCATCGGATTTATGTATATGAGCTTGGTTGTTGGTCAAAAATTTGGTGTTTATGGAGCCGGTATGGCTATTAGTTGGGCTGATAAAGCCCGGAAATGGGGAATGAAACATACTGTAAATGCCGCCGCCTCCGGCGCCGCCCGCGCCGGCCGCGGTATTGTCCGCGACACCGCCGGCCGATTCTTTACCGAAGAGCGCATGGAAGAATGGGGTGAAAAAGGCAATTTTCTAAAAAAACTCGTTGCCAAACCAGGTATGCGTTTAGCCCAAGCCACCGCCGCCTCCAAAGCCGCTAAGCAGTATGAAAAGTTTGCCAAAGACCTTGACGACGACAAACTTGCCTTTGAACATCAAACTGCCATAGACCCTGCTAAAAAGGCCGCCATCTTACAGGAAGCCATTAAACGCGGTAAACTCGGCGACTTCAAACACCTTGATCTTTCTGATGTTAATACTCTCAAAACCTATTTTGGCGAAAAAGCTGTCAAAGATCTCGCTTCCAAGGGAGGCCCAACTTTATCCGAGAATTATCTTAAAGCCACGGACGCTCAAGGCCGCGCCAAAGCCATCACCGACTTCTTTGATAAAGCTAAACCGGAGGACTTATCCAACCTTAATATTGTTAAAATTGCCACTCAGATTCATGACCAACATGAAGGCGAAGAAGAAGAATTATTTAAAATTATACAAAATATTCCTCCTAGCCACTTCTCCCATCTTACTCGCAACCTAAGTTTAGCCGACCGCCGCGAAGTTGCTAATCACACCCTCCTTTCATCTATTGAAAAAGATAAAGCATCTCCTCTTCCCGACATTTCTTGGCTGGTCGCCGATACGGAAATAAAAAATTATCTTCAAAGCCAGAGTTTCCAAGATAATTATAAGAAAGACCGCCAATTAGCTATTAACAACCTTTCTTCATGGTTGGAAACTGAACGCAATAATAAGGGTTTACCTATTCCCGAAATTGACAGTAAATATGCCGCGGGTACCCCAGAAAGAACCGCCGCTTACAGGCGATGGGATAAAACTCAAGCCGAGAAAATTATTAATACCCTTCCCGTTGAAAATAATCTTATTATCGGCCTCGCTAATCGTCAGGGTAAGAGCATTACAAGTGCCGACGATTACGTAAAAAGTTACAAAGAAGGCGAGGATTATAAAAAGAAAAACGAACATCTCCGTTGGATTGACGCTATCGGCTATTTAAGCGACGAACAGAAACGAGAAATCAGAAAACGCAATCCCGAACTCTTTGACTACATTAAAAACATTAATGCCGTCGGCACCAGCCGCAAAAAATCTAAAAAAGATAAAGATGAGGAAGAAGAGGAAACACCCCCTGCATCTTCCTCTGTTACACCTCCACCCCCCGTCACCCCTTAATCACAAATAATTTATGGCAGATTTTTCTCAAGAACAAATAGACCAGCGCTTTGACGAACTTCCCGTTCCTCTTCAAGACGCCCTCTTTGACCCCGACGCCTTGAGCCGAATCATTTCTGTTGCCTCCCGCTTAAAGTTATCAGAAGACAATCAAGATATTCTTCTTTTTATCTTCGGGCAGATGGTAATGGGTTTTATTTCTTTAGACCAAATGTCCGCCTCCATTACTGCCGAAACCGGCCTTCCTATGTCTCTTGCTAAAACCCTTGCCGATGAAATTCGCCACGACATTTTAGACCGCCTTAATCTTACCAAACTAATTTCTCCCTCCGCTCAAACCAAACCTATCCCCCCCGTCCCCACCGCCAACATTCTCAATCTCAAACGCGCTCCCGCGGCATCTATTCCTCCTTCTTCGCGTTCTTCCTTGCTTATTCGCCCGCCTACTCCTAATATGCCGACCGGCAAAACCGCAATGTCTGGCACTCCGACAGGTTTTCTCACTCCTATCTCTCCCCGCCCTCTTCCTAAACCTCTTGAACAAGTCAGCCGCCCCGCTACCTCTGCTGTACCCGGCACTCCGACTCCGCCCACCGGCGGATCCGTCGGCGCTACCACCCCCTTCACTTCCCCCACCCCCCCTCCTGTTATTCCCGCCGCGCCTGGCCCCGTCGCCCCCATCCGCCGTGACTTTCTCCGCACCACTACTCCCAATACTGCAACCCCACCCCTGCCAACCGGCAGCGCCGGAGCCGCCCCTTTCGTCTTGCATCGCGAGTCCGAAGTCAAACCCATCACCCGCCTACCCCTCTCCTCTTCTTCCGCTGTTTCTCGCATTGAACATTCGGACACACCCTCTCCCACTCAACAATCCGCCGCCCGCGCCAAAGTTGAAATTGGACAAACCGTCCGCGCCAAACGCCGCGAGGAACTAATCCGTCCCACCCGCACCTCTCCCTCCCAAAGCCACCCCATTGACTATAGCGCTCTCTCCGCCGCTACTCCTCGCGATCCGTTTTCCGGTACAAAAACTCCCTCCCCCCTTGCGGGGG